>NC_022997.1:3325910-3653837 GCF_000503895.1 Hyphomicrobium nitrativorans NL23
GAGCGGTGCGAGGATCGCGATCTCGCGCGGCGTGACGTCGGCAAGGGCTTTCAGCGACGGCTTTTCGAGCGGGCCGAAGACCACCTGACGATAGAGATAGAGGGCATAGGCCGCCGAGAAGATGACGCCGGATGTGGCAATCACGGCGACGAGCGTGTTGGCCTTGAAGGCTGCGAGCAGCGTCAGGAATTCGCCGACGAAGCCGGACGTGCCGGGCAGGCCGACGTTGCCCATCGTGAAGACGAGGAAGATCGCGGCGTAGATCGGCATCCGCTCGACGATGCCGCCATAAGCCTTGATCTCGCGCGTGTGGAGGCGGTCGTACACCACGCCGACGCAGAGAAAGAGCGCGGACGAGATGAGCCCGTGCGACAGCATCTGGAAGATGGCGCCGTCGATGCCCTGCCGCGAGAAGGTGAAGATGCCCATCGTCACGAAGCCCATGTGGGCGACGGACGAATAGGCGATCAGCTTCTTCATATCCTCCTGCACGAGGGCGATCAGCGACGTGGCGACGATAGCGATGACGGAGAGGCCGAAGACGAGCGGCGCGAACGTCTCGCTCGCCTCGGGGAACATGGGCAGCGAAAAGCGCAGGAAGCCGTAGCCGCCGAGCTTCAAGAGGATACCGGCGAGGATGACGGAGCCGGCGGTCGGCGCCTCGACGTGCGCATCCGGCAACCACGTATGCACCGGCCACATCGGCATCTTGACCGCGAAGGACGCGAAGAACGCAAGCCATAGCCAGAATTGCATGTCGGACGGGAACGTCGTCGTCAGAAGCGTCGGGATGTCGGTCGTGCCCGCATGCCAGTACATTGCCATCATGGCGACCAGCATCAGCACCGACCCGAGGAACGTGTAGAGGAAGAACTTGAAGCTCGCGTAGACGCGCCGCGCACCGCCCCACACGCCGATGATGAGGAACATCGGGATGAGGCCGCCTTCGAAGAACACGTAGAAGAGCACGAGATCCAACGCGCAGAAGACGCCGATGACGAGCGTTTCCAGCACGAGGAAGGCGATCATGTATTCCTTGACGCGCTTCCCGATCGACTCCCATGACGCGAGGATGCACAGCGGCATCAGGAACGTCGTCAGGATGACGAACAGCATGGAGATGCCGTCGACGCCCATCTTGTACTTGATGGGTCCGAGCCAGTCGCGCTCCTCGACGAACTGGAAGCCAGCGCTCGATGCGTCGAAGTTGATCCAGATGAGCAGCGAGAGCGCGAACGTGATCAGCGTCGTCCAGAGCGCGGTGTAACGAATGTTCTGCACCGCCTCGCGCGAGAGAAGCGCGATGAACAGCGCACCCACGAGCGGCAGGAACGTGACGATGGAGAGGATGGGAGCGGCGGAAATGTCCATGGGGGTTTACCGGCCTCCCGTCAGAATGAAGTAAGTCAGGAGACCCGCGACGCCGATCAGCATGGCGAATGCGTAGTGGTAAAGGTAGCCCGTCTGGAAGCGGTTGACGAAGCCGGTGCCCCAGAGCACGCCGCGCGTGACGCGGTCGATGGCGCCGTCAATGACCGCCCCGTCGATGCCCTTCCAGAGGAAGCGACCGATGGCAAAGGCTGGACGCACGAAGATGCGGTCATAGAGCTCGTCGATGTACCACTTGTTGAGCAGGAACAGATAGACGGGGCGGAACGCGCGGGCCGTCGCTTCCGGCAGACCCGGCTTTACGATGTAATAGAGCGTCGCCAGTCCGAGACCCGCGAGCATCGCGATGGCGGGCGCCCAGAACACCCATTCCGGCACCTCGTGCATGTGATGGCGAATGTCCTTGCCCGGCAGCTCGTAAAGCGCCTCGCGCCAGAAGCCCTCGTAGCCGCTGCCCATGAAGTACGGGTAGAACACGACGCCGGCGAAGACCGCGCCCACGGACAGCACGATGAGCGGGATGCGCATGACCCAGGGGCCTTCGTGCGCCTCGTCGTAGGCGTGATGATCGGCGCGGGTTTCCCCGTGGAAGGTGAGGAACATCAGACGCCAGGAGTAGAACGACGTCATGAAGGCGGCCACGATGAGCGCCCAGAACGCATAGTTGCTCGGCGTGTGGGCCGCGTAGGCGGCTTCGATGATGGCGTCCTTGGAATGGAAACCTGCGAAACCGACGAGATGCGGGATGCCGACACCGGTCAGCGCCAGCGTGCCGATCAGCATCATCGCCCACGTGAACGGCAGCTTCTTCGAAAGGCCGCCCATGCGGCGCATGTCCTGCTCGTGATGCAGGCCATGAATGACCGAGCCCGCGCCGAGGAACAGAAGCGCCTTGAAGAAGGCGTGCGTGAAGAGGTGGAAGATGCCGGCCGAATAGGCGCCGACGCCCAGCGCGACGAACATGTAGCCGAGCTGCGAGCACGTGGAATAAGCGATGACGCGCTTGATGTCGTTCTGAACGAGGCCGACGGTGGCGGCGAAGAACGCCGTCAGCGCGCCGATGAAGACGACGACGTTGAGCGCGGCCGGCGCCAGCTCGAACACCGGCGAAAGGCGCGCGACCATGAACACGCCGGCCGTCACCATGGTGGCCGCGTGAATGAGGGCCGAGACGGGCGTGGGGCCCTCCATCGCATCCGGCAACCAGGTGTGCAGCAGGAACTGGGCGGACTTGCCCATGGCGCCCATGAACAGCAGCAGCGCGATCAGCGTCAGCGTATCGACCCGATAGCCGACGAACTCGATCGTGTTGCCGACCTCGCCGGGCGCGGCGGCGAAGATCGCGTCGAAGCTGATGGTGCCGAAGACGGCGAACAGCGCGAAGATGCCGAGGGCGAAGCCGAAATCACCCACGCGGTTGACGACGAAGGCCTTGATGGCCGCCGCATTGGCCGACGGCTTCTTGTACCAGAAGCCGATGAGCAGGTAGGACGCGAGGCCCACGCCTTCCCAACCAAAGAACATCTGGACGAGGTTGTCGCTGGTGACGAGGGCCAGCATCGCGAAGGTGAAGAGCGAGAGGTAGGCGAAGAAGCGCGGGCGGCTGTCGTCCTCATGCATGTAACCGATGGAGTAGAGGTGCACGAGGGCGGACACCGTCGTGACGACCACCAGCATGACGGCCGTGAGCGTGTCGATCCGGAGCGACCAGGCCGTGTCGAGGTCGCCCGACGTGATCCAGCGGAACAGCGGCACGCGGGCCGTCTCGCCCGAGAAGCCGACCTGCACGAACACCACCCACGAAAGAAGCGCCGCAATCATGAGCAGCGCGGTGGTGACGATCTCGGACGGACGCGGGCCGAGGATGCGGCCGAACAGGCCCGCGATGAGCGCGCCAGCCAACGGCAGGAGGACGATGAGGGTATAGATCATGAGTGCCGCTAACCCTTCATCATGGAGACGTCGTCGACCGAGATCGAGCCGCGGTTGCGGAAGTAAACGACGATGATCGCAAGACCGATGGCGGCTTCGGCGGCGGCGACCGTCAGCACGAAGAGCGCGAAGACCTGGCCGACGAGATCGGCGTTAAAGTGCGAAAAGGCGACGAAATTGATGTTCACGGCGAGCAGCATCAGCTCGACAGACATCAGGATGACGATCACGTTCTTCCGGTTGAGGAAGATGCCGAACATGCCGAGCGTGAACAGGCACGCAGCGAGCGTGAGGTAATGTCCGAGCCCGATCTCCATGGCGATGTTCCTCTCCTCTATCCCGCTCGCGCTACCGTTTCGCCGTGGCTTCGGGAATGGCGCTGCCGCCGGGGGCGACTTTGACCATCTCGACTGCCGTCTTGGGCGACCGTGCGTTCTGGTCCGGAACCGACTGGCGCTTCACGCCTTCCTTGTGCCGCAGCGTCAGCACGATGGCGCCGATCATCGCGACAAGGAGCACGAGGCCCGCGCCCTGGAAGAAGTAGACGTACTTCGTATAGAGGACCTGCCCCAGCGCCTCGGTGTTGGTGACGGCGCCTGTGATCGGCACTGCGCCCTTACCGGCAGGCGCGTGCGCAACACCACGGGCGAGCACGAGAAGCACCAGTTCCGCCAGTACCACGCCACCGACAAGCAGGCCGACGGGGGCGTTCTTGATGAAACCCGCGCGCAGCTCCGCAAAGTCCACGTCCAGCATCATGACGACAAACAGGAACAGCACCGCGACCGCGCCCACGTAGACGATCACGAGCAGCATCGCCAGAAACTCGGCCCCGAGCAGAATGAACAGGCCGGCCGCGTTGAAGAACGTGAGGATCAGGAACAGCACGGCGTGCACGGGGTTGCGGGCGACGATCACCATCGCCGCCGACGCCAGCGCAAGCGTCGCGAACAGATAGAAAAAGATCGCCGTCAGTGCCATTCGCCCCTCGCTTCTCCTCCTCCCCCCTTGTGGGGGAGGTCGGGAGGGGGGATCGCAGAACGTCTACCGTTGAGCTTCCCCCCACCCCTAACCCCTCCCCACAAGGGGGAGGGGAACTGTCAGTTTTGCGCGGCGCCCTCATCTATAAGGCGCGTCGAGTGCGAGGTTCCTCGCGATCTCACGCTCCCAGCGGTCGCCGTTCGCGAGCAGGCGCTCCTTGTCGTAGTAGAGCTCCTCGCGCGTCTCGGTCGCAAATTCGAAGTTCGGCCCCTCCACGATGGCGTCCACCGGGCACGCCTCCTGGCACAAGCCGCAATAGATGCACTTCACCATGTCGATGTCGTAACGCGTCGTGCGGCGCGTGCCGTCGTTGCGGCGCGGACCGGCCTCGATGGTGATCGCCTGGGCCGGACAGATGGCCTCGCACAGCTTGCAGGCGATGCAGCGTTCCTCGCCGTTCGGATAGCGGCGCAGCGCATGCTCGCCGCGGAAGCGGGGCGAGAGCGGGCCCTTCTCGAACGGGTAGTTCAGCGTCTTCTTCGGCGCGAAGAAATAGCGCATGGCGAGGAAGAACGCGGACACGAACTCCGCGAGGAACAGCGATTTCAATCCCTGGGCGACGCGCATGGGGTCTCTTGCTCCTATGCCGATCTCAGGATTTCGAGAACGCCCGCGACGGCGACGACCATCGCCAGCGAGAGCGGCAAAAACACCTTCCAGCCGAGGCGCATCAACTGGTCGTAGCGATAGCGCGGCACCATGGCTTTGACCATCGCGAACATGAAGAACATGAACACGACCTTGATCCCGAACCAGAAGATGCCGGGCACGAGATTGAGCGGCCAGATGTCGAGCGGCGGCAGCCAGCCGCCGAGAAACAGGATCGTCGCGAGCGCGCACATCGTGACGATGGCCACGTACTCGCCCAACATGAAAAGGAGATAGGGCGTCGAGGAATACTCGACCATGAAGCCCGCGACGAGTTCGCTCTCGGCCTCCACGAGATCGAAAGGCGGGCGGTTCGTCTCGGCCAGTGCGGAGATGAAGAACATCACGAACATCGGCAGCAGCGGCAGCCAATGCCAATCGAGCGCGGAGGCGGGAAGGCCCACCCACGTGCCGAGGCCCGTGTTCTGCGCCGTCACAATGGCCGCGAGGTTGAGCGAACCCACGAGCAACAGCACCGTGATGACGACGAAGCCGAGCGAGACCTCGTAGGAGATCATCTGCGCCGCCGAGCGGAGGCTCGACATGAACGGATACTTCGAGTTCGACGCCCAACCGCCCATGATGACGCCGTAGACGCCGAGCGAGGAGATGGCGAGAATGTAGAGGACGCCCACGTTGAGGTCGGCAATGACCCACGTCCCCCAACTGTTCTGATTCATCGGAATCACGGCCCAGGCCGCGAGCGCGCACAGCGACATCACCACCGGCGCCAGCAGGAAGACGCCCTTGTCGGCACCGGCGGGGATCACCGGCTCCTTGAAGACGAATTTCAACAGGTCGGCGAAGGACTGGAACAGACCGAAGGGGCCCACGACGTTGGGCCCCTTGCGCATCTGGACGGCAGCCCAGACCTTGCGGTCCATGAGCAGCAGGAAGGCAATACACACGAGCAGGCCCACGATCACCAGGAGCGACAGCCCCACGGCAATGGCAAGCCAAAGCGCGTAATCCAAGAAGGTCGAGATCGTCTCGTCCGACATCGTGCCCTCTGCCCCTTCCCTATTCCGCCGCCGCCAAGCTGGCGGGCCTGCCCGCTTGCTTGGTCAGCGCGCTCATCTCCGCCATCACGGCCGACGCGCGCGCAATCGGATTCGTCAGATAGAAATCCCGGACGGCCGTCCGGAACGGTTCGTCCTTGATGGCGGCTTTGTCACCCGCCAGCGCGGCGAGCGCATCGGCCGGCGCATGCGCCACGCGGTCGAGGGCTGCCAGCGCTGGCGCGGCCTTGTACATCGCGGCGCGTAGCGCTTCGAGCGTGTCATAAGGCAGCGTGTGGCCCGTGAGCGCCGAGAGGGCGCGAACGATGGTCCAGTCCTCCCGCGCCAGGCCCGGCGGGAACACGGCGCGTGCCGTCACCTGCGCGCGGCCTTCGGTGTTGACGTAGGTCGCGCTCTTTTCCGTGTAGGCCGCGCCGGGGAAGATGACGTCGGCCCGATGGGCCCCGGCGTCGCCGTGGCTGCCTTGGTAGACGACGAACGCGGAGCCCAGCGCGTTCGTGTCGATGTCGTCGGCACCGAGCAGGAACAGGACGGAAAGTTCGCCCTTGCCTGCAGCCGCAACGAAGCTCTCGACATTCGTCGACGCAGGCTTTTCGGGTACGAAGCCGAGATCGAGACCCGCGACGCGCGAAGCCGCCGTGTGCAGCACGTTGAACCCGTTCCAGTCCGCGTCCTTGCCCGCCGTCGCAGCAGACGCGATGCGCGCCGCTGCGGCGAGAACCGCGCGGCCGTCTTCGCGTGCGAGAGCCGACGTTCCGACGATGACGAGCGGAGCAGCCGCATTCTTCAGCACATCGGCGAAAGCGTGCTTGCCGTCTGCGAGCTCTGCCAGCGTGCGCCCGCCCGAACCCAGGTGCTCATACGCGTAGGTGAGGTCCACGCGTTCGCCGACGAGCCCGACCGTCAGGCCGCCTTTGCGCCAGCGCTTCCGGATGCGGGCATTGAGGACGGCGGCTTCAAGGCGCGGGTTGGTGCCGATCAGCAGAATGGCATCGGCGTTCTCGATGCCTTCGATGGTGGAATTGAAGACGTAGCTTGCGCGGCCAAGCGCGGGATCGAGCCTGACGCCGTCCTCGCGGCAATCGACGTTGGTGGCCCCGAGGCGCGCGAACAGATCCTTGAGCGCGAACATTTCCTCAGCACCCGCGAGGGGTCCCGCCACCGCCGCGATGCGGTCGGGGTTCGCGGCCTTGAGTTTCGCGGCGACGGCGGCGAGCGCCTCGTCCCACGATGCAGGCACGAGGCGGCCGTCCTTGCGGATGTAGGGCTGATCGAGCCGCTGCGTGCGGAGGCCATCCGCGACGTGGCGCGTCTTGTCGGAGATCCACTCCTCGTTCACGGCGTCGTTGTTGCGGGGCAGGATGCGCATCACCTCGCGGCCACGCGCATCGACGCGGATCGCGGAGCCGACCGCGTCCATCACGTCGAAAGTCTCGGTCTTGCGGAGTTCCCACGGACGCGCGTTGTGTGCCCAGGGACGATGCGTGAGCGCACCAACGGGGCAGAGGTCGTTCACGTTCGCGCTCATCTCGGAGAGGATGCCGCGTTCGAGGTAGGTCGTGATCTCCATATCCTCGCCGCGGCCGATGGCGCCGAGTTCCTCCACGCCCGCGACCTCGGTCATGAAGCGCACACAGCGCGTGCAATGGATGCAGCGCGTCATCGCCGTCTTGATTAGCGGGCCGATGTATTTTTCCTCGACCGCGCGCTTGTTCTCCACGAAGCGCGAGCCGCCCGAGCCGTAGGCGATGGCCTGGTCCTGCAGGTCGCACTCGCCGCCCTGATCGCAGATGGGGCAATCGAGCGGGTGATTGATGAGCAGGAACTCCATCACGCCTTCGCGCGCCTTTTTCACCGTCTCGCTGCGGGTGGAGATCACCTTGGGCGAGTTGTCACGGTTGGGCGGAAGGTCGGCAACGCCCATGGCGCAGGAGGCGATGGGCTTGGGGCTGCCCTGCACCTCGACGAGACACATGCGGCAGTTGCCAGCGATCGATAGGCGCTCGTGATAGCAGAAGCGCGGGATCTCTGCGCCCGCCTGCTCGCACGCCTGAAGCAGCGTGAGGCCGTCCTCGGCTTCGATCAGCTTGCCGTCGATGATGAGTTGCCGTGTCATTCCGCGGCCTCCCGGTGCGCCGCCTGATAGGCATCGATGCGCCGCTCGATCTCAGGGCGGAAATGGCGGATGAGACCCTGCACGGGCCACGCCGCCGCATCGCCCAGCGCGCAGATGGTGTGGCCTTCGATCTGCTTCGATACATCGAACAACTTGTCGATCTCGCTCTTTTGCGCTTCGCCGCGGGCCATGCGCTCCAGGACACGCCACATCCACCCGGTGCCCTCGCGACAGGGCGTACACTGACCGCAGCTCTCGTGCTTGTAGAAATACGCGATACGCGCAATCGCCTTTACGACATCGGCGGATTTATCCAGCACGATAATGGCCGCCGTGCCGAGGCCGGACTTGAGCTTCGTCAAACTGTCGAAGTCCATGCTCAGCGTTTCGCATTCCTCGGCAGGAATGAGCGGCATGGAAGATCCACCCGGAATCACGGCGAGCAGGTTGTTCCAGCCGCCGCGCACGCCGCCGCAATGCTCGTCGATGAGCTGGCGAAGGGGGATGCCCATTTCCTCTTCCACGACGCAGGGGCGGTTCACGTGGCCCGAGATCTGGAACAGCTTGGTGCCGGTGTTGTTGGGCAGGCCGAGCGAAGCAAACCAATGGCCGCCGCGGCGGAGGATGTCGCCCACGACGGCGATGCTCTCGACGTTATTGACCGTCGTCGGCGCGCCATAGAGGCCGACGTTTGCAGGGAACGGCGGCTTCAGGCGCGGCTGGCCCTTTCGCCCTTCCAGGCTTTCGAGCAGGGCCGTTTCCTCGCCACAGATGTAGGCGCCCGCGCCGTGCGCGATGTAGAGGTCGAAGTCCCATCCGTGGACGTTGTTCTTGCCGATGAGCTTGGCCGCATACGCCTCGTCGATGGCGCGCTGCAGGCGCTCGCGCTCGCGGATGAACTCGCCGCGGATATAGATGTAGCTCGTATGCGCGCGCATCGCGAAGCCGGCGAGCAGTGCGCCTTCGATCAGGAGATGGGGATCGTGGCGCATGATCTCCCGGTCCTTGCAGGAGCCGGGCTCGCTCTCATCGGCGTTGATGACGAGATAAGAGGGGCGCGGATCGGCCTTCGGCATGAAGCTCCACTTGAGCCCCGTGGGAAAGCCCGCCCCGCCGCGCCCGCGCAGGCCCGACGTCTTGACCTCGGAGATGATCCAGTCGTGGCCCTTGTCGATGAAGAACTTCGTGCCATCCCAGGCGCCCCGCTTGCGTGCTCCGTCGAGCCCGGAATCGTGGACACCGTAGAGATTGCGGAAGATCCGATCCTTGTCCTCAAGCAGCATGGACGGGCTATCCCTTAGATTTGTCGCTCTGGCCGGAGGCGGCGCTGCCGCCTTCTGCGAGTTCCGGGAAGCGGTCGCGCCAGCTTCCGATCGCCGATCCGTCATAGAGAGTGGGATCGACCAGCGTCGTCGGCGGGCCCTCGGGAGACGAACTCACCCGGCCCGCCTGCGATCCCGGTTGCGGCTTGCTGCCCCGCTCGAAGGCGGAGATCAGTTTTTCCAGCGCTTCCGGCGCCAGATCCTCGTACGTGTCCTTCCAGACCTGCACCATCGGCGCGTTCGCGCAGCAGCCCAGGCACTCCACCTCTTCCCAAGACAGGGAGCCGTCCTCCGAGAGCCCATGAGGCTCTTCGGAAATGCGGCGTTTGCAGACCTCGACCAGGGCTTCCGCGCCGCGCAGCATGCACGGCGTCGTGCCGCAAACCTGGATGTGCGCCTTGGACCCGACGGGCGAAAGCTGGAACATCGTGTAGAAGGTCGCGACCTCATACGCACGGATATAGGCAACGCCCAGCATGTCCGCCACGTAGCGAAGCGCGGGCTCGGGCAGCCAGCCGTTCGACTGCTCCTGTGCGCGCCAGAGCAGCGGTATAATTGCAGATGCCTGCTTATCTTCCGGATACTTCGCGATCGTCTCGGTCGCCCAGGCCATATTTTCAGGCGTGAACGCGAAATCGTGCGGCTGGTCTGGATGAAGGCGACGGACGGCCATAGCATGGCTCCCTGAGCGGCGAGACCCGCGGGGATACAGGAAGCAGCACGGATAAGATCTGAGCCGGCTATGGCCCGATCATCCGCGGCCTCTCCATGCTACACCCCCGCTCTGGTCGTCCTGTTCCACTACGTCTATCGCAGCGCGAAAGCAAGCGCGCACGGCAGCGCTCCCCACCAAGGCAGGCCTCAAAAAGTCACATCGCTTGACCTTCGTCAGGTGAGAGGCGCGCTTAGCCAACCGGAAACGAGGAGGACGGCCGCAATCGGCGCGAGAAACAGCGAGATCTGCGAGCCGACGCGCAGAAAGCCGGTCCAAAAAACGGCGAGCAGCACGCCGAACAGCACGATCACCCAGCCGCCGCCGTCGTCGAGACCGCGGCTCGTCGCGAACCATACCGCAATTCCGGCGGATGCGAGACCGAAGAGCACCGGCACGGCGGGGAAATCGATCTGTAGAGCGCCCATCGGCCACCCGTGACGGTGGGCAAAGTAGCTATACGTCGCAAGCGAGAGGCCCCATCCAAGCGCGGCGACGGCCAATAAAAACAGATTGTCGAACATAACGCGGGTTCCCCTCCCTCAGTCTGTTGTGCGGATTGTTGCAATATTTCTGTCCGTTCACCAGCCTAAGTTAAGAAGCCGGTTAAAGGCAAAGCGGGCTTCCCCCAGGCATTTTGCGCATGCGGCACCTGAAGCCTTGCCACCCCTTTGGAGAGACGCCATATTCCGCCCCGGAGGCTGGCGGCGGACGAGTACGTCGCCAACCGGGTCAGGTCCGGAAGGAAGCAGCCCTAACGACAGGTGCACGGGTCGTTCGTCAGTCTCTATATTCGCTCACGGGCGCTGATCGGATTGCCAACAGGCAATCCGGCGCCCTCCACGGGGGCGGTGCATTTGCGCCGGGTCGCCTTGCTCCCGAGCCCCTTCGGGGGCTGTTTGTTCGGCGGCACTGGCCGCGTGTCGCCTTGCTCCCGGGCCCCTTCGGGGCCTAAGTAGAGCGAAAGAGGCGGGCGATGGCGAAGAAGAAATCCGAGGACACGAGTCAGGTTGAGGGCAGCGCCGCGGCGGCGAAGCCCTATGTTGTGCTCGCGCGCAAATATCGCCCGCAGACCTTCGACGATCTGATCGGCCAGGAAACGATGGTGCAGACGCTGCGCAACGCGTTTGCGGCGGGGCGGATCGCGCACGGGTTCATGCTGACGGGCGTGCGCGGCGTGGGCAAGACCACGACGGCGCGCATTCTCGCTCGCGCGCTCAACTACGAGACCGACACCGTCGACAAGCCGACCATCGACATGCCGTCACCCGGGCGGCACTGCATCGAGATCATGGAGAGCCGGCATCCCGACGTGATCGAGATGGACGCCGCCTCCAACACCGGCGTCGACAACATCCGCGAAATCATCGAGAGCGCCCGCTACCGGCCGCTCGCGGCGCGCACCAAAGTCTTCATCATCGACGAGGTGCACATGCTCTCGAAGGGCGCGTTCAACGCGCTCCTGAAGACGCTCGAAGAGCCGCCGGGGCATGTGAAGTTCATTTTCGCGACGACGGAAGTGCGCAAGGTGCCGGTGACGGTGCTGTCGCGCTGCCAGCGCTTCGACCTCAGGCGGGTGGACGTGCCGCGCCTGGTGCAGCACCTCAAAAACATCGTCGCCAACGAAGGCGCCGCAGCCGACGACGACGCGCTGACGCTCATCGCGCGCGCGGCCGAGGGGTCGGTGCGCGACGCGCTGTCCATGCTGGACCAGGCCATCGCAACCGCGCTCGGGCCCACGCCGGGTGACGCCAGCACGGTCAGCGCGGACGCCGTCCGCGGCCTTCTCGGCTTGGCTGACCGGGGACGCGTTTTCGATCTGCTCGAAACGTTGGCCGCCGGCGACATCGCCACCGCGCTCAAATCTCTCGACGGGCTGATCCACGACGGAGCCGACGCCGCGCAGGTGCTGGCCGATCTCTCCGAAGCCGTGCACATCACGGCGCGCATCAAGGCCGTGGGGCCGGACGCCGCCGGCGAGGGGCTCGCGCTTGCGGAGAAGCAGCGCGCGGGCGCGCTCGGCGGTCAGCTCTCGATGGGCTTCCTCTCGCGGCTTTGGCAGATGCTGCTCAAGGGCCTGGAGGAAGCCGGCAAGGCGCCCAACCCGGTGGCCGCCGCGCAGATGGTGTTGATCCGCATCGCGCACACCGCAGACCTGCCGCCGCCCGACGAGGTGATCCGCGCGCTCGGCGGTGCACCTGACGTGCGCCGCAGCGGTGCTCCCGCTCCCTCGCAGGCCGCCCCGGCGCCGGTTGCGACACGGACGAACGCGCCCGTCGCCTCTTACGACGACGAACCGAACGACGACCGCTTCACATTCGAAGGACTGGAGAGCGGCGAAGGACCGGAGCCCGAAAGCTTCGAAGGGTTCGAAACGGCCGACGACGACGGCGGGGAAGATCTCAGCACCGTACCGGGCGTGCCGCTCCGGCCGCTCAACACATTCACCGACATCGTCGCGCTCGCGCGCGACAAGCGCGATGCCAAGCTGACGCTCGCGCTCGAAGAAGAGGTCAGTCTCGTGCGCTTCGATGGCGCCACGGGTGCGATCGATCTCTATCTTCTGCCCGGCGCTCCGGCGGGCCTCGCCAACGACCTGCGCGAGAAGCTGAACAAGTGGACCGGGCGGCGGTGGGTCACCATGCTCTCCAAGACGCCGGGCGAGCGTCCGCTCGGCGAAGTGCGCCGCGAGCGTGAAGCCCTCGAACGCGAAGCCCTGCGCAATCACCCGGCGGTCGCGGCCGTGCTCGAAGCGTTTCCCGACGCCGAGATCACCGTGTGGCCGCTCGACAGCATTCCCGACGACGACAGCGCAACGGGCTGAGACGGGCGCACACTCTAGATCCGCCCAAACATCAAGCATTTCGCTCACGCTTTGAGCACAATCGGGAACGGCTCCCGATTTTCGCCGAACCCTTCCGTTGCCGTTCCGCTGCTTCAACCCGCGATGTTATAGCCTTTCATCCCGCCGCTCCTCGAAGGGCCGGCGGAAGAGCATCCAGGGAGACACATATGCGCTCACTCGCACTTTCTGCCGTCGCGCTGGCGTTCGTATCCGGCGCCGCGTTCGCCGCCTCGGAAGGCAAGTTCTCGCAAGCCACCGTGAACGGCATCACAAAGTCGCTCGAAGCGGACGGCTGCAAGCTCGGCGAGATCCACTCCGGCGACGGCTTCTACACCATCGCGGGCTCGACATGCGCCGACGGCACGTACGACGTCACCGTCGACACCGATTTCAAGATCACCGACAAGAAGAAGAAAGACTGATCAATTAGGCCGGGCTCAAAACCCGGCCTTTTTTGTTTCGTACGCAAGCTGCGGGAAGCTTCAGATAAGGGGCGTTGGAACTCGTGGAGGGCCTGCGCATTGGCGCCGGGGGCGCAGTCGCGCCCCGAGCCGAAGCTGCCGGTGCAGCTTCGGCTGGAAGCAAGCGTATACGATATCATCGCCTTTGATCGCTCCTCGCCCAGCGGTGCGGCGATAACGCGATGCGCCAGCGGGTAAATTCCTTTAGACTCCCGGCAAACGCAAAAAGGGAGACGAGCAGGCATGAAAGACCTGATGGGCATGATGAAGCAGGTCAAGGACATGCAGGAGCGGATGCAGCGCCTGCAGGACGAACTCGCCTCCATGGAAGTGACAGGCGCGGCGGGCGGCGGCCTCGTGTCCGTCACACTGAACGGCAAAGGCGATTTCCAGCGAGTCAAAATCGACCCGTCGCTGATGAAGCCTGAGGAAGCCGAAATCGTCGAAGACCTCATCATCGCAGCCGCGGCGGACGCCAAGGCCAAGGTCGAGGCGACGCTCCAGGAAAAAATGAGCGAGATGACCGGCGGGCTGCCCTTGCCGCCCGGTTTGAAGCTTTTTTGACAATCCGCGCCTTTCCCTAGAAAAATTCTTTACGCGCGCCGGACCTCGCGCCGCGACGCGCTGTTGAAAATCTTGCCGTTGTGCCCTATCTGCGAGCGCCTGTCCGGCGTGCAGCCGCACCCGGACGCTTTGTCATGCTTTACGGCGTTCGGGCTCACAGCATTCGGAAGGGAGCTTCATTTTGGACAGCGTCTTGATCATTGGGGCCGGTGCGGCCGGGTCTGTCACCGCGCAGAAGTGCGCGATGAACCGCGACGTCTTCAAAAAGGTGCATCTCGCTTCGCGCCGCCTCGAAAGCTGCGAGAAGGTGGCGGCGCGCTGCGTCAGCCCCATCGAAATCAGTCAGGTGGACGCCGACAACGTCGACGAGACGGTGGCCCTGATCGAGCGGGTGAAGCCCGATCTCGTGATCAACATGGCGCTGCCGTACCAGGATCTTCCGATCATGGATGCGTGCCTCAAGACCGGCGTGCATTATATGGACACGGCCAACTACGAGCCGCGCGACGTCGCGAAGTTCGAATATTCGTGGCAGTGGGCCTATCACGATCGCTATGCGGAGCGCGGCATCCTGGGCGTGCTCGGCTGCGGCTTCGATCCGGGCGTCTCGAACATCTTCTGCGCCTACGCGCAGGAGCACCTGTTCGACACCATCGAGACCATCGACATCATCGACTGCAACGACGGCAGCCACGGCAAGTCGTTCGCGACCAACTTCAATCCGGAGATCAACCTCCGCGAGGTGACGCAGCGCGGCAAATACTGGAAGAATGGCGAGTGGATCGACATCGATCCGCTTTCGATCTCGACCATGATCGACTACCCGGAGGTCGGCCCGCGCAAGAGCTACCTCATCTATCACGAGGAGGAGGAAAGCCTCGTCCGCAACATCAAGGGCCTCAAGCAGATCCGCTTCTGGATGACGTTCTCCGAGAACTACATCAAGCACCTCGACGTGCTGCAGAGCGTGGGCATGACGCGCATCGACCCCGTCATGTACAAGGGCACGCCGGTGATCCCGATGGAGTTCCTGAAGGAGCTGCTGCCGCCGCCGTCATCGCTCGGCGAGAACTACACGGGCCGCACCTCCATCGGCTGCGTGATCGACGGCACGAAGGACGGCAAGCGCAAGACAGTGCTGATCTATAACGTCTGCGACCACGCCGAGAGTTACAAGGAGACAGGCGCGCAGGCCGTGTCCTACACGACGGGCGTGCCGCCGGTGGTGGGCGCGATCCAGATGTTCCAGGGCGCATGGACCGGCAACGGCGTATTGAACGTGGAACAGCTTCCCTCGAAGCCGTTCCTCGACGAACTCGCCAAGCAGGGGCTGCCCTGGCACGTGAAAGAGATCACGCCCGACGATCAGGCGGAGCTGTTCGCGGTTAAGAGTTGATCGGCTGACATAGTCTGATTTTTCGTGCCCGGAGCGGCTTGCAGCTCCGGGCATTTTTTTGTTCCCTTCGCTGAGCTTTCCCGCTCAGATGCCGCGAGGGCGCGGCACCATATTCTGTGGGGACGATCATGCTGGACAGTGCGGAACCGAGCGGGACGGGCGCGACGCCTCGCCCTGCTGCAAGCGCAGGCAAGGCGCCCGTCATCGTGACCGTGCATGGCACGAACGATGCGGCTCTCGACGACACCGGCGAGCGGTGGTGGCAGACCGGCTCGACGTTCACCAACCGGCTTGCGGAGCGGCTCGCCGCACGCGGCATCCCACAACCCGAGATCGTGCCCGTGCACTGGTCGGGAAAGAATTCGGATCACGATCGGCTGAAGGGCGCGGAGGCGCTCGCGCGCACGCTGCGGGGTCTCCACCGGGAAGGGCGGCAGCATGCGGTGCTGGCGCATAGCCATGGCGGCAACGTCGCTGTCGAGGGACTTGCGCGCGCACGGCCCTCGGCGCAGCGCGGCGCGATCATTTCCTTCGGCACGCCGTTCTTCGTCCGCAAGCTCAAGACGGTGCCGCGCCTGATCGCGCTGTTTCAGCTCGTTCTCGGGCTCGTCATTCCACCGATCATGCTGTGGTATCTCATCGAGGTCCTGCCCGGCGACAGCAACAAGAAGATCGAGGCCGTCGTTCTTTTCAGCGGGCTTTTTGCGCTCGGCGTGTGGAGCCTGATCGCGGGTGTGCGCAAACTCGCACGGCGCCATCTTGCCGAACGACGGTTCGCGCGCTCCCTCTCGCCGTCGCAATGGCTTGTCGTGCACAGCCCTCGGGACGAGGCAATGCAGCTTCTGGAGACGGCGGCGGAAATCAATCCGGAGTATGTGACGACCGCGTCCGCGATGCGCTCGCTCACCGCGTTCGCCTCGCTTGCGGGCGTGATCGCAACCGTCGCGTTCTTCGTCTGGACGGGCAGCTACTTCCTGACGCCGATCCTCGAAAAGGTGCGGGAGGGCACCTACGGCCTCGCGCTCGGCGCCGATCTCACGTTCCTGCTGCTGGTTCCCGTGATCTACGGCGCGGTGTTCTTCGCGATCTGGCTCGCCGCGCGCGCGGGCGGCGCCTGGGCCTATGCGAAATTTCTGACCTCCGCGATTCACGGCGGCGTCGTGGGTGCAGCCTTCGGCGGCGACGACGCCTTCAAACTCGTCGGCGTGACGCGGCTGCCGCCGTATCTCGTCCAAGGGCGCGAGGAGCGGATCGAGGCCATCGACCTCGGCGGCATCGACGACGCCGCGCTCTTCGTCGCCGCGCAGAGCCTTTACAACAGCGTCGTAGCCAACGACGGGCCTGACGGCGGAATCGCCAACCCCGATGCGATGTGGAAGCGGCTCTCCGATGCGCTCTATCACAACGCCTACATGCGCGACGACAACGTGATCGAGACCGTGGCCGAGCATATCGCGGCAACGTGGCGGCAGACGGCATGACACTGTTGCCTGCGCGCTAAGGCGCAAAATTTATGCTCACGAACGGGAATAAAAATCAGGGCTATCTCTTCGCGAAATCGAAAGAATTGAGGCGGCGCCTTCCATAATTGAACACAAGAATCGCACACGTTCGCCCCCGAACTCGATTCGTTTGCATCAGCGATGGGGGCACCAGTCATGGCTCATCTTTCCGAAAAACTCGCCGAAATGCATCGCCGGATCGCGGAGGACGCTCAGGAAGAGCAAGCGCTCGTCCGGGCGCTCAACGCCGCGCTCAATCACGTCGATGAAAAGCTGCTCGCGGAAATCCGTCACGTCACCGTACAGCACGAGGCGCGGCGTTCCGCGATCATGAACGAACTCCAGCTTCTGGCCACGCGGCTTTGCGCGTTTCCCGCTCCGCCCGCCGAGCGTCGGCCGGCCCTCGAAGGCGGGTATGCCGACGGCGGCCATCTCAACGGCGAGCACCTCAACGGGCATACGCACGCGCCGGGGAACTGGCGGATTGCGGCGCAGAATGTCGAGGACGACGATCTCGACTTCTTCACCGACGGCCCCGCGGCACCTGCGAGCCATTGATCGCGGCCGGTTGCGGCTCGCTTACGGGACGCGCGCGGACATGAGGGAGAGGGCGGCATCCAGCGCCGGCCCTTTCTTCATTTTAGCTGCGACGAAGGCGGACGATCCCCGCGCATGTCCCCTGACGCTCTTCCAGAGCATCCCAATCCCGACATCCGGGCCGGGCCCCTTTGGCGCGGGGGCGCTTCGGCTCTGGAAGTCGCCATCCGGCAATGCCATATAGCGCCCTCAACGTTCGTCTCCATGATCCGCGCCGGGGCGTCTCTCCTTTGCGCCATGAGAGGTTAAGGGCCGCGCCATGCTTCCGAAACTCCCTGACGACATCCGCACGCCCGCTTACGTCCTCGACGTCGCGGCGCTCAAGCGGAATCTCGAAACCGCAGCCCGCATCAAGCGCGAAGCCGGGGTCAAGATCCTGCTCGCCACCAAGGCCTGGGCGATGCCGGCCGCGTTCCCCCTGCTCGACGACACGCTCGCCGGCACGACCGCGTCGGGCGAATACGAAGCTCGCCTCGGGCGCGAGGAATTCGGCCGCGAGGTCCACGTCTATGCGCCGGCTTACGGGCCGGGCGAGATCGAGCGCCTGATCGACATCGCGGATCACATCTATGCCAACTCGCCGGACGAGATGGCGCGCGTGCTGAAGGCTGTGCGCGAATCCGGGCGCACGAACATTCACGTCGGCGCCCGCATCAACCCCGGCTATTCGAACGCCACGCTCGGCGGCGCGCTTTACGATCCGTGTGCGCCGAACTCGCGCTTCGGCACGACGGCGGAAGAGATCGACCGGCTACCGTGGGACGACATCGACATCTTCCACGCGCACGCACTCTGCGAATCGCTCGCGGACGGATCGGTCGGGCTCATCGACCACGTCGCGCGCACGTTCGAGCCCTACCTCCGGCGCGTCAAAGCGGTCAACTTCGGCGGCGGACATTTCATCAACAAGCCGGGTTACGACGTCGGCAAGCTGATCGCGGCGCTCAAGGCGTTCCGCGCGGAATTCGGCATCGAGGTTTATCTTGAGCCCGGCGCGGGCCTCGTCGTCGATGCGGGCTATCTCGTTTCCTCGGTCATCGGCATTCACCGCAACGTCGGCGAGATCGCGATCCTCGACGCGTCGGCCTCGACGCACATGCCGGATGTGCTTGAAGTTCCCTATACGCCGACGATCATCGGCGCGGACAAGCCCGGCGTGCATCCCTTCACGTACATCCTGGGCGGCAAGACCTGCATGACGGGCGACGTGATCGGCGAATATTCGTTCGACGCTCCCCTGAAGCCCGGCGACCGCCTCGTGTTCACGGACATGATGCAATACTCGTTCGTGAAGAACACCACATTCAACGGCACGCCGCTCCCCGATCTCGCGATCCTGCACGAGGATGGGCGTTACGAGGTCGTGCGCAGCTTCGGTTACGAGGAGTTCCGGCGGCGGCTCGGATAAGCGCTCTCCGGCTTCGGCTCATCTATGCCCGGAACGAAATCGCTGCGGTCAAAGTTATTGGCCATCGATCTCTTTTCGGGCGAGCCGTCGACGCGCAGGAACCGACCGGAGTTCGGCGTCTGCAAGCAAAAGGAGATTTCCGTGGGCGCCAGCATGATGTTTCAGCCTCCCCTTGTGCTCGACAACAACAATGGCGATACGGCCAAGAACTTTCCGATCTCTCTCGAAATCTATTCCTCGCATTCCGACAAGACCGATCTCCACCGCTTGAGATACCGGGCGTTTCTCGCTGCGGGTTGGATCCGGGAAAACGATGCCGGCATGCTCAGCGATCGGTTCGACGCACTCGATACCACAGTTGCGGTCGGCGCGTTTCACAAGGGCGCCTGCATCGGCGCGTTGCGGCTCGCGTTCGGCGGCGCACATGCTCTGCCGCATTCCATGCCCTGCGAGGATGCGTTTCCCGACGAGGTGCGCGCGCTCATTGCGCAGAATTGCCAGCGCCTGGTCGAATTCTCGCGCATGGCCGTGGAGCCCACACTTTCGAACAGATCGTTCCGGACGACGCTCTACGCTTCCCTTGTGCGGGCGGGCGTGATGTTGACGATCGCATCACGCGTCGACATGGCGGTGGTTGCGGTTCACAAAAAAGTTTCGCCGTTCTATCAGGCCATGTGCGGCTTCGAGGTGCTGGGCAAGTCGGCCTCATATGCCGAGATCGACGAGCCCACGGAGTTCCTCGGGCTCAGAGCGCAGGCGCTTGAGGCGCGACGGAAGAAACGCAGCGGGTTCTTTGCTTTTTCGCCGGAAGAGATCGCCGCCGCCGAGCGGGCGCTCGCACGACTATCCGCGCAAGGCCTTGCTTGAGGGCGCGGCCAGAGCGTTTTCCGATCCGATGGAATCGGATCGGACGCTCTCGCTTTTTGATGAGACCGATGATTCACGCTTCGGACTGATAGGGTCCGAAGCGATCATGGTCTAACGCTGCGCGCGGCAGGACTGGAGGCAGCGCGTGAGTGCTGCGCCGCAGCTCGGGCTGTCTTTGGTGGCGCGGCGGCAGGCGTTTTCCTCGGCGTAGCACTTGGCTGCGCACTGGTTCGCTCCGGCCACCGTCGAGACGGCTACGGCGGGGAGTGTCCCGAGGCAGGCGAGGAGGATCGCGTATCGAACGATGCGGCTCACAATCGACCTCCTCTCTCTCATGCTGCTTCACGGGGGCTGTGCTTGCCGCACTCACGCATCGTGTTCGGCAAATTTCATGTGCGATGCACTTCTATCGCGCCAACGATGAACGTCACCTGAACCCGGACGTCAAGGTTCCCGCTCGTTTTTTGGTTGCCGAATCCGTACGTTAGAAGGCGAATTCCGCAAAGACGTGGTCGATCCGGCCGTTCCAGGGGCCGTGGAAGCGCTCCAAAAGCTCATCCGCAACCGTCCGACCGGATGCGACGGCGGCTTCGAGGGGGCTGAGAAATATCGTCTCGTCCTGGCTCTTCCGGTTGAGCTGCTGTCGGCGCCTCAGCCCCGCATGCGAGATCCGCAGCACCTCGCGCGCGAGCTCCTGCACCGTGGTCTCGCGGAAGCGGGTGGCAAGTGCCTCGCGCGGGACGGCGTTGCGCAACGCCTCGCGCTCCTCCTCCGTCCAGGACTTCACGAGATCCCACGCGGCATCGAGCGACGTCTCGTCGTAAAGGAGGCCGACCCAGAACGCAGGCAGCGCGCAGATGCGCCGCCAACGGCCGCCGTCCGCGCCGCGCATTTCGAGGAAGCGCTTCAAACGCACCTCGGGGAAAAGCGTCGTCAGGTGGTCGGACCAATCGTCGAGCGTCGGATACTCGCCTGGCATCGCCGCGAGCTTGCCCGCCAGAAAATCGCGGAACGACGCACCGGCCACGTCGATGTAGCGGCCGTCGCGGTAGACGAAGTACATCGGCACGTCGAGCGCATAGTCGACGTAGCGGGCGTAGCCCATGCCGTCCTCGAACACGAACGGCAGCATGCCGGTGCGGCGCTTATCGGTTTCGCGCCAGACTTCGCTCCGGAGCGACTTGAAGCCGTTCGGCCGGCCTTCGGTGAAGGGCGAGGACGCGAAGATCGCGGTGGCGATGGGCTGCAGCGCGAGGCTCACGCGCAGCTTCTTGACCATGTCGGCTTCGGTCGCGAAGTCCAGGTTCACCTGGATCGTGGTCGTGCGATACATCATGTCGAGGCCGCGCCTGCCGACCTCCGGCATATAGCGCGTCATGACCTGGTAACGCGCCTTCGGCATGCGTGGCGTCTCGTCGAGCGTCCATTTGGGCGAAAAGCCGACGCCGAGAAAGCCGATGCCGAGATCCTCGCCCACGCTCAGCACCTCGAAGAGATGCTCTTGCGTTTCGGCGCAGGTTTCATGCAAGGAACGGAGCGGCGCTCCCGACAGCTCAAACTGACCGCCGGGCTCCAGGCTGATGGTGCCGCCGGGCGCCGCGTCAGGCCGCTTCAGCGCGATGATGTTCTCGCCTTCCTTGATCGGCTCCCAGTCGTAACGCGCCATGAGCTGCTCCATGAGCGCGCGGATGCCCCGCTCGCCCTCATAGGGAACTGGCGTGAGCGTGTCGGTATGGAAGACGAACTTTTCGTGCTCGGTGCCGATGCGCCAGTCCGCTTTCGGCTTTTCGCCTGCCGCTATCCAGGCGACGAGGTCGGTTTCGGAGCGCACTCGTGGGCGCTTGGCCCCATCCTGGGCCCCATCCTGGCGGGTCGACATGCGTGGGGCCTCTGACAGTGCAGCAATCGGGATGATTTGTTCGTGTTATGGCGGCCCGGGAGCGCTGAAACAAGGGGTAGGCGCGCGCGCCGCGGTCAGCGCGGCAGGCAGGCCGAGACCCGGCGGAGATCGTCCGGGATGCTCTCGGAGCGGAGGCACGCTTCGAGGCGGCGAATGGCCACGGGGCTTGCACGCCCCCGGAGACAGTCCACGAACAGGCGGACGCCATCGGCAGCACATCCCTCGATGTTGGCCATCATGGTTTCCGGCGCGTTGCGGTCCGGCTGGCGCGGACGAGAAAGGTCGAGGTCGATGTAGGGCTCGATGACGAGCCCCCCGCGCTCGCGCCCCGGACGATGACCGGAATTGGACCCCGGGTTGCGGTCGCCCCATGAGTTGCTGTTGCCACGACCGCCCTCGGCGCCAAGCGGGCTCCCGCTCACGGCCAGCAGAGCCGCAACGCACAAAGCAAGGATCGGGAGACGCTCAGCCATTCTTGGAGGCTCGCAAATTCTTAACGCAACGTGGGGCATCCTGCCGGGTGCATGAGCAAGACAGGTTCCACTCCATCTCCCGATGATAGAAGTCAGGTCGTAAACGAATCACTCCCTGGGCGGAGGGCTGTCTTGCTCTCTCGTCCGGGTGCGCGCGGGCCCAGCCAATGGAGGTCGCACGATGAAGTACGAAGCTCTCATTGCCGGCGGTATCATCGTCGCCGGGATTACGATTGCGGCATTCACACTCGACGGGACGAAGCCGCTCGAGCGCAAGAAGCTGGCCGGCGGGTCCGAAGCGTGCACGTACCACGCGGGCCCGATGGATGCCGAGCTGATCGATCAGGGTGCGCCCGCGGGACACCGCATTCTTCGCGACATCCTGGCGCTGGATAAGCGCTGCGAGTTCGTGACGCTGGTGCTGCCCGACGGCACGCGCCAAAAAATGACGCTCGGCGTGGAGGGGCGCAAGCCGGGCGATCCGCGGCCCAGAAGTATGTAGTCTGTTTGCGCTCACGGGCCGCTTCGGCTGGCGCTTCCGCGCCAGCCTGGCCCTCCGCGCGGGCGGCGCACTTGCGCCGGGTCGCTTTGCTCCCGGAGCCCTGCGGGCTCGAAGTGTGTGTCGCGCTCGCATCCAAGGAGGAGCTTGGCTTCGCTAAGACGCTCCCGGAGCCGTGCGGTCTCAAGTGAGACTCGCTCACGGGCCGCTTCGGCTGGCGCTAAGGCGATGTGGCCGCCAGGATCTCGCGGGCTTTGGCGCAGTCGGCGTTCATCTGCGTCACGAGTTCCTCTGCGCTCGCGAAACGGCGGTCGTCGCGCACCTTGTCGATGAAGATCACCTCGATCTCGCGGCCATAGATGTCGCCATCGAAGTCGAACAGAAAAACTTCGAGCACCGGCATCCCGTCGTCGAAGGTCGGGCGCGTGCCGAGGTAGGCGGCGCCGTCCAGCGACACGCCATCGAGCGCCACGCGGACGGCGAAGATGCCGTGCCCCAGCGCGGTGCCCTTCGGCATCGCCACGTTTGCGGTTGGAAAGCCGAGGCCGGTGCCGCGCTTGGCGCCGCCGATCACCGGACCCTTGACGCTCCATGGCCGGCCGAGCGCCGCCGCCGCGCTGCGCACGTTACCCTCGGCAAGCAGCAACCGGATGTCCGTCGACGAAAACGGTTCGCCGCGATCGGCTATCGGATCGACGACCGTAACTCCGAAACCGTGCGTATATCCGAAACGACGCAACGTTTCCGCCGAGCCGCCGCGGTTACGGCCGAAGAAGAAGTGATAGCCGACAACAACGTGCGAGACGGCCAGGGCATCGACCAGCACGGCCTCGATGAAGCGTTCGGCGTCGAGGCTCGCGAGCGCGGCGTCGAAGGCAAGCACGACGGCCACGTCGAGCCCCAGCTCCGCGAACAGCGCGAGTTTCTCGTCGAGCGGCGTCAGCCGGAAGTGCGGCTCGCCGGGGCGGAAGAACGCGCTCGGATGCGGATCGAACACCAGCGCGCCCGCAGAACAGCCCCTGCCCTGCGCCTCGGCCACTGCCTGGCCGATCAACGCCTGATGGCCGCGATGCACGCCGTCGAAGTTGCCGAGGGCCAACACGGCGCCCTTCGCTTCAGGCGGCACGGAGTCATAGCCGTGAACGATGAGCATGAGAGGCTCTTTGGTGCAGACGGTGATTGCGAAGGCGGCCAGTGGCGCAGATTTTATTCCGGGCGGTTCGGCACCATAAGCACGGCCTCGCCGGTCAGCACCGGCTTGCCGTTCACGGCGCAGACAGTCTCGAAGCGCGCCCGCTTCTTCTCGGGCAGCAGTTCCACCAGCGTCACCGTGGTCACGACCGTGTCGCCGATCTTGACCGGGGCCTTGAAGGCCATCGTCTGGGAGATGTAGATCGCGCCGGGACCGGGCAGCTCCATCCCGAACACGGCCGAAATATAGGCTGCCGACAGCATTCCGTGTGCGATTCGCTCGCCGAAGATCGTGCCCGCGGCATAGTCGGCATCGACATGGACGGGGTTCCGATCACCGGAAACCTCGGCGAAGAGGGCGATGTCCTTCTCGGTCACAGTGTTCGACAGCGACGCCTCCTGGCCGACGGCAAGGTCTTCGAAGTAAGTGATCTTATTTGCTGTCATGGTTGATCTTTCCGGTCGCTCGCCTCTGTTCGGGTCCCCTGGTCTAGCGGCGTGCCTTCCCTGGCGCAACTCGCGCGGCCAATGTTTCCAGGCGCGTGCACTTGCGGCGGCGCTTGCAGGCGCCCCTCCGATCGCGGTATAAGGCCCGATCCCCAAACTTTCATTCACTCTATTGGCTTTCGCGGACTGTCCTCCGCGGGAGCCCGGAGAAGCCCTTATGAGCGACCGCAAGCCCCTGATGCCGAAGGCCACCGCCGTGTGGCTCGTCGAGAATACCTCGCTCTCCTTCGAGCAGATCGCCGAATTCTGCGGGTTGCACGTGCTTGAGGTCAAAGGCATCGCCGACGGCGACGTGGCCCAGGGCATCAAGGGCCTCGACCCCATCACGTCGAACCAGCTCACGCGCGAAGAGATCGCGACGGCCGAGAAAGACGCAAGCCACAAGCTGCGGCTCGCGGAGGCCAAGGTCCAGATCCCCGAAACCACGACGAAGAAGGGCCCGCGCTATACGCCGGTGTCGCGCCGCCACGACCGCCCGAACGCGGTGCTCTGGCTTTTGCGCAACCACCCCGAGCTGAAGACCAGCCAGCTCATGCGCCTCGTCGGCACAACCAAGCCCACGATCGCGCAGATCAAGGATCGCACGCACTGGAACTCCGCGAACCTCGTGCCGCAGGATCCCGTGACGCTCGGCCTCTGCTCGCAGACCGATCTCGACACCGAAGTGAAGAAGGCCGCCAAGCGCATCGAGCGCGAGCAGCGCGAGGCGCGGCGCGAAGCCATCAAGGCCGGTACGCTGCTGCCGACGGAAGAGACGACCGGGCCGCTGGGCTCGGACGACGAGTTCCGCCCGACGGCCGAGATCGTGCAGCCGCGCGACGTGGAAACGCGCGAGGAGACGCCGGCCGAAGAAGAAGCCCGCATGTTCGCCAAGCTCAAGGAGATGAAATCGGCCGAGCCTCAAGATGAGGACGAGGACGACGAGAGCGGTGACGAGGCGGGCGGCGATGACATCGAGGCCGAGGACGGTGCTGCAGACGAGGCCGAGGCCGGAGACGACGCAGGTGTCGACGAATCCGAGACCGAGGACGACAGCGAGCGCGCGTAACGCAGCCTCACTTCAATAATGCTTCCACGACAAACCCTCCGGGCGTTCTCAGCCCGGAGGGTTTGTCGTTTTAATTCACGGCGTTCTCAGCTCAGGCCAGCCCACCACGAGATCAGCGTGTCGGCAACGAGGGCGAGGAAGATCGCGACGCCGACATCCCGATTGGCGAGGAAGCGGCGCAAACAGTTGTTGCCGTCCTTGATGTCGAGCGTCGAGACCTGCCAGGCCATCTGAAGACCGACGAGCGCGACGCCGAAGAAGAACACGAGATGCGTGCCGGCGAGAAACCCGGCCGCGATCCAGAGCAGCAGCGCGCCGACATAAAAGCTGCCGACCCAGAACGGCGTGTCGGAGCCGAAGGTCAACGCCGTCGACTTCAGGCCCAGCATCAGATCGTCCTCGGTGTCCTGGTGGGCGTAGATCGTGTCGTAGCCGATGGTCCAGAGCACCGAGCCCGCATAGAGCAGCACCGGCGCCCAATCGAGCGAGCCGCGCACCGCCGCCCAGCCCATCAGCGCGCCCCAATTGAACGCGAGCCCCAGCACCACCTGCGGCCAGTAGGTGAAGCGTTTCATGAACGGGTAGATCGCAACGAGTGCGAGCGACGTGATGCCGAGCAGAATGGTGAACAGGTTGAACCAGATCAGCACCAGGAAGCCGATCAGCGACAGCGCGACGACGAACGCGAGGGCGGCTTCGGGCGTGACCTGCCCGGACGGGATCGGCCGGTTCGCCGTGCGGGCGACGCGGGCGTCGTAGTCGCGGTCGATATAGTCGTTGTAGGCGCAGCCCGCACCGCGCATGACGAGCGCGCCGACGGCGAACAGGAACAACATCCAGGGATCCGGATAGGGATTTCCGATCGAGACTTCCGCGAGCGTCACCGACCACCAGCAGGGAAACAGCAGCAGCCAGGTGCCGATGGGGCGGTCCATGCGGGCGAGGCGGAGATACGGGCGCCAGGATACCGGCGCATAGCGATCCACCCAATTGCCGCGCGCCGCGTCGGCGACGGGCGGTGCGCCGCGTACGTCTTCCAGGCCGTTTTCCGCTCCGCGTGCCCTCATGCTCGGTCCATCCTGATCTGGCATCCTGGGGCGACGTTAACGGCCGCGGCAGGGGCGAGCAACACGAGCCGAGGCCGCACCCGGGCGGCGGGACACGCCATAGCTGTTGGATCGAGCTAGGGCATCGGATATGGAAGCGATTATGGCCGTTCACGATTTCACGTCCCAGCGCCTGTTCATCGATGCCGCTCTTGCGGAAGGCGCGCGCGTCGCCTGCTCGCCGGAGCAGGCGAGCTATCTCCGCAGCGTTCTGCGGCTCGCACACGGCCACGAAATCCTCGTCTTCAATGGCCGCGACGGCGAATGGCGCGCACGGCTCATCGCAGAAGGAAAACGCGGCGCGGCGCTCGAAGCGGTCGAGCTTGTGCGCGCGCAGGCGGGCGGCCCGGATCTTCATTACCTGTTCGCTCCGCTCAAACGCGCGCGGCTCGACTACATGGTGCAGAAGGCCACCGAAATGGGCGTCGCACGCCTCGTGCCGGTGTTGACGCGCCATACGGTGGCCGAGCGCGTCAATCTCGACCGGATGCGCGCGAATGTCATCGAAGCGGCGGAACAATGCGGGATCTTGCGCGTGCCTGAGATCGCGGAACCGATCAAGCTCGCCAAGTTGCTCGACGGATGGGATGCGGCGCGGACACTCGTTTTCTGTGACGAAGCCGCCGAGCAGGCGAGCCCGATTGCAGCGCTTTCCGCGCGAGCGGCCGGGCCGCTCGCCGTTCTGATCGGGCCGGAGGGCGGATTTTCGCCCGACGAGCGGGCCATGATCCGCGCCGTGCCGCAGGCGGTGGCCGTTTCGCTCGGACCGCGCATCATGCGGGCCGACACAGCCGCCGTCGCCGCGCTCGCGCTCGTCAACGCCGTGCTCGGAGACTGGCGTTAGCGCACTCTGTGGAGAACCGCGATGCTCACGCTCTATCACAACCCGCAATCGCGCTCGACGACCGTGCATACCATGCTGCACGAGATCGGGGAGCCGTTCGAACTCGTCGCCGTAGATCTCAAGGCGGGCGAGCAAAAGTCGGACGCGTTTTTGAAGATCAATCCGATGGGCAAGATCCCTGTTCTGCTCGACGGCGATTTGATCGTCACGGAAACGCCTGCAATTCTCACCTATCTCGCCGATAGGTATCCGGATGCCGGTTTGGCGCCGGCTATCGACGACCCGGACCGCGCAGCCTACTTGCGCTGGCTGTTCTTCGCGGGAAGCTGCTTCGAGCCTGCCGCAATCGACAAGGCGCTCAACAGAGAAACGCCTTCCTCCATGGGTGGATGGGGCACGCCCGACGACGTGTTCCGCACGCTGGCGGCCGCCTTGAAGCCCGGGCCGTGGTTGCTCGGCGAGCGGTTCACGGCCGCGGACGTCATGATGGGCTCGGGTGTCGCCTACATGCTGGGGTTCAAGATCATTCCCGAGTGGCCGGAATTCGTCGATTACGCGGCGCGGATCGAGGCACGCCCCGCAAGGCAGGCCGCCAAAGCTGCCGACGAGGCGCGCGCGGGCGGCTAAATCGGCCACGCAGCCCTTCAATCGGCGGCCGAAACCGTCTAGAACGCCTCGAAATCACGCAAATGGGCGCAAGGGACGACGGCTGCAATGGCTAAGGGCGACGGTGGAGCGAAGACGGACGCGGACAGGAACGCGGGTGACGGGGCCCGCGACTGGAGCCAGACGCTCAACCTGCCGCAGACCGAATTTCCGATGCGTGCGGGGCTGCCGCAGAAGGAGCCGGAGATCCTGAAGCGTTGGCGGACGCGCGATCTCTACCGCGAGTTGCGCGAGGCCTCCAAGGGGCGGCCGAAGTTCGTGCTGCACGACGGGCCTCCGTATGCCAACGGCAACATCCACATTGGGCACGCGCTCAACAAGATCCTCAAGGATCTGGTGGTGAAGAGCCAGCAGATGCTGGGCTTCGATTCCAACTATGTGCCGGGCTGGGACTGCCACGGGCTTCCCATCGAATGGAAGATCGAGGAGCAGTATCGCGCGAAGGGCAATGAGAAGCCGGACTTCGCGGACGCCTCCGCCATCAACGCCTTCCGCGACGAGTGCCGGAAGTTCGCCGACAAATGGGTCGACGTGCAGCGCGAGGAGTTCAAGCGGCTCGGCGTGATCGGCGACTGGGACAACCCGTATCTGACGATGACGTATGCGGCGGAGGCCACGATTGCGCGCGAGCTCATGAAGTTCGCTGCGAACGGGCTGTTGTATCGCGGTTCGAAGCCGGTGATGTGGAGCGTGGTCGAGAAGACGGCGCTCGCGGAAGCGGAGGTCGAGTATCAGGATTATCAGTCTGATGCGGTGTGGGTGAAGTTTCCTCTCATCGGTCGCGACACCGAAAGAAACGGCAAAATTGTTCCGCTAGGCGATCGCCTTAAAGACACCTCCATCGTTATCTGGACAACCACACCTTGGACGTTACCGGGGAACCGGGCGATCAGCTTTTCGTCGAAGATCGACTACGTCCAAATGGAGATCACGAAGGCTCCCGAAGGCAATTGGGCCAAAGTTGGCGATAAACTTATCGTCGCTGCAAAGCTCCTTGAAGACGTAAAGAAAGCTGCAAAGATCGAAGAGTGGGAGAACGTCGGCGGTGACCTAATCGTGGGCTTTGAAGGGCTAGTGTGCGCCCATCCGCTCACGTCGCTCGGCTACGACTTCGAAGTGCCGCTGCTCGACGGCGATCACGTCACCGACGACACCGGCACGGGCTTCGTGCATACGGCGCCGGGGCACGGCGCGGACGACTACATCATCTGGATCGCGAACCAGAAGGCGCTGCGTGACCGGGGCATCGACACGACGATCCCGTTTACGGTGGATGCCGACGGCGTGCTGACGAAGGAAGCGCCCGGCTTCACCGGCAAGCGCGTGCTGAAAGAGAACGGCGACAAGGGCGACGCCAACGACGCCGTGATCAAGGCGCTCAGCGAAGCGGGCAACATCATCGCTCGCGGGCGGCTTAAGCATTCCTATCCGCACTCGTGGCGCTCGAAGAAGCCCGTCATCTTCCGCAACACACCGCAGTGGTTCATCGCGATGGACAAGGGCTTTGAGGTCGGCGGCAACCGCACGCTGCGCGACGTGGCGCTGTCCGAAATCAAAGCAACCGAGTGGGTGCCGGAGACGGGCGAGAACCGGATCAACGGCATGATCGCGAACCGGCCGGACTGGGTCGTTTCGCGCCAGCGCGCCTGGGGCGTGCCGATCACCGTGTTCGTCGCCAAGCGCGATCACGACGGCTTTTCGGAAGGCGACATCCTGCGCGACGAGGACGTGAACGCAGCCATCGCGGACGCTTTCGCCAAGGAAGGCGCGGATGCGTGGTTTGCAGAAGGCGCGGCACAACGCTTCCTTGCGCCCAAATACGATCCCGCCAACTGGGAGCAGGTGCGAGACGTGCTCGACGTGTGGTTCGATTCCGGCTCCACGCACGCGTTCGTGCTGGACGATCCCGAGCAGTTCCCGGGCCTTGCGGGTATCCACCGCGTACGCGACGGCGGCACGGATCGCGTGATGTACCTCGAAGGCTCGGACCAGCATCGCGGCTGGTTCCATTCCTCGCTGCTCGAAAGCTGCGGGACGCGCGGGCGCGCGCCTTACGACGTTGTGCTGACGCACGGCTTCATCCTCGACGAGAAGGGCGAGGACAAGATGTCGAAGTCGAAGGGCAACGTGCTCTCGCCGCAGGACGTGATGAAGACGGCGGGCGCCGACATCCTCCGCCTCTGGGTGGCGTCGGCCGACACGACCGGCGACATCCGTTTCGGGCCTGCCATCGTGCAGTCGGCTTCGGAGGCCTATCGCAAGCTGCGCAATACGCTGCGCTGGATGCTGGGCGCGCTGCATTACTTCACGCCCGATCTCACAGTGCCGCGCGCGGAGCTGCCGGAGCTCGAACGGCTGATGCTGCATCGGCTGACCGAGATCGATGCGGAGGTGCGCGCCGCCTATGCCGCTTACGATTTCCGCGGCGTGGTTGCGGCGCTCGCGCCGTTCATGAACACGGATCTTTCGTCGTTCTACTTCGACATTCGCAAAGACACGCTTTATTGCGAACCGCATTCCAGCGTGAAGCGGCGCGGGGCACTGACCGTGATCGACCAGATCTTCGGATGCGTCACGACGTGGCTCGCGCCGATCCTCTCGTTCACGGCGGAAGAAGCGTGGAGCCACCGCTACGGCGAGACGCGCAGCATCCACCTCGAAGTCTTCCCCGAATTGCCGGAAGCGTGGCGCGACGATGCGCTGGCCGAAAAATGGGAGCGCGTGCGCGACGTGCGCCGCGTGGTGACGGGTGCGCTCGAAATCGAGCGGGCGGCAAAGCGCATCGGGTCGAGCCTCGAAGCCGCACCCGAGGTGTTCATTACCGACGCCGCGCTCCGCGATGCGGTGCAGGACATCGACCTTGCCGAGATCTCCATCACGAGCGGCGTGACGCTTACCGCCAAGGAGGCTCCCGAAGGCGCCTTCACCTTGACCGACGTGCCGGGCGTGGGCGTCGTCGTGCGTCGGGCGGAGGGGCGCAAATGCGCCCGCTCGTGGCGGATCACGAACGACGTCGGGTCCGATCCCGATTATCCGGATCTCTCGGCGCGCGACGCGGCGGCCGTGCGCGAGTTGGAGGCGAGACGCCAAGCATGACGAGCCCAGAAGGTCGCCTCGCGCGCTGGTTGTGGGGGCCGTACTCCGCACTGGCTTTGAAAATCGCCGCCGTCACGTTCGTGCTCGATCAGGCCAGCAAGGCGTGGGTGCTGCTGGTGTACGAGCTTCAGGACAAGGGGCGAGTCAAAGTGCTGCCTTTCCTTGACCTCGTGTTCGTGAAAAACACCGGCATCAGCTATTCGATGCTCGACGGCGATGCCTATAGCTGGCAGATCGTTCTTGCTACGTTCGCGGTGGTGGCGTCGATCGGCCTGTGGGTGTGGCTCGCGCGCGCCGGGACCGGGCGCGTCATGACCTGGGCGCTCGGCTTGATCATCGGCGGCGCGCTCGGAAACGCGGTGGATCGGGTGCTGATCGGGGGCGTGGCCGATTTCTTCTCGCTGCATGCCTTTGGGTATTACTGGTACATCTTCAACATCGCAGATGTGGCCATTGTTGCCGGGGTTGCGGGCCTCCTGTATGAGTCCTTCATCGGGAGTCGCAATGACGCCGCAAACCGAATGTAGCCCAACGTTCTAGGAGACTTAGGTCTCGAACGGCTCGAATTGGGCGGGGGATTAACATGGCCACAGGCTTCACGGGACGTTTGACGGCTCGGTGCGCGGCGCGCATCGCTCTCGTTCCGCTGGTGCTGTTTGCGGCCGGTTGCTCGGGCGACGACGTCCAGTTCGAGGGCAAGGTCTTCGACCTCGTCGGCCTCAACAATCCCACGCAAAGGTCCGCGGAACCGAAGCTGAGAGAGCGGGCGCCCCTCGTCGTTCCGCCGAGCCTCGACCGGCTGCCCCAGCCGGGCCAAGCAGCCGATTCGCTCTCCTCCGACCTCGCATCGCTCAACGATCCCGACAAGATCGCCAAGGAGTCGCGCGCCGATCTGGAGCGCCAGCAGGCCGAATACTGCAAGGTTCACTACGAGCAGGCAAAGGCGCTCGGCGATCAGGATGCCGACCATGCGGCCGGTCCGCTCGGGCTCTGCCGCGGCTCCGCGCTCACGGCGTTCCAGAACTGGAACAAGGGCGAAGACGCCGACGAATAACAGGCGTCTGCCCCGTCTATCCGCTCGTTTCTCTCCCTTGGCCCGACGTCTCTCTCCCTTGGCCCGACGTCCATGCGCGCAGTCAATCGACGCGCGCAAGAGCGCGCCTATTTTTCTGCATTTTCAATTATTTGCACGGCTTGGAGGGTCGCACTCACCAAGACATGAACGGCTTGTCATTTGACTTCCAAGCCTTGAATGCCGAGATCTCATGCAGCCATTTTCCGGCCGTCCCACTCGATCATCGGATGGCCGGATTCATACCTCCCACGGTCTCTCCGCCGAGGATCTCATGATGCATTCACCGGGCGGTCTGCGCCTCTTTACCTGGGTTACCCTGATCATGCTCGCCATCCTTCCGACCCACGCCAGCGCTCAACCTGCGATCAGCGAATTCAAACTCGATAACGGTTTGCAGGTCGTGGTGATCCCCGATCACCGCGCGCCCGTCGTGACGCACATGGTCTGGTACAAGGTGGGCGCTGCCGACGAGCCGAAGGGCGTCTCCGGCATCGCGCACTTCCTCGAACACCTGATGTTCAAATCGACGGATACGATCCCGCTCGGCGAGTTTTCGAAGATCGTGGCGCGCCTCGGCGGCCAGGACAACGCCTTCACCAGCCACGACGTCACGAGCTACTTCCAGCGCATCGCCAAGGAACGGCTGCCGACTGTCATGGAGATGGAGGCGGACCGCATGGTCAACCTGCGCCTCACGGAACCTGAAGTGCTGACGGAGCGCGACGTGATCCTCGAAGAACGCCGCTCGCGTATCGAGAACAATCCGGCCGCGATCCTCGACGAGCAGATGAGCGCGACGCTCTATTACTCGCATCCCTACGGCATCCCCGTCATCGGCTGGGAGCATGAAATGGCTGAGCTGTCGCGCGAGGATGCGCTCGACTTTTACAAGCTGTTCTATGCGCCCAACAACGCGGTGCTCGTGGTCGCCGGTGACGTCACCGCGGACGAGGTGCGTACGCTGGCCGAAACCACATACGGCAAGATCCCTTCGAACCCCGATGTCGCGACTGCACGCAAGCGGCCGACCGAGCCGCCACAGCGCGCCGCACGACGCGTGAAGTATTCCGATCCGCGCGCGGGCAACGCGTCGTTCCATCGCGACTACATCGTGCCGAGCTACACGACGGCGAAGCCGGGCGATGCCGAAGCGCTCGACCTTCTGATGAAAATCGCCGCCGACGGCGCAACGAGCCGTGTCTATCGCACGCTCGTGGTCGACGAGAAGGTCGCGTCGTCTGCGGGCGGACGCTACTCGGGATCGGGGCTCGATAGCGGCACGATCAGCCTCTATGCGGTGGCCGACGCACCGGAGAACCTTCCCAAGATCGAAGCCTCGCTCGACAAGGTTCTGGCGGAGATCCGCGAAAACGGCGTCACCGACGACGAACTCAAGCGCGCCAAGTCGAACTACATCGCGCGCTACGTCTACCAGAACGACGATCAGTCGTCGCTCGCCCGCCGTTATGGCTGGGGTGTCGCACTCGGGCGCACGATCGAGCAGATCCAGGCCTGGCCGGAAGAGATCTCGAAGGTCACGGCGGATGACATCAAGCGGGTGGCGAACACCTATCTCGACATCAATCACTCGGTGACCGGCTATCTCACGCCCACCGCGGAGGCGAACACGCCCGCCGACCCGCCGGCCGGCCCCAACAATCGCTCCTAACGTTCAGGGACAGCTCAATGGATCGCTTCTTCCCTTCCCGCGCGCGTCCGTTCCGCCTTGGCGCCTTCTTCGCCTTCGCTCTTCTCGCCCCTCTTCTTCTCGCTCCGTTCAGGCCCGCACACGCTATGGAAATCAAGGTCATCACCAGCCCCGGCGGCATCAAGGCGTGGCTCGTCGAAGCGCACGAAAATCCGTTGCTCGCGATGCGCTTTTCCTTCGAGGGCGGCAACTCGCAGGATCCCGAGGGCAAGGAAGGCGTCGCGAACTTCCTCACCGCCATGCTCGACGAGGGCGCGGGAGACCTCACATCCGCCGTGTTCCAGGAAGAGATGGACACCATCGCGATGCGTCTTCGTTTCGAAGACAGCCGCGACGCGTTCTACGGCAGCTTCCAGACGCTGACCGAATACCGCGACCAGGCCGTCAATCTTTTGAAACTCGCGCTCACCAAGCCGCGCTTCGATGAAGATGCGGTGGAGCGCATCCGGGCGCAGATCCGCGCGAACCTCGTCTATTCGGATCGCGATCCGGAGCGGGTGGCCAGCAAGGAATGGTTTGCTACCGCCTTCTCCGGCCACTCCTACGGACGGGCGGCGCACGGCACGGACGCGACCATCGCCGCGGTGACGCGCGAGGATCTCGAAGCCTACCGCAAGCGCGTCTTCGCGCGTTCGAACCTGCGCATCGTGGCCGTGGGCGACATCACCGAAGAGGCGCTCGGCAAGCTGCTCGACGAGGTGTTCGGAGACCTTCCCGAGAAAGCCGATCTCTTCCCCGTTCCGATGGCCGAGCCTGTGACAGGCGGCACGGAGCGGTGGATCGATATGGACGTTCCGCAATCGGTCGCGGTGTTCGGTTTCGGCGCCATGCCGCGCAAAGATCCGGACTTCCTCGCGGCGTTCGTCCTCAATCAACTCATTGGCGGCGGCGGATTTGCCTCGCGCCTGATGGAAGAGGTGCGCGAAAAGCGCGGGCTGGCCTACTCCGTCTACAGCTACATCCAGCCCTTCCGGCACACTTCGGTGTTCTCGGGCGGTGTTGCGACGCGGGCGGACGCAATCAATCAATCGCTCGACCTCATCCGCGGCGAACTGAAACACGTGGCCGAGAACGGACCGACCGAGCAGGAATGGAAGAACGCCAAGGACTACCTGGTCGGCTCCTATGCGCTGCGTTTCGACAGCAATGCGAAGATCGCGACGCAGCTTCTCGGTCTGCTCGAAGACGACTTCGGACCCGATTACATCGAGAACCGCAACAAGATGATCGAAGCGCTCACGATCGACGACGCCAAGCGCGTGGCCAAGCGCCTGCTCAAGGCGGACGACCTGATCATCACCATTGTCGGCCAGCCGCAGGGAGCGGCCGGCGACAGCAAGGGCGGGTAACAACACTCCTTCCACGCACCGTCCCCTCGCTCCGCGTGCGGAGAGACGGGGCGGCCGCCCTTGGCGAATTCTCCGAAACCGGCTAGCCCTGCCGGAACCGATGTTCCTTCCGCCGGTTATCCGGGTGCCATGACCGTGACCCATCCTGCTGCCACGCCCCCCTCCTCCTATCGCCAGTCCATCGACGGATGTCTCTCGGACGCCATCGGATCGCACGGGCTGAGCGACGCGGATTTCAAACGCTGGCTGGACAAGGCCGCACCGCATCTCGCCGCCCTGCAGGACGATTACGAAACCGGCGCGTTGCCGGTGCTTCGCATCGCGGAGGACACTGCCGATCTCGACGCCGCCGAAGCCGCGCTTCGAAAGCTCGTGGAGGGCGCCGAGACCGTCGTGTTCTTCGGCACCGGCGGATCGGGGCTCGGCGGGCAGACGCTCGCCCAGTTCGGCGGCTGGAACCTGCCGGGCGTCTCCTGCTGCTCGACCAACAGCGTGCACAAGCTCAAGACGCGCTTTTACGACAACCTCGATCCGTTGACGCTGGCCGCGGGCCTCAAGCGTCTCGACCTCGATGCCACGCGGTTCGTCGTCACGTCGAAGTCGGGCGGCACGACGGAGACGATCGCGCAGCTCCTCGTCGCGCTCAACGCGGTGCGCGCGGCCGGCCTCGAAGATCGCATTCCGCAGCTCTTTCTCGGCATCACGGAGCCGGACAAGCCCGGCAAGACGAATGGGCTGCGCACGTTGCTCGCGAGCCTCCGCGTGCCGATGCTGGATCATCACACCGGGATCGGCGGACGTTTTTCGTGCCTCACCAATGTGGGCCTGATCCCGGCGCTCGCGCGCCGGCTCGACGCCCGTAAAATTCGCGAAGGCGCGCGGGAAGTGATCGACGCGCTTCTTGCCGCCAAAACGCCGGACGAATTCGCGCCGGCCGTCGGCGCCGCTGCCGCCGTGGCGCTCTCGAAGGAGCGGGGTATCCGCACGCTTGTCATGATGCCCTACAACGACCGGCTCGGGCGCTTTTCCGAGTGGTTCGTGCAGCTCTGGGCCGAAAGCCTCGGCAAGGGCGGCGAAGGCACGAGCCCAATCCCGGCGCTCGGGCCGCTCGATCAGCACAGCCAGCTTCAGCTCTTCATGGATGGGCCGCGGGAGATCTATGTCACACTCGTGCGCGTCGCGAGCGCGGGTCATGGCGACATGCTGGACCCGGAACTGGCGCGCATTGCAGGCCAGGACTTTCTCGGCGGCAAGACCATCGGCGACGTCGTGGATGCGCAGGCGCATGCGATCGAAGACGCGCTGGTTCAGGCGGGGCGGCCGGTGCGCACTGTCGACCTCGACACGCTCGACGAGCACGCGATTGGCGCGCTCCTCATGCACTTCATGATCGAGACGATCCTGGCCGGACGGCTTCTGGAGCTGGATCCGTTCGATCAGCCTGCGGTAGAGCTCGCCAAGACGCTCACGCGCGAGCGGCTCGCGCGGTGAGCCGCGCCGCGTGCTATCATCCCGGCCAAGTTGAGCGCAGCGAAACGCAGCGACGGTGCACTACCGGATGCGGCGCTCGACGGAGAGGCGGATGAGGTCGGCCGTGCGCTCCACACCCAGCTTTTCCTTGAGGCGGCTGCACGAGTTCGCCACCGTCTTGTAGGCGATGCCGAATGTGCTGGCGATCTCGGCCAGGCTCTTGCCCTCACCCAGAAGACGCAGGATCTCGACCTCGCGGTTCGACAGCTTGTGCAGCGGATCTTCCGTGAAGGCCGCGCTGAAAACGAGTTCGCTCGCCATCGTCCGGTCGAGGTAGCGATCTCCGGACGCGATCTTCTTGACCGCGGTCACCAGTTCGCCCGCTTCCGCGCTCTTGCTCACGTAGCCCGCCGCACCGGCCTTCAGCGCGCGCATGGCGTAGCTCGGCTCGGAGTGCATGGTGAACATGACGATGCGGGACGCGACATTGTCCGCCTTGAGGCGACGCAGCAGCTCCAGGCCGCTCGAACCGTCGAGGTTGATGTCGAGCACGATGACGTCGGGCAAAACAGAGCGGGATAAGGCCAGCGCATCCTGCGCTGTTGCGGCCTCATGGATCTCTGCGCCCGAGATTGTCGCGAGCAGGCGGCGAATGCCCTCCCGCACGACGGCATGATCGTCTACGACCAGGATCTTCATGGAACGGGTCTCCTAATACCCGAATAAAGTAACACGTCTTGTCCGCGACCAATACAGGCGGATCACAGGGTCAATACCGCCCCGCCTGCGGGTCCTCACGGCTTCACGGCGATCCCCCAGGGGAGCCGGCCAACGGGGACCGATTTCACGGGCCTCAGGCTCGCGATATCGACGATCGTCATGTCGTTGGTCAAGCCGTTCGCCACGAACAGCGTTTTGCCATCGGGGTGGACGGCCATATGCCAGGGGCGCTGACCGACAAGGATGTACTGTACGACCTCGTAAGTTGCAGTGTCGACCACGGCCACGCGATTGGCGTGGCTCAAGGCGACGAACGCAAGCTTTCCGTCCTTCGACAGCTCGATGCCGACCGGCTGGATCAGTTCCGCATTGACGCCCGGGATCTCGAACCCGAACTTGTGAACGGTCTTGTAGCTGAACGCATCGATCACGGCCACGGTGCCGCCGATCTCCGCGGACACCCACACGGTCTTGCCATCCTTCATGAACTCGGCCTCGCGCGGGCGCGTGTCCACCATGATGTTTTCCAGGACCTCGAACGTCTTGGTGTCGATGATGTGCGCCATGCTCGTGGTTTCCGAGGTGGCGACGGTAATGCGGTTGTCGGGCGAAACGGCCATGCCCTCGGGCTCGACGCCCACCGGCACCTCGGCGAGAACCTTGCCGCTCTCGCGCTCCATGATGGTGACGAAACCGTCGTCCTCGTTGGCCACGTAGATCAAGCGACCTTCGGGATCGATGTCGAGCAACTCGGGATCGGGGCCCGAATCGAGATGGCGCGTCACTTCGAGCGTTTCGGTGTCGATGACTTCGAGGCGGTTGTCGTCGCCGACGCAGACGATCACCTCTTTGAAGTCCGGCGTGATGCGGATGCCGCGAGGGCGCATTCCCGTCTCGATGGTCTTGATGATCTCGAAGTCGTCTCCGAGCACCGTCACCGTGTTGTCGCGCTCGTTGGTCACGAAGATCCGGAGCGCGTGCGCCGGATGCGGGGCGATCATCAGCGAGAGCAGAAACGCGGCGGGTACGGCGGATCTCAAGAGCATTGGCTGGCCTTCTGTTGCATCGAATCCAAAGTCAGGTCAGTTCGGGATCGGCGTCGATGGCCCAGCCGGCGGACCGGATGCGCCGGACGTGCCGCGCGCAATCATGTTGAGTGCGCCCACGGCCGAATCGAAGCCCGCGCTCTTGGCAATGTCGGTCGCGGTCTGCCCGATCGGAGACTTCACATCGATATCGGCACCGGCCTTCCCCAGCAGGCCGATGATCGGCGCGTTGTTATGCCCGGCCGCGATCATGATCGCGGAGATGCCGTCCTTCGAAAGCGTATTGACGTTCGCGCCCTTGTCGATCAGCTCCTGCGCGAGATCGAGCGGCTGCGGGCCTTGCGAGATATGGCCAGAGCGCGTCCGCGCGGCGAGTTGCGTCGCAAGCACCATCAAAGGCGTCACTTCCTCGTAGCCCGATGTGGCATCGACGTTGGCGCCGAGATCGATGAGCGCCTTGGCCGCGAAGAACTTGTTGTCACCGATGGCCCACGAGAGCGGCGTGATGCCGTCCTTGGTCTTCTTCTCGATGTCCGCGCCGCCCTTCACCAACGCTTCGATGGACGGAACGTGATTGCGGTTGATCGCGTGCAGAAGCGGGAAGAAACCGTCGTTGTCGGTCGCATTCGGATCGGCGCCAGCATCGATCAATATCTTGATGAGGCTTGGCCTGCGCGAGCTCGCCGCGGCATCGAGCGGCGTTGCGCCGGTCGCGTGACGCTTATTGACATCGCCACCTTTGGAGATGAGGAAGCTCAAGCGTTCCGCGTCGTTCCCGGTGACCGACGCGAACAGCTCGCGATCGATATCTGCGCCATCGGCTAGCCAGCCTTCCAGGCGCTCCTTCGTGACGATCTGATGGGCGGCCGCCTTTTCGGTCGGCATAATCTTCGGCGCTTCTTTGAGGAAGCGATCCTGCGACACGTTGCGGATGCGGTCGTAATAGGAGCCGTGCGCGGGCAGGTCGCCGTCGGCCGCGCACTTCGCGCACTTGATCAGCGGCACACCGTATTCCTGCAGGATGGCCGTGATCTCCTTGTGTTTCCGATGAAGCGCCCAATCGAGCATGTATTTCAACATGACCTGATTTTGCTCCATGCCGATGGCGAGTTCGAACTCCATCGGCACGTGATCTTCCCAAAGGTTCACGGGCTGGATCACGATCGGCTCGTTCTTCATCGTCTTGAGCCAACCGGCAAACGGTCCCCACACCGCGGCAACGTCGAGTTCTCCGTCGATCACCTGCTGAACCTGGCGCCACGGCTGGCTTTCGGGCCTCAGGTCCGTATCGTAGGAGATGATCTGCAAATGCAGGCCGCGCACACCGCGCCGCACGAGCGCCTCGCGGATGCCGGAATGCTGAAAGACGCCGATCTTCAGTTCATTCAGGACGGGGTCATCAAGATTCTCGATCTTGATATTCCTGTCTTCGCGATGGGCAAAAACGTAGGTCGTGCGATAGAGGGGTTCCGTCGTCAGCAAATCCTGCAGCTCGATGGGCATATCCATCAGGATATCGCACTCGTCGTTCTGGAACGTTTCGCGGGTCAATCCGCGTTCGTGGTAGGGCCGCCAGAAGAAGCTTGCGTGCGTGCCGAGATCCTCTGCGAGAAGCTTTGCAATTTTGTTCTGGAAGCCATCCTCCTCACGAGAGGACAACGGCATGTTGCCGGGATCGGCGCAGACGCGCAGCGGGCTTTTGAGTTTGCGTGTCCGTGCGGCTTGACGGGTCGCGGTGTGCTCGGCTGCCGTCAGGTCGTCGAAGAGCTTGTTCTTCGTGAAGGAGCGCAACTCGCCCATGGCGGAACTCGCCTCGCGCGCCAGCGACGGGCCGGACCAAGCAAGAAGGGCACTCACAATCAGCGCAACAGGCAGCTTTTTCACGCTCTACCTCTAAACGTTATAATGTTGCTTACTTATCCCTCGTGCATTGCCGAGGCAAGCCCGGATCACGTCTCGGGCGTTCACAGTTTCGCGCGCAAATCCATGGCGATAGATCGGGGATCCATATCCCTAAGGGCTGTACCCGACGCGTGCGCGGCATAGGCTGAAAGCAGAAGAGCGCCCGGTGCAAAAACACCGGGCGCCCCTTTCTTCTTCGACTGATTAGTCGGCGATGCGGAAGGTGTAGACCTCACCGCCCTGCGGGATCTTGTCGAGGCCGGTGGCCTTAGCCATGGCCGTCGCACCGATCGCACCGAACTTGTCGTTCATGTCGAGGCCAGCCGTCACCGGAAGACCGATCCAGCCGCCGAGACCAGAGAAGATGGTCACGTACTGCTTGCCCTGGATCTTGTAGGTGATCGGGTTGCCGATGATGCCCGAGCCAAGCTTGCGGCTCCACAGCACCTTGCCGTTGTCACGATCGACAGCGCGGAAATGACCGCTCTTCGAACCGTAGAACATCAGACCACCGTCGGTGACCATCGTGCCCGACCAGTTCGGATAAGGATCGGGGATTTCCCAAACCGTCTCACCCGTGACAACGTCGAACTTCTTGATCTTGCCGGTGATGCCAGGCTTCTCGGGATACATGTACACGTTGGCGAACACGTAGACCGTGCCCTGCTGCGTGTGCGTGCGCTCCTGAGGCTCGTCCTCCATGCACCAGTTGTTGGTGGGGCAGTAGAACTGTGCCGGGTTCTTCGGATCGACCGAGCAGGGCTGCTGGTCCTTGCCGCCCATGGCGGAGGGGCAGACTGCAACGTTGCGGCCAACTTCGAACGGCGAGTGCTCGTAGACCTTGATCGGACGACCCGTTTCGAGGTCGATCTTTTCGGCCCAGTTCACGGTCACGAAGGGGTGAGCGCGGAGCAGCGAACCGTCGACGCGGTCGTGCACGTAGGCGTGGCCGTTACGATCGAAGTGCACGAGAGCCTTGTGCTTCTTGCCGTCGACCTCAAGGTCGTCGACGAGAATGTTCTCGTTCACGCCGTCATAGTCCCACTGGTCGAACGGCGTCATCTGGTAAGCCCAGACGACCTCGCCGGTGTCCACCTTGCGGGCGAACGTGGTCATCGACCACTTGTTGTCCCACTCGCCGGTGTTGCACTCGTCGTGGGTCTTGGCGCCGCAGCGATACGACGGAGACCAGTGGCCGGGGTTGCCGGTCGACCAGTAGACGATCTTGAGCTCGGGATCGTAGCTGCCCCATGCCCAGTACGCGCCGCCGCCGATCTGCCACTCGCCTTCCGTATGCTCGCCAATCGGACCCGGATACGACGTGATGCCGATGTCCTTGCCGTAGCTGCCGAAGTGCGGGTTGGCCTTGTTGGAGTCGGGCGTCAGGCAGACGTCCTTGTCCGAGCCGGTCGCATGGCAGGTCCAGACGGTTTTGCCCGTCTCGATGTCATAAGCCGTCAGACGGCCGCGCGCCGCGAACTCGTCGCCGCCGAAGCCGGCGATCACGAGGTTTTCGGCAACGAGGGTCGGGCCGGTGAGGGTCTCACCCTTTTCCGGGTAAGCGTGCTTCACGACCCACTTCTCAGCGCCTGTCGAGGCGTCGAGCGCGATCACGAAGCCGTCGAGCGTGTGGTAGATCACCTTGCCGGCGGCGTAGTTCACACCGCGATGGATGGTGTCGCAGCAGGCGCGCGGCACGGCCGATTCGTCACGATCCGTTTTCTTGACGTAGTGCCAAACCTGCACGGGGTTATCCGGATCGGAGAGATCCAGAGCCTGCAGGATGTTACACTGCGCCATGTTCGGACAGCCCGACGAGAAGTACATCATCGGCTTGCCGTTATGCTCGACGACCACAGGCTGGCCTTCCTGGCCGCGAAGCGCGCCCATGGACTGCGACCAGATGTGGTTGAGCTTGCTCACGTTGTCCTTGTTGATGTCGGACAGCGTAGAGTGACGCGTCAGCTTGTTGTCGCGGCCGGGCGCCGGCCACAGATTTTCGTTTTTGGCTCTCTCTTCGATCTCGGCATTGGCGAACGCGGGCGTGCCCACGCTGCTCATCCCGAGAAGAAGTGCGGCTACGCCGCCCGCCACAAAGGCTAACCTCTGTCTCATATGGTTTCCTCTCCTAGTTCCAGGCAGATTCCCGGTGCCCATCAAAGGCGATGTGCCCACCTAGAAACCCACACTCACCTCGCGTTCGGGCATGTGCTCGAAAACGAGATCCCGCGTTGCGCAAAACCGCATCGACAGCCTTTTTGGCCGCGACCGCTTTGCACATTCAAAAATCCCAGTGTTGTTTGCTGACCTCCGCAAAGGGCAGGTATCTATTGGCTTGCCGAAAAAAGCTGGACGCCGGGAAAACCCAAGGAGGAGAGCGGTTATCTCGGCGCCCCAGCCGTTCTGCAAGCAGTGGGACCTTAGGCAAGAGCAATGACTTGCACTATGGGACTACCTCCCGATGTCGATTGCCAACTTTCCCGATCACACAGTCGTGATCGCGTCCCGGATTGACGGGAATAACGCCTGGGATTTCAACGGCGGAGGATTGGAAAAGCGAGACGAAAGTCGTAAGGGCGCTTAATTGCGCCGGTTCTCGATGGAAAACCGAATAAGGTCCGAGGTCCGGGGCAAATCGAGCTTTTCCTTAATGCGCCCGCACGAGTTGGCAACAGTCTTGTAGGCAATGCCAATGGCGTCCGCGATGCCTTGCAAGCTTTTGCCCTCGCCCAGCATCCGCAAGATCTCGATCTCGCGGTTGGTGAGCTTGCGCAGAGGATCTTCGGCGCGGACGGAGCTCATGACCAGCTCCCCCGCAATCGTGCTGTCGAGATAGCGCTCGCCCTCCGCCACGCGCAAAACGCCCGTGGTCAGCTCCGAGGCGTCCGCGCTCTTGCACACGTATCCATAGGCACCGGCCTTGAGTGCGCGGTTCGCATAAATCGGCTCGGCATGCATCGAGAACATCAACACGCGCACGTTCGGGCTCTCGATGCGCAGACGCCGCAGGAGTTCGAGGCCGCTCGCGCCCTCCAGATTGATGTCGAGCACGAGCACATCGGGCGCTTCCTTGCGGGCCAGATTCAACGCCTCGTGCGCCGTCGCAGCTTCGAGCACGACCGCATTCGGAATCGCCGACAGCAAACGACGCACCCCCTCACGAACGACGGCATGGTCGTCGACGACGAGAATTTTCATGGAGCGACCTCCGGCTCGGCCGAGCTATCGAATGCGGCGTAACTTTCCCGGACCGGAATCCGAACATCGACCGCGACGCCCGCCCGATCCTTCCTGTTCACAATATCAACTTTCCCGCCGAGCGCCGTGACGCGCTCACGCATGGCGATCAAGCCGAAACCGCTGGTGAGGCTTCCCGGCTGCAACCCGCCGCCGTCGTCGCGGATGGACACGGTGACGTCGTCGGAGACGTCGCGCGTCACCTCGACGTCGATCTCGGTGGGCTTGCCGTGCTTGAAAGCATTCGCGATCGCCTCCCGCACGATGCCGTGAATAACGGTATCGAGCTTCTGCCCGCAGCCTCGATCCGTCACATCGACGTTGAAGGTCACGTCGGGATTGCGAAGCTGCCAGGAGGCCACCAGGGTTTCGATGGCGTTGGAGAGGCCAAGCTCCAGATGAACCGCCGGCCTCAGCCGGCCAAGGATCGACTTCACATGCTTCTTCATGTGAGCGACGGCCTCGCGGATCGCGTCCGCGCGCGCTGCAAGCGGGCTCGCCGGATCCTCGGCCATTTGCCGGATGGTCGACGCATCGACATCGACGGAGAACAGGAACGGGCTGACTTCGTCATGCAGGTCGCGAGCGAGGTCGGCGCGTTCCTCATCCTGCACGGTCGCGAGTTGATCGTTGAGGTCGCGGTTGCGCATTTCCATCTGGCTGAGGCGTGCGGCCATCTCGTTGAAGCCGGTACACAGGCGCGCCAGCTCGGTCGGGCCCGCTTCCTCGACGCGCACGCCGTAATCGCCGCCGCCGAGCCGCGTGAAGGCCGCCGAGAGCGCGGGCAGAGGCTCAAGCGCGCGCCCGATGGTGATGTAGATCAGCGTCGAAACGAGACCGCAGAAGAAGGTCAGGATCGCGAGACGCATCACGAAGTCGTCCCATACCTCGCCGACCTCGCCGCGCTGTTCCGTTTCAAGCTCGATAGCGCCGAAGCGCGCGAGCCCTTCCGGCATGTCGATGCGGACGATCTTCGATTCCCGCGCGATCAGATTATAGAACCACTCCGGCAGTTCCTCGGCGGGTGCTGCAAAGCTCGATATGCGCGCACCGATGGGCTCAGGCTCCACGAGGGTTGCGCGCACGTGACGGTTGCCGTCGAAGACGCGCACAAGGCGCACAAGCTGAAGGCGCGGGTTTTCGTCGTGGGCGAATTCCTGCACGAGCTTGCGCACGCTGCGTTCGGCAATCGCCAACGCCGCGTCGACCTCGGTTTCGACCTTGGTCGCCGCGTGCCAATAGGTCAGGACGCCGCTCAGGACCAGCGTGAGGATCAGCACGATCGAGATGTTGCGGATAAGCGCGGCGGACAGCGATTCGGACTGACGCGGTCCGAATGGATTACCGAAACCTCTGAGCCCAGCCTTTGTCACATCGAACTCCGCTCGTCAGGGTGCAAGATCGCGCGCGACGCGGAAGCCGACGCTGATGTTGCGGAAGTCGGGTTTTTGGCGCAAGCGCATTGCCGAGCGCATGGACTTGGCGGGAAAGAATGCCGATCCGCCGCGCATCGTGTAAAGGCCACGCATGGGCGGGCGATTGCCCACGGCCGCGCAGTCGTCGGCGATACGCGCGGTGCCGTCACGCGGGCCGGACGCATAATCGTCGCAGAAAATGTCGGCCACCCACTCCCATACGTTGCCGTGAACGTTGTAGAGGCCCCAGGGATTCGGATCGAACGACTGGGCGGGCGCGACCGCCTTCATGTCCCATTCAGTGCCGCAGTCCTCGCAGACGGCCTGAGGGCGACCCGCGCTCGGTGGCGCGTCGCCCCACCAATACGCCGTCGTCGTACCTGCGCGCGCGGCAAACTCCCACTCCGCCTCGGAAGGCAGGCGGTAGCGCTGACCCGTGTTTTCCGCCAGCCATCGGGCGAACTGCTGCGCGTTCTCGTGGCTCACGCCAACGACAGGCTGGCCCGGGTTCGTGAGATGCTCGCCGAGGACTGCATAGTAGCGGCTCGTGCCGGTCTCGATGTTGTGCTGGCCGCCGCGCTCCAGCCATTCGGGCTGATCGCAGCCTCCCGCGGCGACGCAAGCCTTGTACTCCGCGACCGTGACCGGACGCGTGCTGATGGCGAAGGCTTCGACGCTGACTTCCGTCTGCTTTTCGGAGGCCAGGCGGCCTTCCTCACCCTCGGGCGAGCCGATCTTGAAGCCTGGTGGCGACGCCGGGACGACGACCATCGGGGGGCAGCCCTCCGCCTCCTGGCAATCGCGGAACGGCTTTCCTCCTCCCGCGATCCGAAGGGCTTTCTGGGATTCGGCGGCCTTGCCGACCGCGATCTCGATCAGCGCTAAACCTAAGGCTTCGGCACGAGCGGCGATCTCGGTTCGCGTCCCCGGATCGGCCTCCAGGGCCTTTTCCAGCGCCGAACCGTCCGTTGCTCCGGCGAGGGCGACCGCGGGGCCGGCTGTCCCCGCATCGGCATGCGCGGCGGGAATCGTCACAGCCAGCAGGGCCATCAGCACCCTGACCGGCGGGGAAAGATCGCGCACGAATTTCATGAAAACTTCCAGTGTAACAAGGTAACAACTCCTATGTTATAAAATGCCATAGTGCGCAAGTGCCTGCCGCGATATTCCTTACGGCAGCCATCGGATGGCGGCGCAGAGAACGCCGACGCAGGAGAGACCCATGCCCCTTAACCCGACGATGCACCGTGCGCGATCCAGCCGCTTCCTCCGCCTGATCGGGGCTGCGATGCTGCTTCTCGCCGGCCTGACGGCGCCTCACGGCGCGTTTGCGACCGACGACAAGGAAGCCCTTTGGGCCGATCTCAAGCGCGAGATCTTCGGGGACCGCGAGATCGCGCCATCCACGGGCGCGGTCACGCTTTACGCGCCAGAGAACGCCCACGACGCGGCGCTGCTTCCCGTCAGCATCCGGATTCCGGCCGGCACCGTGCCGCATGCGGTCGGGCTTACCCTGATCGTGGACACCAACCCTGCTCCCGTCGCCGCCACGTTTACCTTCGGTGACGGTTTTCGTGAGGGCGCCGACATCGGCGAACGCAGCTTCGAGACCCGCATCCGGCTCGACTCGTTCTCCTACGTGCGCGCGGTGCTTGAGACGGCCGACGGCAAGCTTCACATGTCGGCCAAGTACGTGATCGGGGCGGGCGGATGCTCGGCCGCGCCGTCGAAGGATGCGGAAGCGGCGCTTGCCGATCTCGGCCGCATCGACATCCGCACGACGGCGGCGGACGCACGCGGGCCCGCGTGGCGCGAGACGCGCGTAATGATCCGGCACCCCAATTTCACCGGGCTGCAAATGGACCCGATCTCACGCGGCTACGTGCCGGCGCGCTTCGTCAACAACCTCGAAGTTTCGACGGGCGGCAAAATGCTGTTCCGCATGGAGGGCGGGATCTCGATCTCAGAGAACCCGCATTTCCGCTTCAGCTATGGGGTTGCGGGCGACGAGGAGGTGGACGTCAAGGCGACGGATACGACGGGCGCCGAGTTTGCCGAGCGGTCGAAATCGCGCGAGTCCTGACGCGGGCGCGTCGTGCGTCTCACCGCTCCTGCGCGAGGCGCATCAGCTCCTTGGCGAGGTTTTGCAAGTCATCGGGCGCGACGTCCGTATTGAGCAGCAGGGTGACCGATGTCCATCCGCGATCGCCGCCCGTTTCGGCGGCGATCATGTTGATCGAGGTGTAGCCCGGCACGATGCCGGCATGGCTGAACACCTCGTGATCGCGCCGATATTCCACAAACCAACCCATCCCATAGTAAATCTCGGGCGACACACGCCCTGTTCCGGTGATCATCAGCGCGGCGGACTCAGGCTGGAGTATGCGTCCTCCCATGAACGCGCTGTTCCACGCGAAAAGATCGGCGGCCGAACTCGTCATGTCGGCGCTGCCCTTGAGCCAGCTCGGCTGATCGAAGACGCGCAGACGGCGTCCCACAGGGATCGCAACCTCTGAGCCCGGCGCGTAGTGGCCGATAAAGCCCGTCTCGATGAGACCGGCCCGCGGAAAGATGTTCCGCCGCAGATAATCGTAGTACGCGCTCGGGCGGGCCTCTCCGGGCGCGACCGCCTCCTCGATCACTTCGGCGAGAAGGAAGTAGCTTGTGTTCGAATATTCGAAGGTATTGGGCCAACCCCACGGCCGCATCTTCTTCACCTCCGACAAAAGCTCCGGCGCGCCTATGCGGCCCCAAGGATTTGTCGCCGGCGGCGGGCGGCGCGTGAAGTTCGGCAGGTTCGACGTCATGGTCAGAAGGTTGCGGAGCGTTACGGCATGTTTCTGCGGCCCTCGCCCGTGCGCCGTCCAGTGCTCCACGCCGTCGAAGATGTCGGCCAGCGCGAGATCGAGGCTCAGAAGTGTGCCGTTGCGCAGATGCGCGTGGCGCGCAATGAGATCGAGCACAGCGGCGGCCGTAAACTGCTTTGCAATGGAGCCGATGTGGTAAACCGTATGCGCGGTTGCGGGGACGCCGGGCGCGGCCTCGCCAAATCCCTTTGCCAGAAGAAGCTCATCGTGGCTGCCGATTGCGAGCGAAAGGGCCGCTTCCGGCAAATCGGGATGCGATGCGTTGAGGTGGACGAGAAACTGCTCGACGACGCGATTGGCCTCTGCGGCCTTCTTCGGCGTCCATGCCGCAGCAGAGACGGCGGACGTCAAATACAGCAGCGTTACGACCGCCGCCGCAAATCTCGCACAGAGCTGAACAAAAGCCGGCCGGGAGCTTGCCGCCAACGCGCGCCGCTTGGCGGCGGGCGGCCCGATCCGCCCCGACAGACGGGGGCTCAATGAGTGCTCGTGTGGAGCCATGGCCGACGCCGAGTTTCAGTGCGGGCATGTCGCGAGTCAAGCGGCGGCGCGGATAACGGGTACGGCGGCGGCTGTCCGCTGCACTGAAAATCCCCGGTGCGCAAACACCGGGGATCATCGAACTCACCTTCCGCATAGACGACCGGCGCCTTAGTCGGTCGCGTCATCCGTCGGGATGCGGGCGGCGGGATCGGAGCCGGCCGCCGGGTCAGACGGATTGGCGACGCCCGGTCCGGGTTGCACGTTCTCATGCGTATTGGGATCGGCCGGAATGCCTGCGGGCGACTCCAGACCTGCCTCGCCCGTTCCCATGCCCTCAACCGCAGACGGCTCAGAGCCCGGCGGTGAGGTCGGAACGCGGGCAGCCGGATCGGAGCCAGCGGCCGGGTCCGACGGATTGGCAGCGCCCGGTCCCGGCTGCACGTTCTCTTGCGTGTTCGGATCCGCGGGAATGCCCGCAGGGCTGTCGGACTGCGCAAGCGCGGTCGACGAACCGAGAGCAAAGGTGAGGGCCGCGAGAAGAGATGTGGCTTTGGTCATGAAGCATCCGTCCTTTTGTTGGTTTTTGACGTACGTGCCTCCCCTGCTCGAAAAACTCCCCCGCAGCTGTGGAGTTCCCCCGCGCCCGATCCGCCGCACCTGGAGCGGCAGATTGGGTCCTAAGCGACCATGATAGCGATCGTGCGCGTGCAATCGACGTCACGCAATGCGCGCCGTGCGATGCCTCGCCGTTATGCAGGTCAGACAACGATACGAGCGGTGCTACTCGGAGCCTGTCTCGGCCGCGGTGGCGACCTCAGAAACGGCTCCTGCCGCGATCTGAGGCGGGCGATGCGTGCCAAGGAAACCGTCAGCGAACGCGCCCCATACGTTCCAGCCCGCGCGGTCGTTGGCGATGTCGTGCCCCTCCGCGCCATAGGGTGGAACAATGTGAAGCTCGGCTTCCGCACCGGCTCCGCGCCAAGCTTCAACCATCGCGGTCGCAAGCTTGGGGCCGAAGTAGGAGTCGTTCTCCGCATACAGCCACAGGCTCGGGACCCGCGCGGTGCTGCCGTAAGCGGCGGCAGCTTCGATCAAACGGCTTTCGGCGCAGACGGCGTTGCGAGACCCGCCGGCATGGCCGCCACGGCCGCCCGCGATGTTGATCACCCCGGCCACGTTCTCGGGATTGCGGGCCGCCAGCGCCAGCGCTGCCCAGCCGCCCGTCGAAATGCCGACAACAATGGTCTCACGCGGGGCAACGAACGGCTTCTGTGACAGGAAATCAACCGCCGCCTCGATGTCGTCGGCCGCGATCGCGCCTGATCGCGCGTGATCCGGATCGGCGCAATTGCCAACCGCTTCGACGAGAGGCCCGCCTGTCGCGCCGTGCCCGCGGCGCTGCGGCAGCGCGACCACGTAGCCGCGATCCACGAACCATTTCGAGAGCCAGTAATACACCGGCATGGCCACGGAGAGCCGGGTCGCGGCAGACGTTCCATGATTGATGACTACCAAAGGACGCGGAGCAGGCTTGGCGCCCGGAGCGTCGTCGGGGCGGAAAACGGTGGCGCGGAGCGCATGGCCCGGCTCGCCGCTCGGGAGCACCCAAAGCTGTTCGCGCATTCTCGGGCCTTCCGGTCCGAACGGCCCATAGATTGCGAGGTCCCTCGCGTGGGCGGGCGCAAACATGACCGCTGTCGCCAGTGCCGCCAACAGGCACGCGCGTGCTCTCTCGACCATACTCCTGCGTCCCCCGCATCCTCGAATTGAGAGAAAGCGGGAGGTACCGGCAGTAAGTTGGCGAAGTTGAGGCGTGGGGGGAGGTCGCGATGTCGCCGCACGGCGATCCGGGCCGGCGTTTTCCACGCCGGCCGCTCAAAATTGTCAGGCTCTATCCGGCGCCGATCCGGGTTCGGCGCGATTACCCCGCGACCTACGGGCCAGTTCCTGCTCTGCGCGGCGGAGCCGTTCGAGCCATTGGTCGATCTGCGTCGGCAGCGCCGTCTCGTCGAGTTCGTAGAGCCGCTTCATGCGGGCCCCAAACGCTTTCGCCAATTCAAAACCGAAATCCCGTTCCATAATGCTCAAAGCCTTCTTTTGCAGCCACTCCTTCCCGACGACTCTCAATTTTCCAATTGTCGAGCCCGTCCACAGTTCCAACAGTTACAGATCTGCGAAAGTCAGGGTTGCGGTTCATCCGCGCGTTGCATGAGACAACGACCTTTCTATTTCGGTCTTCATAGACGCTGGCACTCAGTTCTTACGATTTGTTTGTTTCCGCTCTGGATTTCAACAACGCTCACCGCCGAGTGGTTCCCGTCCAATCGGACCGACGCTGCGGCATAAGCACCGACGTCAAGATGCGTCTCAACACGCAAGCACCGGAGGTCCGCAACGCGCAAGGACCGGAGGGCTGTTCGCCCTACCGGTCCTGTCGCTGCATGTTATTTGGGATTGTTCTGGCAGCGGGGTGGAGGCTCGCGACGTGCACGTTGCGAGCGTCCGCAGCGGAAGGCGTCGCGTTATTTCGTATCGTTCCCGGTGGCGCCTTCCTGACGATGCTCTGCGGGGCCTGTCCGCGTGTCGGGGAAGCCCTGCACGCCTGTCGAATCCTGGCTCGGCTGCGTCGTGCCGCCGAGACTTTCGTCGGCGCCAGCCGCGCCTTCGCCAGCCCCTTCCTCGCCGCCGGGCACGCGCGTCGACGGACCCGTCCGGGTGTCAGGATGCCCCTGCACGCCCGGGCCCGACGTCGGGTTCTCGGCGTCGCCCATCGCGGGCTCGCCTGCAGGCATCTTGGCCTCGTCCGCCATCGCGGCCACAGACGCCGCCGTCGCCATCGACGCGGCGAGCGCAAGGGATACAACATGCTTTTTCATTGTCATTTTTGTTGCTCTCCTGATTGATTTTCAGGGAAATACGTTCCCTGCCCGATTAACCCACTCCTACGGGAACGAGTTCCCTCCTGGAAACGCTTGCGGCGCGCTGGCGTTTTCCGCCCGCGCGGGTGCGCCGGAACTTTCGACGGCAATGAAACCAAACAGAACGCCGGGATTTTAGTTGACAACTCGGCAATTCAGCCGAGCCCAACAAGAGACATTGGAGGCGTTCATGGCTCGCGCTACAGCACATCCCGATCACCGGCTCATATCGAGCGAAGACGTACACGGCACCGACGTCATCGGTGCGGAGGAGGAAGTGATCGGCGAGATCGACCATCTCCTGATCGAAAAAAACAGCGGACGCGTCGCTTATGCGGTGATGAGCTTCGGCGGCATCCTCGGCCTTGCTCACAGCCACTACCCGATCCCGTGGTCGGCGCTGAAATACGATCCGAAAGTTGCGGGATACCGCACGGGAATTACCGAAGCGCAACTCAGAAACGCGCCGGAATTCAGCGACGATTCCTGGACCGATCGCGAGTGGGAAACGCGCACGCACCAGCACTACGGCGCGCCGACGTACTGGGCGCCATAACCGGATCGGAACCGTTCGCGGGTCTGCGCACGAGGGCCCGGAAAGGCGCTCGTGCGCACTCGGCGGCGCTGCCGCAATATGCCGGTCTCAGCCTCGAAATACGTCATGGCTTCCGCGCCTGCCGAGCACGCGAAGCCATATTGAAGGGGGAGCGGACCGCCGGGCATGATGCAAATTCATCATGCCGGTTCGATTTGGGTTACCTCAGCCGTACACTCAGCGCGGCAACGGCGGCAACCAACTCGGCTTGCCGGTTGACGCCCATCTTGCCCATCGCGGCCGCCAACTGGTTGCGAACGGTCACTTTCGACACCTCAAGCGTCTCGGCGATTTCGGCAACACTCCGGCCGGACGCGATGAGGCTCGCGACATCGGATTCGGCGGCCGTCAGCCTGTACAGGCTTCGCATCGCATCCTGGGGCAGCTCCTGGGCTTTTTCTCCGGTCCGCACCACGACGAGCGCCATCGCACTGGCCCGGCTGGCGGCGAACGACGAAACGGCCCGGAGCGGCAAGACGGTGACGGCGGCACCGGCCGGATCGCCCGCGGCGCGGAACACGAGCGGGCCTCCCCGTGCGGCGGAATCGAGGGCCGTCTGGAGAAGGCCGGCATAGGCTCCATCGTCGTCAGGGTTCGAAAACGACAGCCGTCCCTCGCCTTTCGAGATCCTGATCAAGGATCCCGATCTCGCCAGCGCTTCGCCCGGCGCATTCATCATGACGACTTTTCCGCCCGCAGAGACGAGGATCGCCGCGCCATCCACGCGACCGATCATCGCTTCGAGCGTCGCCTCCGCGGCGCTGGCCGCGCCGAGGCGCTCGTTCACCTCGAACGCGCGCGCAAGATGCGGCCCCAAGCGGCCGACCAGTTCGGCGGCCGGCTTCTCCAGATGTGCGAGGCGATAGGGCAGATCGAAACTGAGGCGCAGAAGGCGGCGCGAGTCGCGCGCGATCACCATGCCCGTTCCGCACTTGAGATCGCCGGCGGGCTTTAGCCACTCGTGATAGAAAACGTGCCGGTCGAGCCATCCTTCCGGCACGAGGCCGCTCACGGTGTGCACCTGCCCGACCGGAATTTTCCGAAACAGGTCGTTGTAGGGATTCACCGTGTGATAGTGCGCGAAATAGCTCTCGATCTGCTCGGGCGGGATGCCGGCGGCCGATCCGCTCAGATGCGTCCCTTCGATCGCAAGGTGGACACTGAACGCGCTGCCAGGGACCGCCTCGTGGACACGATCGACGAACGTCTTCCACTGATCAGGATCGCAACCGGCGGCATAAATGTGCTCGACGAGATCGAGAACCGTCCGGTCCGACAGCAGGTGGGTCACGCGACCTCCGAAAAAGGCTCCGCCAGCGGATGATGCGCATTTTGGCCGAGATTGGGCAAGCACGATCTCGGCCCGCCTCCCGGGCACGCGCGAACGGCCTTAGGCTCCAAACCCAATCAGGATGGCGTCACGATGAGACAAGATTGGCCGAGGGCCAGGAGAAGCGCGAAGAGCGATGCCTACGCATCGGTCGAGCGTTTCATGCCGGAGGCGTGCTTCCAGCACGACGCCGCCATCGGCCAATCTTATCTCACGGCGGAGCCGCGCGGCTCTTTTGCCCGGCAGGTGCGTCGCAAGGTCTTGCAAACCATAGAGGTTTGCTACGACCTTGCTCCTGCCAGCCGAACAAAAGCACTCGCGTCGTGAGGCCATCCTGATTGGGTTTGGAGCCTAACGCGGGGGCGCAAAACGAAGGGCTACGAGACGTGGTCTCGCAGCCCTTCGAAGGCTTGAGCGTTTAAGCTTTCACTCAATCCGTGTCGGGGGGCTCGCTCCGCGCATCGGCACAGTAGTCCCCGTTCCAATACTTGAAGGTGCCGCAGGACGCGGGCGGCTCGGCGTACTCCCAGCCGTACACCCGCGGTCCGAGCGCGCGCGGCTCATCCATGGGCTCTCCGGGCTCGGCCCGTTCGATCACCATCTCATCGGCGTAGGCCGGCTCCTCAAGGACAGGATCGTCATAGAGGTCCGCCTCGCCTTCGATATAGACCTCCTGGGCGACTGCGCTGCCGGCCGCGAGCGCGGAGGCTGCAAGAACAAGGAACGCCTTACGCATGACAAGCGCACTCCTTCTTTGTCGTTATGGGTTCATGTCTTCGGGGCCGTTTCTGCGACTGGCGCCAAGCCTTAGGGACGCAGTCCGTCGCCGATCATCCATATTGGGATCCAACCCCGACCGTCCCCCGGCGGTTCCTTCCGCGTGAGGCGGCAAGCGATTACGGGCGACGCCCCTTCCTGGCGATCAGGAACAATCTTCTTCTCGTCGACGTTGCGCCTCGAAACCGCGCACCCAAGAGACCGCGCACCCAAGAGAATGCGAGCGGAGGCCATGATCCACCCGAGTGCTGCGTCGTCGAGGCGGATCAAGATCGCGGCTTGGGCCATGCTCGATATCGCCGCCGTTTCCGGACTCAGCGTCGCGATCGGACTGTGGGCGGCGTACGCTCTCGGACTGAACCTGGGCCTCGGTCCACTTTCCCAGCATATGATCGATCACATCGCGCTGCTCGTCGTGGCGGCGCCGGTCGCGGCTTGGCTGCTGCGGACAAAACTGCCGGCCGTATCCCGCCGCGGTTTCGTTCTGATCGTCGCGCTTCACATCGGGCTCATTTGGACGTGGCATCTGCCGCCGGTTCTCCATGCCGCGCAGGGCGGGCACACACTCCATGTCGCGATGTGCGTTTCGCTGTTTGCCGTCGGCGTCGCCTTCTGGCACGCGATCATCGGCCTCGGGCGCGACCGCTGGCAGGCCGTGGCTGCGCTTCTTCTCACCGGCAAGCTCTTCTGCCTTTTCGCGGCGCTGCTCGTGTTCTCGCCGCGCGTGCTTTACGCGGGGCTCGCTCATGCGCATCACGCCGACCCCGGCGCGATGACGGGAATCGCGGATCAGCAGATGGCCGGCGTGATCATGCTCGCGATCTGCCCGCTCGCGTACGTCGCAACCGGCATCTTCATCGCCGCGCGATGGATTCTCGACATCGAACGCGCAAGTCCCCAGCCGGCGCTACGTGCCGCCTCTCTCCGCTCAGGGAACTAACGGTGGCGCACGCGACTTCGTCCGCACGAGCAATTATCGTTCTTCAATGGCGCCGTGACCGAAGATGAGCCCTCACCGCAACGAAACCGTCGAAACGCTGGCTCGGCGCATCGTGGAAAGGCTCGCAAAGAGCGGCCTGACGCTTACGACCGCCGAATCCTGCACCGGCGGCGCGCTTGCCTGCACCTTCGCAACAATCCCCGGCTCCGGCGAAATCTTCCAGGGCGGATTCGTCTGCTATTCGAAGCGCGCAAAGGAGCGGGCGCTCGGCGTTTCGCCTGTTGTCCTCGGCAAGGACACGGCGGTCAGCCGTCGCGTCGCCGAGATGATGGCGCGGGGAGCACGGGAGCGGATGGATTGCGATCTGGCGGTTGCCATCACCGGCGTGATCGGCCCCGAGGCCGACGAGGACGGCAACCCTGTCGGCCTGGTTCACAGCGCCGTCGCCGCGCGCGCTGGCAACATGGACCACCTTGAGCAACGGCTGGAGGGCCTTGCGCCCGAGACGCTCCGCGATGAAGCGATCCTCGGCGCGCTCCGTCTGCTCGCAGCGGCGCTCGACCGGCGGTCGCTCGTTCCGCGCGCGGACGAGGGTGGATGAGCGAGCGCCGATCCCGGAGGACCGATCCTCACCGGGACATCATGTCTGGACGGCTGTGGGGCAGGCGTTGGAGCGGGTGAAGGGAATCGAACCCTCGTATGCAGCTTGGGAAGCTGCCGTTCTACCATTGAACTACACCCGCCAAACACATTCTATTTCAATGTGTTATGCATTCCGATCCGGTGCCATGCGCCGGGTCGGGCGGCTTTGCTTTTAGAATGTTTGCGCGACGTTCACAAGGCGGTCGCAGTGGTCCCCGACACCTCTGTCGCCTTGCATTGCCGCGCTCTTGCGGGCAAGACCGGCGCAACGAAACTGGAGGCTCGAAGAGTTCAATGACCGGGACGGACATCGTCGTACCTGCCGAATGGGCGCCTCAGAAAGCAATCTGGACGGCCTGGCCCTGGGACGCGAACGAATGGAACGGCGATCTCGATGCGCCGCGCCGCGATGTGGCGGCGCTGGTGCGCGCACTGGCTGCGACGAACACCGTGCGCGTGCTCGTGAACGGCCCCGAGGCCGAAGCCACGGCGCGGGCCGCCATCGGAGACGCGGCGGAACTCGTTCCGGCGAAGTACGGCGATATCTGGCTGAGGGATACGGGGCCGATCTTCGCGCGCACCGGCGCGGGTACGATCGCGCTCCGGTTCGACGTGAACGGCTGGGGCGGCAAGCACGATCTCGCAGACGACGCGACCGTGGGCGACCGCATCGCGGAGCTGACGGGCACCGACATCCGGCGGTTCGACTTCGTGCTCGAAGGTGGCGCCGTGGAGCATGACGGCGAAGGCACGGTGCTCGCTACCCGGCAGACGCTGCTCAATCCGAACCGCAATGGCTGGACCGAAGAGGCGGCCGAAGCCGCGCTGAACCGAGCCTTCGGCGCGAAAAAGGTGATCTGGGTCGACGAAGGTCTTCTCGGCGACCACACCGACGGGCACATCGACAACATCGCCCGCTTCGTGGGGCCGGGGCGTGTCGCCTGCCAGGCGCCCGCCGACACGACCGATCCGAATGCGGCCATTCTGGATGCAATCGCCGACGGCCTCGCGCGCCAGACGGATGCGGCGGGCCGCAGGCTCGACGTGATCCGCATCCCCGGACCCGGCCGCGTAACGGACACGGCGGGCGAGGTCTTGCCCGCCTCGCATATGAACTTCATCATCGCCAACGAAGTTGTCGTCGTGCCGGTCTATGGAACGGCGACGGAGGCGGCGGCGCTCGATGCGTTGCGTGCCGTGTTCCCGGACCGCACGGTTCACGGCGTCCGCTCGTCCGGCCTCTTGGGCTCCGGCGGCGCGGGCGGCGGCTCCTTCCATTGCATCACGCAGCAGGAACCTCTCTGATGGCCAATCGCAGCATTACGGTCGCGGCAATCCAGACGTCCTACGGGCACGACATGGATGCCAACATCGCGAAAACCGAAGCGTTCGTGCGCGAGGCCGCGCGGATGGGCGCGGACGTCGTGCTGCCCTCGGAGCTGTTTCAGGGGATCTATTTCTGCACGCGCCAGGAGCCCAAATGGTTCGAGACGGCGTGGCCCGCGACCGAGCATCCGTGCGTCATCGCCATGCAGAAGCTCGCCGGCGAACTCGGCATCGTCATTCCGATTTCGTTCTTCGAGAAAGACGGGCCGCGCTATTACAACAGCGTCGCGATTGCGGACGCGGACGGCACGATCCTCGGCGTCTATCGTAAAAGCCACATCCCGGACGGGCCCGGCTATCAGGAGAAGTATTATTTCCGGCCCGGCGATACGGGCTTCAAGACGTGGAAGACACAGCGCGGCGACCTGGGCGTCGGCATCTGCTGGGACCAGTGGTATCCGGAGACGGCGCGCGCCATGGCGCTTCAGGGCGCGGAAGTGCTGTTCTATCCGACGGCCATCGGCAGCGAGCCTTACGACACCTCGCTAGATACGCACCTGCAATGGCAGCGCGCGATGCAAGGGCATGCCGTCTCGAACGCGATCCCCATCGTTGCCGCGAACCGCATCGGGACGGAAGACAACGACGGCGCGACGCAGAAATTCTACGGACATTCGTTCATTGCCGATCATCGCGGCGAGCTTGTAGAGAGCTTCGGCGCGACTGAGGAGGGTGTGCTGGTGCACACGTTCGATCTGTCGCTGATCGAGAGCTACCGTGCCGAATGGGGGTTCTTCCGCGACCGGCGGACGGACCTCTACGCCGAGAGCATCATCTAGGGTTTTGACCGCGCGTGGCGGTGCGGGCGTCGAGGCTTCGGCTTCTGTGACGAGCTGGCGAAAACACAGCCAGCCCGCCCTCTTTCGTTTCACTCCCTCACGTCACGTGTGCGCATCGATGACGTGTCGTTCGTCGTTCGCGTTGCAGCAAGACTAAGGCTGAGCCGCAGGCGCCTCCGGCTTTGCCGCACCATTGACAGCGGCTGCCACTTCGGGTGCGACTTCGGCAGGTTCGGCGTCCTGTTCTGCTTCGGCTTCGGCGCTTGCCTCGGGGGCCGCTTCCGTTTCAGCCTCGGTTGCAGCGGGCTCGGCAGCTGCTTCGGCAACCGGCTCCGCTTCAGCCACGGCTTCCTCGGCGGGAGCCTCTTCAGCAGGAGCATCCGCAGGCACGTCTTCGGCACCGTCGGCTGCCTCGACCGCCTCCGCAGCGGCTGCGTTGTCGGCCGGTGCAGCGGCAGCCGCCGCGTCGGCCTCAGGCGCGCCTTCGGCATCCGCCGCTTCCGCTTCGGCGGGCTCTTCCGCAGCAGCAGCCACGTCCTCCGCCGCCGCCTCTTCCGTCACGGGCTCAGCATCGCCCGATGCTTCAGCTTCGGCGGATTCGGCCGGCTCTTCGGCTGCGGCTTCAGCAGGCGCGTCCTCGCTCGCGGCTTCGGCTTCCGGGGCCGCTTCCGCTGCAACCTCTTCTTCCGCCACTTCGACCTCAGCCGCCGTTTCCGGAGCGGCCTCGGGTTCCGCAGCCGTGTCCGCTACGGTCAGCGGCTCCTCCAGGACGGTGCCGCAAGCCGCAATGGCGTCGGGGGATTTTTCCGCCTCGGCCGCGACCTCGACATCAAGATCCGCGTCGGGCTCAACCGGCGGAGGTTCAGTTCCATGTTCGATGAACGCGTTCAACTCCCGTGCGACGTGGACGATCGAATCGGCCGAGCAGCCGAGTTCCATCGCCATCCGCAAGCAGGCAATCCTCTGCTCTTGGAGGTTCATGAGAACTCCATTTTCTGGGGGTTTGCGATGTCAGTGACGTGGGCGTTGCTTGGTGCGATGCAAACAACGCAAGCATCATACTGCTTCGTTTAACTTGGGGCTACATTAGATCAACTACGTAGGGGCAATATTTCTAAGTAATATCATTGAGATAACGCACTCTTCCTTTCGCTCGTCGTGCGCACGGCTTAGGGCTTTTGCATCAACGGATTTCTCAACTGACTGGATTTTTGTTGGGCCCAGGAATGTTCACGGATCGTATTTTGTGGACGTTCCTCCCGCTCCGTACCTAGCGATCTGACCCGCCGCATGGAAGATATTCCCGCTCGTGCTGCAATACGCCCCCCCGCCTCACGGGCGCTCACAAAAGTGTCAGCACGTGCAGCGGCTTGCTGTCTTTCGGGAGGCTTTCATTCGTGTCAGATGGGTCCATGACATGCGCCCCACCCCGTGCCCTGGAGACGCTTATGACCCGCAGCCTTCTCGCGTTCGCCGCCGCCGCTCTCGTCGCTGTTTCAGCCTCGCCCGTGATGGCCGGTCCGCGCGCTTACGAAGACAACAAGCTCAATTTCAAAAACTGCAAGAATGCGGACGTCACCGCGCGCTGGTTCAAGGCCGAGCTGACCATCAGCGAAGCCGGAAAATCGCCGGAAGAGCCCTCGGATTCGATCGAAATCCAGAACTGGGACGGCAAGTGCGTCACGCTTCGCTGGGATACAGATGCCGCCCACTTCGTTTTCTCCGAGGGTGACGCGTCGGAAACCGGACAAATGATCAAGTACGTCGCCTGGGACGGCAATCTTTGGGCCGCCACGCGCACTTACGCAGGCTTCTTCCATGCCCGCGTCGCGGATAAGGGCGATTCCGATCCGCGCTCCAAGATGCAGGCCGCCGGCGATTGGCTCGCCAAGAACAACATCAATCAAGTTCCGGCCGCAGATGTGCTGGCCGCCCTGCTTTCGTCCAGCGGGACCAGCAACAACTAGAGCCTGTTCATTTCAAACGAACGCGACGCCATTCCTCCCCCCTTGTGGGGGAGGTTAGGAGGGGGATTCCAAACTGTCTGCTGTCGGGCTTCCCCCCACCCCTAACCCCTCCCCACATAGGGGGAGGGGGAAAACGCGAGTCCATCTCGAATGAACATGCTCTAAAGCGCCCGATCCGACGGAATCGAATCGGACGCTCTATTTTTTTGATGAGACCGATGATTCACGCTTCGGACTTTCTCCGCGCTGCCGATTCACGCCGCGCCCGGTAGGCGGCGCGGCGATCGGAGCGGCTAGGGTCCGAAGCGATCATGGTTTCTTTAGTCAGACCGATGATTCACGCTTCGGACTGATAGGGTCCGAAGCGATCATGGTCTCTTGAGTTAGACCGATGATTCACGCTTCGGACTGATAGGGTCCGAAGCGATCATGGTCTGGCCGAGACGACAGGCATCTCGCCTCGTGAGGCCGGGCCGTGCTAGGAGGGCGCCAATCCCTGGCGCCAACCTGTCCGCTTCGCACCCCATGTCCGAGACCTCGCAAGCTGCCGATCAATCCTCCCACGCCCGCCCCGAGTGGGCGCGGGCGCGGCGCATCGTGGTCAAAATCGGCTCGGCGCTGCTGACGGACCGCAAGACGGGGACGCTCAAAGCCGACTGGCTCGCCTCGCTGGTCGAAGATGTGGCGGACCTCACGAAACAGGGGCGCGAAGTGGTGCTCGTCTCGTCGGGCTCCATCGCGCTCGGACGTCATAAGCTCGGGCTTCCCATCGGGCGCGCGCTCGAACTCGAAGAATCGCAGGCGGCCGCCGCCGTCGGGCAGATCGGCCTCGCCCACGCCTACCAGGAACTCGCGGGCAAGTTCGGGCTCACCGCCGCGCAGATCCTGCTCACGCTCGGCGACACGGAACAAAGGCAGCGCTATCTCAACGCACGCCACACCATCGAAACGCTGCTCCGGCTTAAAGCGCTGCCCGTCGTCAACGAGAACGACACGGTGGCGACGGCCGAGATCAAGTACGGCGATAACGACCGCCTCTCGGCGCGCGTGGCCAGCATGGTTTCCGCCGATTGCCTCGTGCTGCTGTCGGATGTGGACGGTCTCTACACGGCGCCGCCGAACGACGACGCCAACGCCCAGCACATCCCACTCGTGCCCGAGATCACGGCCGAGATCGAGGCCATGGCGGGCGATGCCGGCACCGAGCTTTCCAAGGGCGGTATGAAGACCAAGATCCAAGCCGCGCGCATCGCGACCAGCGCCGGGACGAGCATGGTCATCGCGACGGGGCATATCCCTCATCCGCTGCGCGCCATCACGGACGGCTGCAAGGCGACGTGGTTCCTGGCCAAGCAGGACCCGGTCACGGCCAAGAAGCGCTGGATCTCGGGGCAACTCGTGCCGCGGGGAACGCTATTCGTGGATGCGGGCGCGGAGACGGCGCTCAGCCAGGGCAAGAGCCTGCTCGTCGCCGGCGTGCGCCGCGTGGAGGGCGTCTTCGAACGGGGGGACGCGGTGGTCATCCGCGCGCTCGACGGGCGCGAACTCGGGCGGGGGCTCGCCGCCTATGCCGTGGCCGACGCGGAGCGCATTCTTGGGCGCAAATCGTCCGAAATCGCGGATATTCTGGGCTTCGAGGGCAGCCCGGAACTCATCCATCGCAACGACATGGCTCTCAATCGCTCATAGCGGTTGATCCATAACGGCCCGAGCCCGTATTACGAACCATGCAGAAAACGACAGACATCGACAAAAATACCGAAGCGCTGATGCGCGGTCTCGGCACGGCTGCGCGCACGGCCGCTCATGCGCTCGCGCTCGCTTCTCCCGAAACAAAGGACCTTGCGCTTCGCGAAGCCGCCAAGGCGCTGCGCCGCGACACGGCCAAGATCCTCGAAGCGAACGCTCTCGACGTCGCTGCGGCGCGCGCGGCGGGCCGCCCGGCGTCGTTCGTCGACCGGCTGGCGCTGACGCCCGCGCGCGTCGACGCCATCGCGAAAGGTCTGGAAGAGATTGCAGCGCTCGCCGATCCGGTGGGTGCCGTGCTTGCCGACTGGACGCGCCCGAACGGGCTTCGCATCCAGCGCGTGCGCGTTCCCATCGGCGTGATCGGCATCATCTACGAGAGCCGCCCGAACGTGACGGCGGACGCAGGCGCGCTAAGCCTCAAGGCCGGAAACGCCGCGATCCTGCGCGGCGGCTCGGAGAGCCATCATTCGAGCACGGCCATCCACGCGTGCCTGGTAGAAGGACTGGAAGCGGCCGGATTGCCCGCCGCGGCCGTTCAGTACGTGACGACGACGGACCGCGATGCGGTCGGGCTGATGCTCACGGGCCTTAACGGCGCCATCGACGTGATCGTGCCGCGGGGCGGACGCAGCCTTGTCGAGCGCGTGCAAACGGAAGCGCGCGTGCCGGTGTTCGCGCATCTCGAAGGCATCTGCCACACCTACGTGGACGCCAAGGCCGATCTCGGCATGGCCGAAAGTGTCGTCCTCAACGCCAAGATGCGGCGCACGGGCGTTTGCGGCGCGACCGAGTGCCTGCTCGTGGACCGTAACGCGCCCGCCAGCGTCCTGCCGACGCTCGTCAAGGATCTGCTGGATGCCGGGGCCGAAGTGCGGGGCGACGCCGCCGCCGTGGCCGCCGATCCGCGCGTGAAGCCTGCGCAGGCGGACGACTATGGGCACGAATTCCTGGACGCGATCATCGCGGTGAAGACGGTGGATGGCGTGGGCGAGGCCATCGCGCACATCGCCCGCTACGGCTCGCAGCACACGGACGCGATCATCACGGAAGACGCCGCCGCCGCGGAGCGTTTCCTCGCGGAAGTCGACAGCGCCATCGTGATGTGGAACGCCTCGACGCAATTCGCCGATGGCGGCGAGTTCGGGTTCGGCGCGGAGATCGGCATCGCGACGGGCAAGATGCACGCGCGGGGGCCGGTCGGCGTCGAACAGCTCACGAGCTTCAAGTATCGGGTGCGCGGCAGCGGGCAGACGCGGCCGGGTTGAGAGACGCCGCAAGACGCGCAGCAACGGCCAGCTAAAGCTGCCGGAACATCACCAGCGCATCCACGTCGCCGTGAGCCGGATGCGCGAACGCGCCCGGCAAGCGCCCGACAATTTCGAACCCGAGCGACTGCCACAGGCGAACGGCGCGTTCGTTCGTGCCGACCACGAAGTTGAACTGCATCGCCTTGTAGCCCAGAGCCCGCGCATGATCGAGAGAGTGCTCGCACATCCGGCGCGCGACACCGCGCCCCATCGCGTGCGCACTCGTCATGTAGGCGCAGTTGGCGACGTGACGGCCGCCGCCCGCCTGATTGGGACGCAGGACGTAGGTGCCGAGGACCGCTCCATCCTGTTCCGCGACGAAGGCTTCCTTGTCGGGTGCGAGCCAGTAGGCCAACGCATCGTCCCGGCTCATGTCGCGGTCGAGTGCGTAGGTCTCGCCCGCGCGGACGACCGGCTCCATGATCGACCAAATTGCAGCGGCATCTTCAGGACTGGCTGGACGAATGAGCATTCAGGACAATGTCATGCAACCGCGAGGGAGACGAAACCTTTCGCCGCCAGCACGCCGTCGAGCGTGCGCTCCAGCGCATCGAGCTTGAACGGCTTCACGAGGTAGCCGTTGGCGCCAGCAGCCTTGGCCGCGAGGATGTTCTCGGGCTTGGCCTCGGCGGTAATCAGAACGAACGGCGTTTTTTGCGTGACGGGCCGGGCGCGCACGAGCTTCAAGAGCTCGAAGCCGCTCATGGGCTCCATATTCCAGTCGGAGAGGATGAGATCGTACCGTTTCTCGCCAAGCCGGGCGAGCGCCTCCACCCCGTTGGTGGCCTCGTCGATGCGCGCATAACCGAGTTGCACTAACAGGCGGCGGATGATCTTAAGCATCACCTGCCGATCCTCGACAATCAGCACTTCGAGGTTCTCGCGCATGTCCATGGCCCCTGTTCGCCGCCCGCTTTTGTTTTTCGGGATCTCAACCATTCCCGAGAGCGATTACTAATTCGTATGCGCTTTGAGCTACATCGGGTTGCATGTGGCGCGGGGGGGGCAGATGTCCGCCCACGGAAGGAGTAAAAAGTGACACCACGTGACGGCGGCGACGCGGCGGACGAGCCCAAGCGAGAGACGGCACAAGCGGACGACAGGGCCTATCGGCTGCGGCGGCTTCTCCGCTACACGGGGGTGAACGTCGCCTCCGTGGCGGTCGACTACACGATCTTCCTGTCGCTCATGAAGCTGATCGGGATGCCGGTGCTCGCGAGCACCATCGGGCATGCCGTTGCGTTCTCGCTCAACTATGTGCTGTCGCGAAAGCTGGTGTTCGGGACGGCCGGTGAGCACAAGGGAGAGCAGCGGCTGTTTGCGGAGTTCATGGCGACGGGGCTGCTCGGCCTGGCGCTGACAGCCTCCGTCACGGCGGCGGGCATCTATCTCATGGATTTCGAGCCCATCGTTGCCAAGACGGTGGCGATGCTGATTACGTTCGTTACGCTCTATATCATCCGCAGCCGGCTGGTTTTTACCCGGCCGAGCTGATCTCGCGGGCGGACACGCCCCCTGCCTCCTTCAACCTTTGGACGAACGATCACGTGCGCGCCTCGCTCCTGCCTTCCCGCCTCCTAGCCCGAAGCTTCGGGTCTCTTGCCGTGCGTGCGCCGCTCGCGGGGCAGGGGCAGCGGATCGGGCTTCTGGGGGGCTCGTTCAATCCGCCTCATGGGACGCACGTGGCTGTCTCGGAGGCCGCCATGAAGCGGCTCGGCCTCGATCAGGTCTGGTGGCTCGTCACGCCCGGCAATCCGCTGAAAGAACACGGCGATCTCGCCCCGCTCAGCGAGCGGCTGGCCGCCTGCCGGACGCTGGCGGTCAATCCGAGGATCCACGTCACAGCGCTCGAAGCCGATCTCGGAAGCGCGTTGACCGCGGTCACCATCGCGTTTCTGAAGCGGCGCTTTCCCCGCGCACGCTTCGTCTGGATCATGGGCGGGGACAATCTCGCGGGCTTCCACCGCTGGACGGCATGGCGGCAAATCGCCGGACAGATGCCGATCGCGATCGCGGACCGTCCGCTCTGGCGGCTCAAGGCGCTCTCGTCACCCGCGGGCCGCGCGCTCGCGCCCTACCGCCTGCCGGACGACCGGGCGGGGGTGCTGGCGGACCAACGCGCGCCGGCCTGGGTTTATCTCCCCATCCGGCTGTCATCCGAATCGTCCACGGAGATCCGGGCAGGCCGCCAGCCTCCGTCCGTCTAACGACGGCGCGGACGCCTTGGGGACCTGCGACAATCCGGCAACCCACCTATTGCTGACGACCGGGGCCGGGGCTATCTTATGCTGGCCTGGGCAGCGATGAGGCTCCCAGGCGGTGGAGTGGGCGGCCTATGTGACGCGGGTCGGCCGGTCACACTCCGCTGCAAGCCAACGGCCGAACGGAAGAATGGCCTTTGGCGCTCGAACGGAAAGGACATTCGCTAAAACATGCGAACCGCCATCGAGGGGGCCCGCGAGGGTGCTTCTCCTACCGAGCTGGTGCATAAGAGCACGAGCCCGGATACCCTGCTCAAGCAGGTCGTTCATTGGATCGACGAGGCCAAGGCCGAGGACATCGTTACGATCGATCTCAAGGGCAAGTCGTCGCTGGGCGACTATATGGTGATCGCCACCGGGCGCTCCGACCGCCACGTGGGCGCGGTTGCCGAGCAGCTTCGCAAACACCTCAAGGAAAGCGGTGTCGAGGGCGTCCGCGTCGAAGGTCTTGAGACCTGCGACTGGGTGCTAATCGATGCCGGAGACATTCTCGTCCATGTGTTCCGGGACGAGGTTCGGGATTTCTACAATCTCGAAAAGATGTGGTCCGCCGCGCGGCCGGGCGAGCCGACGTCGCATTAGAGCCATTCCGGTTTTTTGTGGCATTGCGGAATGGCTCTAAGTTTCTGCGTTATCGTGCTTCTTGTCGGAAAACCGGTTCCCACTTTTCCGGAAGCACTCTGAGCGGCTGAGCGGCCGGGGGCACCTCCCGCCGCGATCCGCCTTAAGGCGCTTCCGCATCGCGGCGGAGCGGGGTTGATTAATGCGTCTTGCCATTGTCGCCGTCGGACGGTTGAAGGACGGCCCGGAGCGGGCGCTTTATCTCACCTATGCCAAACGGGTCGATGACGCCGGCCGCGCGCTCGCGCTCGGCCCGCTTTCGCTTGCGGAGCTTGCCGAGGGACGGGCGTCCGGGACTGCGCAACGGCGTGCGGACGAAGCCAGCCGGATGCTGGAGCGCGCGGGCGATGCGAACGTGCTGGTGGCGCTCGACGGGGGCGGAAAAACGCTTTCGAGCGAAGCGTTTGCCCGGTGGCTGGCCGAGCGGCGAGACGGGGGCGAGCGGAGCGTCGCCTTCCTGATCGGCGGCCCGGACGGACACGGCGACGATGTGCTGAAAAAGGCGTCGCTCAAGCTCTCGCTCGGGCCCATGACGCTGCCTCACGGGCTCGCCCGCATCATCCTGACGGAGCAGCTCTACAGGGCCACGACCATCCTCGCCGGGCATCCTTATCATCGCGCCTGAGGTTCGCCGGCTCTGCCCGGCCGACGCGACGCTTCACGGCGATTGCAGGCCCCTGGACCGGGGGCGTCTCAGGGCCTATCAATCTCCCCTTACCGCCTCGGGTTTCCTCCGAATATCCGCATTCCGGGCGGGAAAATGCGTTTTCAGATGTGATTTCAGTACGGGAGGGGTGGGGGAATGGCGGCTCAGCAAGCGGTGCCGATGCCAAACGCCACCGAGACAGCGTCCGGCCCCATCGGCGTGCCGCAAGCGGTGCCGGTCTTCGACATTGTGCACCCGGATGCGGAGCGGGCGCGCGAAACATTCATTCCCGTCACGACGTATGCGCTGATCGAGCGCCTCGCCGCAGCGAGAGCCTGGCCGGGCGGTGAGGCGCGGGCAGCGCGACGGTTCTTCCGATACCTCGAATATTGGCGCCGCCAACAACACAGCACCGCGCTTCACAGCCTGCTTCAGAGCTACGAGACCTTCAGCCCCGACAGCGACCTCCTCATCACGCGGTCGTTCGCGCCGGGCGAGCGCGAAGGGCTGCAGAAGCGCGTCGTAACGGATGTGGAGGCGATCCTCCGCCAAGCGAACTACGTGCGCATCGACCCGGCCGAAGTCGAGCTGATCCTGACCAAAGAAACCCATTACGGGCTCGATCTCGACGTGGACTTCACCGCCTTCGAGGAGTGCCTCGTCTATTATCGCGGCGCTTCCAACCGGCGCGATCAGCGGCGGACCTTCCGCAAGTTCATGCGCAAGGAAGAGTTCGACGTTCCGATCTTCCAGCGGCTGTTCCTGCTGTTCAAGCTCAAGCCGTTCGATAAGCGGGTGCGCGAGGTGATGGCCGAGCAGCGCATCACGCGCAAGGAAGCGGAGAGGATCGTGCGCAACCTCAGGGCCATGCTGCCGGGGGACGTGAACGAAGAGAACATCTACATCAAGCTGTTCAAGAACATTCCCCGCGCCGACATCGAGATGGTGTTTCCCAATACGCGGGTGAAGTTCCGGCTGATGGACAAACTCCGCCTCGGCATTACGGCAGGCGGCGGCATCGGCATGGGGCTCATGGGGGCTGCCGGAAAGATCGCGGTGGCGGCGTCGAACCCTATCGCGGCCGCGGGCGCCGTGTTCGGCCTCGGCGGCCTCGCGTTCCGCCAGGGCATGAAATTCCTCAACCAGAAGCAGCGCTACATGGTGGTGATGGCGCAGAACCTCTACTTCCACTCCATGGCCGACAACCGGGGCGTCCTGATCAAGCTCGCCGATCGCGCCGCGGAGGAGGACGTCAAAGAGGAAATGCTGCTTTACAGCGTGCTGGCCAAAGAGCGCGCCAATCATGCCGATCTGCCCGCCATCGACGCGGCCATCGAGCAATATCTCTCCACGAGTTTCGGCGTCTCCGTGGACTTCGATCTCGAAGACGCGCTCGGCCGCCTGATCGCCGATGGCCTCGTGACCGAAGACGCGGACGGGACGCTCCATACGCTCGGCCCCAAGGAGGCCGCTCTTCATCTCGACGCCAAGTGGGACGTGTTTCTGGATCATCTTCCGGACATTGACCCGCACGACAGCGAAGGGCACGAGGAGGAAAGGCTGCTCACGAACGGTGCGGACCCTGCCGCAACGTTCCCGACCCCATAAACCCGATCATTCGAGACCCCATGACTTCTCACAAATTGACTGCCGAGGTGGCCGACCGTTCGCGCGCCATGCGGATCGCGGGCGCACTGCAGGATCTGCTGGTGCCGCCGCCCGATGCCCTCACCGTGTTCGAGGAGCCGGGCACGGCCGACGCCGACGAAGCGCCAACCGTAAGGGGCTGGCGCATCGAAGCGTATTTCTCGGAGCCGCGCGTGCCAGCCGAGCTGGAAGCCGATCTCGCGGCCCTGCTTGGCGAGGCCTCGCCGTCGTTCCAGCCGGCCGACATTCCCGACGTCAACTGGGTGGCACTTTCGCAAGCGGCGCTGCCGCCTGTTCGGGCCGGACGCTTCACGGTGCATGGGGCGCACGACACGGATCGCGTACCGCAGGGGCCGGGCGCCATCCTGATCGAAGCGGGAGAGGCGTTCGGAACGGCGCATCATGCGACGACGTATGGCTGCCTTCTGGCGCTCGATCAGCTCGCACGCACTCATAGCTTCAAGCGCATCCTGGATCTCGGCTGCGGCTCCGGCATTCTCGCGATTGCCGCCACGCGGGCCTGGGGTAAGGCACGCATCCTCGGCGTCGACATCGACGAGCGGTCGGTGGAGGTTGCCGACGAGAACGCCCAGACGAACAAGGCTGCCGAGCGCATCGAATTCGTTTGCGGAGGCGTGGACGCGCCCGCCATACGCCGCGCGGCGCCGTTCGATCTCGTCGTGGCGAACATCCTGGCTGCGCCCTTGATCGAGCTTGCGCCCGACATCGCCCGGGTTGCAGACGCGCCCGGCGGCATCGTCGTGCTGTCGGGGCTTCTGAACCGCGAGGCCGCGGCCGTGCAGGCGGCCTACCAGGCGCAGGGCTTCGCACTCCTCTCTCATCGGCGTTACGATGGCTGGTCCGTGCTGACGCTCGTCAAGCGCGGCTGATCTTTCGAAGGCTCTCCCATGTTTCAAACGTTCGCCGCGCCGTCTCATGCCACCGCCGTTCCCGAGCGGATCAAGGGACTGCGCAGTCTCCTCGCCGACAAAGGCCTCGATGCGTTCATCCTGCCGCGCGGCGACCCGCACCAGAGCGAGTACGTCGCGCCCGCGTTCGAGCGGCTCGCGTGGCTCACGGGCTTTACGGGAAGCGCGGGGCTGGTTGCGGTCGCGCGGCGGCAGGCGGGGCTGTTCGTGGACGGGCGCTATACGGTGCAGGCGCGCAGCGAATGCGGCGGCGGGCTGTTCGATCTGCCGGGTATTGCGCGCACGGCCCTCGTGCCGTGGCTCAGGGAGAAGCTGAAGCGCGGCGACGTGGTGGGGTTCGATCCCTGGCTGCATACGGTGTCGGAGATCGAACGATTGCGCGCCGCGCTGAGGCCTGCCGGCATCACGTTCAAGCCCGTACGACGTAATCCCATCGACACGCTGTGGGGCCGCGCGCGCCCCGCGCCGCCGCTCGGGCCTGTGCTGCCGCATCCGATGAAGTATGCGGGCCGCACGGCGGAGACCAAGATCGCCGCGGTGCAGAAGGTTCTGAAAGAAGACGGCCAGGATGCGGTCGTGCTGACAAGCCCGGATTCCGTTTGCTGGCTGTTCAACATTCGCGGCCAAGACGTGCCGCACAATCCGATTGTGCTCGCGTTCGCGGTCGTGCCTGCGCAGGGTAAGCCTGAACTCTTCGTCGCACCGGAAAAGCTCACGCGCGAAGCCCGCCAGCAACTCGACGGCGCCGTAAAGACGCAAGCGCCGGACGCGCTGAAAAGCCGTCTTCAGACGCTGCGCAAAGCCGGAAAGGCCGTGCGCCTCGATCACGACCGCGCAGCGTGGGCACTGGCGCGCGCGCTCGGGCCGAGCGCGGTACGCGGGGCCGATCCCTGCGTCGCCATGAAAGCCATCAAGAACCCGGCCGAGATCAAAGGTGCGCGGGCAGCACACGTGCGCGACGGCGCGGCGGTGGTGCAGTTTCTCGCCTGGCTCGACGGCGCGATTGCGGACGGCACGCGCATCGACGAGATCCAAGCCGTCACCGCGCTCGAAGCACAGCGCGCGGCGACCGGCGCACTCAAGGAGATCTCGTTCGATACGATCTCGGGCAGCGGCCCGAACGGCGCCATCGTGCATTACCGCGTGACGGAGGCAACGAACCGCAAACTGAGAACCGACGAGCTCTTTCTCATCGACTCGGGCGCGCAGTACCTCGACGGCACGACCGACATCACGCGGACCGTCGCCATCGGCACGCCGAGCGCGGAAATGCGCGAGCGCTTTACGCTGGTGCTCAAGGGGCATATCGCCATCGCTACCGCGCGCTTTCCCAAAGGCACGCGCGGGCTGGATCTCGACCCGTTCGCCCGGCGCGCGCTGTGGGCCCACGGCCTCGACTACGATCACGGCACGGGCCATGGCATCGGCAGCTATCTCTCCGTGCACGAGGGGCCGCAGTCGATCTCGCGGGCGGGCACGGCCGTGATCGAACCCGGCATGATCATCTCGAACGAGCCGGGCTATTACAAAGAGGGCGCGTACGGCATCCGCATCGAGAACCTCGTGCTCGTGACCGAGCCCGAAACGCCCAAAAGTGGCGAGCGCGACGTGATGGCTTTCGAGACGTTGACGCTCGTGCCGATCGACCGGCGTCTCGTCGTGAAAGAGTTGCTGACGCCAGACGAGGTGGGCTGGCTCGACAGCTATCACGCGCGCGTCGCGGCCGAGATCGGGCCGCATCTCGAAGGGGCCGCGCTGACCTGGCTCGACGCAGCGACGCAACCGATCTGATCTCCGCCGCGGATTGGCGAACAGACACGTTTCGATGGCGACGCTCCCGGCACGAGTCGTTGCAGGCGCGGCTGCGCAACCGTCTGAAACGGGCCCCGGCATAAAAGACTCGCCGTGAGCACTCTCATTTTTTCTATTTTTCTCAATGCGTCACGTCGATTTTCTATTATCATCTATGAGTTGTGATTCGGGCATGCCGCGGCCCAGCGCTGCATCGCTCACAGATACGATTTCGATCGTGCGCCTCGCGTACGGCGCCGGTTAGACACGACACAATCGAACTCCGTGGAGCGCCGTCCCATGACCGACGCGAGCAGCCCTCTGCCCGCTCCCAACCTCATGCCGCTCATGCGCTACCGCGACCTCGCGGAAGCGATGATCTGGCTTGAGCGGGCCTTCGGCTTCGAGAAGCAGATCGCCGTTTCCGATAACGACGGAGCGGCCATCTACGGGCAGATGACCTATCGCGGCAGCCTCATGATGATGGGGGCTGTGCGCGACACCGATCTCGACAAGCTCATGCGTCAACCGGACGAGGTGGGCGATGTCGAGACGCAGAGCTGCTACATCGTCGTCGAGGACGCCGACGCACACTACGCGCGCGCGGTCGAAGCGGGCGCGGAGATCGTGCTCGAAATCAAGAGCGACGGGCTTGGCCGGCGCGGCTACTCCTGCCGCGATCCGCAGGGGCATATCTGGAACTTCGGAACCTACAATCCGGCCAAGGGGCTCGCGCCGGTCGCGGCGGTCGCCTGCGATGCCGCGCCCTACGTTTCGGCCGATACGCCATCCGCCGCATCCCGGTTTCGCACCCCTTTCGCAACGGCTGCGGCGTTGTTGCTCGCGGTGGGGGCCGGCACCTGGCTCTTTGCGGACAGTATCAAGACAGACCTCGCTCAACGCTTCGCCCAGGAACAAACGGCCGAGGCGGAAGCCGCCTATGCGGAACTCGCGAAGGTGAGGGCCGAAAAGCGCGCGGCGGACGCGAAAGTCGCCGAACTCAACCAAAAGCTCGAAGCCGCCAGCGGCGCGCGCCGAGCAGACGACAGCGCAGCTCTCCAAGCGGAGATGGCGCGTGCCGAAAAGGCTGAAGCCGAAAAGAGCGAGGCAGAGAACGTTCTCGCCAAGGCAGAAAGCGCACGTCGCGATGCCGAAGCGGAGGTTGCCGCGCTCAAGGCGGAACTCGACCGCGAACGCGTGGCGGCGAAGACGGCGAGCGCCCAGCGGCAGAGCGAGGAAGCCGACGCGAAGCAAGCCGGCCTCGTAGCGAAGCGTCTTCAAGACGAGTTGGCGGAGACGCGGAGTGCGCGCCTCAAGGCTGAAGCGGAAACCGTGACACTGAAGGCGGAACTGGAGCGCCAGCAGATCGCCCTCGATACCGCGAATGAGGCTAAGCGGATCAGCGAAGAGAAACTCGCCGTCCAGACCGCCACAGCCACCGCAGCCGAAGCCCTGGCGCACAAGATGGCTCAAACGGCTGCGCGCGCCGACGCCGCCCCGCCCCCTGCCGCTCCGTCACCCGCCGTCGAAGCGTTTGCACAGACGGCGGTTCCGGCGACGCCTCCGGGCGGAGCGCACGACATCGAAACCTCCGCAACGGGTCCGGCCACAACGGCGGCCAACGCCACGGACGACGCGAAGGCTGCCCCGCGTCCTCGCAAAGCCGGAAAACGGACAGCCCGGCGCAATACGTTCAGGCGGGCCGCCGCAGCGCGCGCCGACCAGACCCATCCGCCGACCTACGTCGTCAATCTGCGCGACGTGCCGTGGCCTTACAGCGCCTGGTACAAATGATCCGACGCTTCGGCGCCTGACACCGAAGACAGGCGAACGGCGCCGCTGACCCGGCGCCTTCGCGGCCCACCTGTTCCCGCGGGAACAGCATCCCTGGTCATTCCCCGTCACGTTCGAAGGATCGGCAGCACGGCGCACATATTTTCTCGCGCCCTTCTGCCGCTCGAACCGTGCCCCTGTCCGCAGCTCCCCATGCTGGACAGCGCGCGTGCGTCATCCGAAAACCAGGAAAGGGGCGGATATGTCTTCGAAAGCTTCTCTTTTGATCCTAAGCCTGATCGCGGGCGCGGCGGCCACCGTGTCGCCCGCTATCGCTGCAACTCACGAGCGTGGAGCGCCTGCCAAGTCAGCCGTCGCAAAGGCACAGGAGCCGATGCGCACGACCGACGCGAAGCCCGTTCTCAAAGCGGACAAGCCGAGCACGAAGCAAGCGAGCGCGTCGAATTCGGCCAGGTCGAGCCCGGCCGACGTCAAGCGCGGGCGCAAACAGGCCAAGGCCAGGCCGAAGACGCGGAGGGCGGCGAGCGCGCGGGCCGCCGCGGCGAAGCCCCATGCCGTCTCCAAGCGCGAAGCTCTCTCGCGGGCCAAGCCGACCTCGAAAATATCTCCGAGGCGTGCGCGTTACGTCGACGAGCGCGAGCGGGCACTCGATGTCGCCGCCTCCTACGCGCCCAAGACGATTGCGCGCCTGCGCCGCAACCGGACCATCGAGCGTGCAGAAACCTCGCGTGCGAGCCGCGATGCCGGCTGGCACCGTTACGTGGATACCTACGAGCGGAAGCGCTGAGCCACTGAACACAGAGCGACGGGCGGCGAGGACGACGGGTCCTTCGCCGCTCGCGTGCTACGTGCCGATGAGATCCAGCCATTCGTCTTCGGTCAGCACGGCCACGCCGAGCGCCTGGGCGTTTTTGAGCTTCGAGCCGGCATCCGCTCCGGCCACCAGGTAATCTGTCTTGGCCGACACCGAGCCCGACACCTTTGCGCCCAATCGCTCCGCCCGAGCCTTGGCCTCGCTGCGCCCCATACGTTCGAGCTTGCCGGTAAACACAACCGTCTTTCCCGATACGGGCGACTCGACCACCGTCTGGCGCACAAACGGCGTCACTTGCACATGCGAGAGAAGATCGTCGACCGCTTCGATGTTATGGGGCTCGGAGAAGAAGTCGACCAGCGCATCGACGACGGTCTCGCCGATGCCTTCGATGGCATCGATGTCGGCGTAGGCTTCGCTGTCCTTGCCGCCCGCGACGGCTGCGTCCACCGCTGAACGGAACGCCTCCCACGTCTGATAGGCGCGTGCCAGATCCTTGGCTGTGGTCTCGCCCACATGGCGGATCCCGAGCGCGAAGATCACACGATCGAGCGGCATTTTGCGGCGCGCATCAATGGCGCGGAGCAGTTTCTCGACCGACTTGGCGCCAAAACCCTTGCGCTTTGCAAGCGGCACTTCGCTTGCGTTGTCGCGCGTTTCGAGCGTGAAGATGTCGGCGGGACGGCGGATCAAGCCTTCGTCGAAGAAGAGCGCGATCTTCTCTTCTCCGAGGCCTTCGATGTCGAAGGCCAGGCGCGAGACGAAATGCTTGAGGCGCTCCTTCGCTTGAGCCGGGCAGACGAGCCCGCCCGTGCAGCGGCGCACGACGCCGCCTGCCCCCGGGCTCTCGTCGGCTTCGCGCACGGCGTGGCTGCCGCAGATCGGGCAGGTCTTCGGAAACTGGTACGGCTCGGCGCCTGCCGGCCGCTTCTCGACCATGACGCGGACGATCTGCGGGATGACGTCGCCCGCGCGCTGCACGACGACGGTGTCGCCGATGCGAATGTCCTTCCTCGCGATCTCGTCTTCGTTGTGCAGCGTCGCGTTCGAGACGACCACGCCGCCGACGGTCACGGGCTCCAGCTTCGCGACGGGCGTGAGCGAACCCGTGCGGCCCACCTGGATCTCGATGTCGCGCAGCACCGTGACGGCCTGCTCGGCCGGGAACTTGTGCGCGATGGCCCAACGCGGCGAACGGGACACAAAACCGAGCCGCTCCTGCAGGTCCAGCCGGTTCACCTTGTAGACGACGCCGTCGATGTCGTAGCCGAGCGACGCGCGGCGGTCCGCGATGTCGGCATAAAACGCCAGGAGTTCGTCTGCACTCTCGCACAGTTGCATGAGCGGATTCACGGGCAGGCCCCACTTCGCGAAGGCCTCGACCATGCCCTTCTGCGTGTCCGCCGGCATGTCCGACATCTCGCCCCATGCGTATGCGAAGAAGCAGAGCGGGCGGGATGCCGTGATACTGGAATCGAGCTGGCGCAACGAGCCGGCAGCAGCATTCCGCGGATTGGCGAACACCTTGCCCCCCGCCTCGGCCTGCGCCCTGTTGAGCGCCGCAAAGTCGGCGTGGCTCATATAGATCTCACCGCGGATTTCCGCGACGGCCGGGACGTTCGATCCTCGAAGCGTGTGGGGGATCTCGCCAATGGTGCGCACATTCGCCGTGACGTTCTCGCCCTCCGCGCCGTCACCGCGCGTCGCGGCTTCGACCAAGCGGCCCTCCTCGTAGCGGATCGAGATCGAGAGACCGTCGATCTTCGGCTCGGCCGTGAAGGCGAGCGCGTCTTCGGGCTTGAACGATAGGAAGCGGCGGACGCGGGCCGCGAACTCCGTGAGGTCAACGTCGTCGAAGGCATTGCCAAGCGACAGCATCGGCACACGATGGCGAACCTTGGCGAAGGTTTCGGACGCGGGCGCGCCGACGCGATGCGAGGGACTGTCTGCGCGCACGAGCGCAGGGAAGCGAGCCTCTATCGCGTCGTTGCGCTGGCGGAGCGCATCGTAGTCGGCATCCGAGATCTCGGGAGCGTCGGACTGATAATAGAGGAGGTCGTGCTGCGCGATCTCGGCGGCAAGACGCGCGAGTTCTGCCGCGGCGTCGCTTTCGCTCAACTCCTCGACGGGGTGGAGTTCGGGCTTTTTCTTGCTCTTGGACATTGCCGCCGCGCGTCAATACTCGATTGGCAGCATCAATAGCGGAGGACGCCTTCAAAGCAAACGGGTGTCAGCCCGGACCGCCAAGGCCGAACTTCGGCACGGCGCGCCATGCCTTGGTCATCCAGGAGTCGCTATCCGCGTTCGGCGTGTAGCCGCCTTGAGTCAATAGCGCGTGGGCGTCGCGATACCACTTCGACTCCGGGAAGTTGTGGCCGAGCACGGCCACCGCAGTCTGCGCCTCGTTCACCACGCCGAGCGCCATGTAGCACTCGGTGAGGCGCATCAACGCCTCTTCCACGTGCGCCGTCGTCTGGTAATCGGACACGACCGTGCGGAAGCGGTTGATGGCCGCCACGAAGTTCTTCTGGCCCTGGTAGTAGCGGCCAACCTCCATCTCGGAGGCGGCGAGGCTGTCCTCGGCGATGCGGATGCGGTTCTCAGCCTGGCGCGCGTAGGTGCTGTCGGGATAGCGCGACTGCAGAATTTTCAGCTGCTCGAGCGCCTTGCGCGTCGCGCTCTGGTCGCGGTTCGCCGTCTTGATTTCGTCGAAGTAGGAAGACGCGATGATGTGATGGGCGAGCGGCGCATCTTTCGTGCCAGGATGCATGACGACATAGCGCTCGGCGGACGCAACTGCCTCCGGTCCTTTGCCGGCCTTGTAGTAGGCATAGGCTGCAAGCACCATCGCGCGGCGCGCTTCCGGCGAATAGGGATGCGACCGATCGAGATCCTCGAATTTCTTGGCCGCGTCCTGGAAGCGCCCGCGATTCATGAGCGAGTCGGCGTCGGCATACATCTTCTCGGGCGGATCGGCGTTGAGGATGCTGGTGGCATCGGACGAGGACGCGCAGCCGCCGAGGGCCAGTCCGGCGCCTGCCATCGCGCACCACATGACGGCGGCGGCCCATTTCGGCGTCTTCAGCATCGAATGCCCTACTCCCCAACCCCGGTCGGCGATGTGCGCGCTTTGGGGGCGCATCGTCCTCATGATCCAGGTCTTTGACGAGACCGATGTAGCACACTTCAAAACAGGCCTGAAGCCGACAAGGGCATGAACTATCCCGGCGGCGAAGCTATCCCCACAATGTGGTTGATCTGAGACTTGGAGCGAAATTTTCCGCCATGCCACGATGCAAAAGTCTCTGACATATCAAGAGACTGCACTGTCGCGCGCAAGCGACACGCGCTCACGCGCGCGAACATCCCGAGAGTCGTTCTACTTCGCTGAAAAGCGGCGATTACTCGCCCGCAGCGGCGACAACGGCCGGTTCGAAGGGAAGCGTGCGGGGCTCGCGGACGCGGGGCGCCTGCACGATGGCCCAAGCGGTGGTGTCCTCCAGCAGCTTCTGGAGCACCAGCGAGTTCAGCCGGTGGCCGCCACGCAGCGAGCGGTAAGCGCCGATGATCGGATGTCCGGCGAGGCCGAGATCGCCCACGGCATCCAGCATCTTGTGGCGGACGAACTCCTGCGGATCGCGCAGACCTTCGCGGTTCATGATGCGGTCGTCGCCGATGGCGACAGTGTTGGTCAGGTTGGCACCGAGCGCAAGGCCGGCCTTCCAAAGGCGCTCGACGTCGCTCATGAAGCCAAACGTGCGGGCGTGGGCCACTTCGTTGCGGAAGACGCCGGGGCTCATCTCGAACGCCATGCGCTGGCGGCCAATGATCGGCGATGGGAAATCGATCTCGACATCGAGGTGGAGGCCGGAGGAATGCGGCCCCAGCTCACCCCAGCAGTCGCCCTCTTCGACACGTACGGTTTTCAACACCTTGAGGAAACGGCGGGGCGCGGCGAGCTCGCGGACGCCAACCTCGTCAATGGCATCGACGAACGGCTTGGAGCTGCCGTCCATGATCGGCACTTCCTTGCTGTCGATTTCGATGACGCAGTTGTCGATGTGGAGGCCGCGCAGCGCGGCGAGGAGGTGCTCGACGGTGGAAACGGTAACGCCTTCGTCGTTTCCGATGACCGTGCAGAGCGTGAGATTCTTGACGTTACAGACTTTGGCGGGGATCTCGGCGGTGATGCGGCCGCGTTTCGTGACGATAAATCGAAGGCCGGTATCGGCTGCCGCCGGATGCAGGATCACCGAAACCGGCGCTCCGCTATGCACCCCCGTGCCATGGACTTCGATGTCACGGGCAATCGTCGTCTGTCGTGCGCCAATGAATCGATTTGACATTCTGCGCCGTCCCTCGTTGCCGACATTCCGCCTTTTCGGCGGTCCGTCACCCCCGGCCAAAGTTCGCTCTCCGCTCACCCCGTTCCCCGTACTGCATCTGCCCAGCCTGCTTAATTTTGCAGGGTTTTATTAGGTATGTTGGGCAGGCGGGTGAGGCGGATCCTCCGTGCGAACCGGTCGTTATGGTGAAACGATAGTCGCCGTGCCCGTGTGGCACAAATCACGCTTTCTTACGGTGTGTTACGATCCGGGACATTCCTCAACGGACGTTCCGGCCGCGTCGAACGGAATCGCTATCTAGCGACCGCGCTCCCGAAAAAAAACTGGCAATTCAGCATCTTGGTTGCCGGGCCGATTTTCGTCCGTTGAATGATTTTCATAATCCTGCACACCGCCATTCTGGTGGGCCGGGCCGTCGGCATAGCCAGACGGGTGATAGCCCGCCGGCTCCGCGTGATGCGATGGGTCCGAATCAGGCGCACCACGGACTTTTCCGGCGAGTCGCTCGAAAAGACCGAGCCGGCGGCGTGGCTCCGCGCCGTGGCCAGCCGGCTGCTCGCGCGATTCCTCCATGGCCCGATAAACCCGCTGGGCAACAGGGGGGAAATCGCCGACATCGGGCATGCGGCGCTGCTGGCGGCGGATCTCGGATGGCGCTTCCGGCATGAAGCCGGCCTGACCATGGGCCCCAGGCTGACCATGGGCCGACGCGTAACCCTGGTGCGGTAACGGCGGGGGCGACGCGCCCTGAAGCTGGGGCGGTCCGCTCTCGATGGTGACGTTGCCGGGACCGTGCCACGCGTCGCCCGAGCGACCTTGGCCCGGCGCACGGCCGGAAGCGGGGACGCCAGACCTCGGCGCACCGGATGAAGGCGACGACGGCGAATACTGGAGCGCTTCCGTCAGGCGGCGCTGCATATCCTGCGGCGCGGGCGCGCGGTCGTCACGCGCCGCAGCGGGCGGATGTCCGGTCGGCGGCAGGCGGCGGCGGGGTTCGGCCGACGCCGGATTGCGTCCGCCGCGCATCCAGTCGTCGGACTGCGCCTGCGGATGGCGGTCGCCCTCCGCCACGCGGTTCATGCCGGATGCGACGATGGACACGCGGATGCGGTCGCCGAGGCTTTCGTCGTACGTGGCGCCGACGATGATGTTGGCCTCGGGATCCACTTCCTGGCGCACGCGGCTGGCCGCTTCGTCGACTTCGTAAAGCGTGAGATCCTTGCCGCCGGTGATCGACAGCAAAAGCCCTTTGGCACCGCGCAGCGACACGTCGTCGAGCAGCGGATTGGCGATGGCTTCCTCGGCAGCGACGGTGGCGCGGTTCTGACCTTCCGCCTCGCCCGTGCCCATCATGGCGGTGCCCATGTCCGTCATCACGGTGCGCACGTCGGCGAAGTCGAGGTTGATGAGGCCTTCCTTCAAAATCAGATCGACGATGCAGGCCACGCCCGAATAGAGCACCTGATCGGCCATCACGAAGGCCTCGGAGAACGTCGTGCGCTCGCTCGCGACGCGGAACAGGTTCTGGTTCGGGATGACAATCAGCGTGTCGACGTAGGGGCGTAGTTCCTCGATGCCCGCTTCCGCCACGCGCATGCGGCGTGCGCCTTCGAACAGGAACGGCTTGGTGACGACGCCAACGGTCAGGATGCCCATCTCACGCGCCACGCGCGCGATGACGGACGCCGCCCCGGTGCCCGTTCCGCCGCCCATGCCCGCGGCGATGAACACCATGTGCGAGCCCTTGATGAAGGTGCGGATCTCTTCGATCGATTCCTCGGCCGCAGCCTCGCCGATCTCGGGGCGCGAACCGGCGCCGAGCCCTTCGGTGAGGGCTGCGCCAAGCTGAATTCTGAGATCGGTCGCGGCTGCCACGAGCGCCTGTGCGTCCGTGTTGGCGACGATGAAGTCGACACCGGCCAGCCCCGAGGCGATCATGTTGTTGACGGCGTTGCAGCCCGCACCGCCGATGCCGATCACCGTGAGCTTCGGCCTGAGTTCCGACATGCTCGGCAGGTCGCTCTTGGTGCTCATCTAACCCCCGTTCCGCGCGAGGGAGACAGTCCGCGCGACGCGGCTCCCCGGCTTTTCGACACTGCCCGTCCGGTCATTGCCGGCAGCGAGCTAAAATCCTTCCCTGAGCCAAGACCCCACGCGCTTGAGATAGCTCTCCGATTGGGGATCGCGGCCCTGGTAAATCCACCGGCCCGTGCGCGCTTGCGTCTCCGCAAGCAGCAGGCCGACAACGGTCGAAAACGCAGAACTCGACACTGCAGGCGGCAATCCGGACACCACCTGCGGACGGGCAACGCGAACGGGTCTCCCCAGTTCCGCCGCCGCAAAATCAGCGAGCCCTGTCATCTCGCTCGTGCCCCCGGTGAGCACAAGTGCGCGGCCCGCCAGGGCCGAAAGCTCGCAGGCCTCAAGCCGCTCACGAATGTGATCCACGATGGCCTTCACGCGCGGACGGATCACATCGACAAGCTCGGCTCGCGTCCTCTGATGCATCACGGCGTCTTCCTCTCCGGCGGCCGGATACGAGAAGACGTCGCGCTCATCGGAGGGCGCGCCGATCACTGTGCCATAAAGCGCTTTGATTCGCTCGGCCTCGGCAAGGGGTGTATGCAACGAGCGGGCGATATCGAACGTGATCTGGGCGCCGCCAAGGGGGGCAGCCCCCGCATGCACGAAGCGATCCTCGGCGAACATGGCGAAACTCGTGGCGCCGGCGCCGATATCGATGGCCGTGACCCCGAGGCGCCGCTCGTCCTCGCTGGTGACGGCGAGCGCGCTGGCGTAGGGCGCCGCGACGAGGCTTGCCACCTCCAGATAGCAGCGCCCGACCACCATCAGAAGATTGCGGAGCGGCGCTTCGTCGGCCGTCACGGCGTGGAGATCGATCGCAATCTCGCGCGCTGCGAGGCCGCGGGGGTCGCGCGCACCGGGAACGCCGTCGATGCGCAGCGCCACCTCGTTCATGTCGACGAGAGACCTGCCGCCCTGCTCGGCAAACGTGCGGCCAGCATCGAGCATACGGCCGAGATCCGCCTCACGCACGACACCGCCTGCGATTTCGGCTCGGGCCGCGAAATTGTGCGACTTCAACCGCCCACACGACACGGCAAGGTGCACCTCGGTGAGTTCTACACCCGCCATGCGCTCGGCCTGCGCGACGGCAGCACGGACGGCCTGCTCGGCCCGGTCGAGATCGATGACGACGCCGCCCTTGATGCCTTCGGCGCGCTGATGGCCGACACCGAGGATGCGCATGCGCGGAGACGCGGGCGCACCACCGCTCTCGCTCGCGTCCGCAACGGATGCAATCAGGCAGGCCACCTTGCTGGTGCCGATGTCGAGCACGCCCTTGACGCTCTTCGGCGTTCCGCTGCCCCATCTGCGTTCGCGGCTCATTTCATTCCTCCGCCTCAGGAGCCGGCGCCGGGCGCCGCGCCGGGCCCGTTTGCGCCGCCGTTTTCTTCATGACGAACCGCGACGCGTCCCGGTCCGCGGAAATCGAGCGAATTGCCGCCCGCATTGACGAGCGCGAGAAGCTCGGAATCGCGCGACAGCATTTCGAGCACGCCCACCTCGTTATCGGCGGGCAGAACCAAGGTCGATCCGTTCGCGAGGCGAAGCGTCCAGCGGCGTTCGGACACGCGCTCGGCTTCGGCGAGGCGGCTCGCGATCGCAGGATAGCGAGAGACGGTCTCCATGAGGCTGGCTGCTTCGCTGGCCGCGCCTTCGCCCGCAAAGCGCGGCAGGTCGGGCAGCGCTTCGCCGCTCACGGCGGCAAGCACACGGCCGGTCTTGTCGATGAGATAGCGGCGGTCGGCGCGCGACCACAACGCGTACGGCGTGCGCTCTGTGACGCGCACTTCTAGGCGACCGGGATAGACGCGGCTCAATTCGGCGGTGTCGATCCAGGGAAGGCGCTCGATGCGTGCCTTGACGGCCGCGCTGTCGAGGGCTGCAAAGGTGCGCACGTTGCCGAGATCCATCGCATCGAAGATCTCGCCGTCGAAGCTCATGCGATGGCCTTCGAGCACGACCTGGTCGATGCCGAAGCCGGCGAAACGTGCGAGGCGCTCAAGCTCCGGCGTGCCGGAGAGGCGGGCCGCTTCTTCCATCGCGCCGATCCCGAGGCCGGCGACGAGCGCGATGGCGAGAATGCGCGCACGGCGCGAGAGCAGCGGGGAGAATGCGCGAGGCTCGGCTGACGAGCCAAGGGGGAGAACAAGGTTAGAAGCGGGCGTTTCGTGGAGCGGATCATGCTCCTCGATGCGTCGTGTCCGGCTCTGCCTTATCTCGAACAACTCGCGTCCTCAACGATCCATCGTACAAGCTCGCCGAACGACCAGCCTGCGTACGCCGCAAGCTCGGGCACAAGCGAGGTTCCGGTCATGCCCGGCTGCGTATTGACTTCGAGGCAAACCAGTTCGCCGGTGCCACCCGGTGTGTCATCGAAACGGAAGTCCGCACGCGACACTCCCCGGCAGCCAAGCGAAGCGTGGGCTGCAACCGTGTATTTCCGGATCAACTGGTAAACATCCGGTAAAAGTTGCGCAGGCAGCTCGTGATGAGAGCCGCCAGGAGCGTATTTTGCCTCGAAATCGTAGTAGGGGAGATCGGCACGCGGGACGATCTCAATCACGCCGGTCACAAAATCGCCGATGACGGCGCACGTCAGCTCGCGCCCCGCGATGTAGCGCTCCACCATCACGATCTCGTCCGGCGCACCGCCCGCCAGGATGGCTTCCGGCGGACGGGCGGTTCCCGGCGGCACGATGACGACGCCGACGCTCGAACCTTCCGTCGGCGGCTTCACCACGTAGGGCGGCGGGAAAACGTGCGCCGCTGCCGCGTCTCGGCGCGGCACGAGCTTCGCGTTCGCCACCGGCACGCCCGCCGCGCGCATCACCGTCTTCGCCTGCTCCTTATGCATGGCGAGCGCCGAGGACAGAACGCCCGAGTGCGTATAGGGAAGGCCGAGCGTTTCGAGGATGCCCTGGATGCATCCGTCCTCGCCGAAGCGGCCGTGCAGCGCGTTGAAGCAGACATCGGGGCGGAGTTCCTGCAGCCGGCTTGCGATGTCGCGGTCCACGTCGATCCGCATCACGCGATAGCCCTCGCCTTCGAGCGCGTCGGCCACGGCCTTGCCGGAATTCAGGCTGACTTCGCGCTCGGCGGATAGTCCACCCATCAGCACGGCGACATGCGAAACCGTGCGCGGCGGGGCAATCCCCAGCTTATCCGTCATGACACAACCGTCTCGGCCAAGGCTTCACCGACGGGGCGGCCTTCGAGCGGCTGCCCCAGGCGAATGATTTCCCATTCGAGCGTCACGCCGGACGTTGCCTTGACGCGCGCACGCACCGTCTCGCCCAGGCGCTCGATGTCTTCGCCCGTGGCGCCCTGGTCGTTGATGAGAAAGTTGCAGTGCTTTTCCGACACCGACGCGCCGCCGACGCGAAGGCCACGACAGCCCGCGGCGTCGACGAGCTTCCAAGCGCTGTGGCCGGGCGGGTTCTTGAAGGTGGAGCCGCCGGTGCGCTCCTTGATGGGTTGGTTCTGCTCGCGGTACTCGGCCACCTCGTCCATGGCGGCCAGGATGTCGGCCGGATCGCCCAGCGTGCCCTGGTAGAGCGCTTCGGTGAAGATCCAATCCGCAGGCACGCTCGAATGGCGATAGGTGAAGCCCATGTCGTCGCGCGAGAGGACGTGGATGTTGCCTTCCGGATCGACAGCGCGGGCTTCGATGAGCACGTCCTTCGTTTCGCTCCCGTGCGCACCCGCATTCATACGCAGTGCGCCACCGATGGAGCCCGGGATGCCGCGATAGAACGCAAGGCCGGCGATACCCGCCTCTGCCGCTGCGCGCGCGACCTTCACATCCGGAACCACAGTGCCGACGCGGATGCGATGCCCGGCTTCCGCTGTTATGCCGGCGAACCCGCGTCCGAGCCGGATAACGACGCCGGGGACGCCGCCGTCGCGCACGAGAAGGTTCGAGCCGAGGCCGATGACGAATGTCGGCAGGTCCTTGGGCTTGCGCTTGAGAAAGTAGGCGAGGTCGGCTTCGTCGGCCGGGAAGTAGAGCACTTGCGCCGGTCCACCGGCGCGGAACCAGGTGATGTCGGCCATCGGCGCATTGGCGGCAAGGCGACCGCGCAGGTCTGGCATCGCCGCCTTTAGATCTTGCGTGATGTCTGGGTACGTCACGGGCTCTCCCGCTCAGGTTTAGAAATGATCACAGCGCTTGGCCCGCGCGGCGCGGCTCGCTCGCAAGCAGCCATTCCGGCAGCGCGTGCGCCCATTCGGTCGAGTTGCCGGCGCCGAGCATGATCACCATGTCGCCCGCGCGGCCGTGGCGGCGCACGAGGCCCACCAGTTCGCGCGGATCGGCGACAACGGCAACGGCCCCGTGGCCCATGTTGCGGATGCCCTCAGCGAGCGTCTGCGGGTCTATGCCGTCGATGGGCTGTTCGCCGGCGCTATAGAGGGGCGCCACGATCACGCTGTCTGCGGCGCGGAAACACGATGAGAACTCGCGGAAGAGATCGCGGACGCGCGTGTAGCGATGCGGCTCGACAACGGCGATCACACGGCCGCGGGCGCTCGTGCGCGCTGCTTCGAGCACGGCCGATATTTCCGCCGGATGATGCGCGTAATCGTCGTAGATCTGGATGCCGTTCCATGTTCCGGTGAGCTGGAAGCGGCGCTTGACGCCGGAGAAGGCCGCAAGGCCTGCGCGAATCACATCGTCGGGAATGCCCGCCTCCGTCGCGACGGCGATTGCCGCGAGCGCATTCATGGCGTTGTGCTGCCCCGGCATCGGCAGAGCCCAGCCGCGCAACGCGCGCGCGCCGCCCTTCACGTGTCCGCTCAAGTCGGCGTCGATCACGGTTGTGCCGCCCTCGACGCGAAGCGCGCGCAGCACGAGATCGGAATCGTGGCGGGTGCCGTAGGTGAGCAGGCGGCGGCCGTCGCGGACCAGGTTCAGCCGCTCGATCATCTCGCGCACGACGGGATGATCCATGCAGGCGACCGCAAGCCCATAGAAGGGAATGTTGCGGAGGAACCGCTCATAGGCGGCATGCATGTTCTCGACGGAGCCGAAGTAATCGAGGTGCTCGGGATCGATGTTGGTGACGACGCCGATCTCTGTCGGCAGGCGCGTGAACGTGCCGTCGCTCTCGTCGGCCTCGACGATCATCCAGCGGCCCTGGCCGAGACGGGCGTTCGATCCCCAGGCGTTGATGATGCCGCCCGTGATCACCGTCGGGTCGAGACGCGCGCTCTCGAACAGCATGCTGATCATGGAGGTGGTGGTCGTCTTGCCGTGCGTGCCGGTGACGGAAACCGTCGCATAGAGGCGCATCAGCTCAGCCAGCATCTCGGCGCGGCGCACGATGGTGAGGCCCTTGGCGCGGGCGGCTTCGAGTTCCGGATTGCCGGGTTTCACCGCCGTCGAAATCACGACGACGCGGGCGCCGATCAGGTTCACGGCGTCATGGCCGACGAAGACGCGCACACCCTTTGTGCGCAAGCGCCGAACGTTGGCGGATTCCTTTTGGTCGCTGCCCTGGACCTGATAGCCTTTGGCGAGAAGGATCTCGGCGATGGCACTCATGCCAATGCCGCCGATGCCGATGATATGGAAAGGCCCGATGTCGCGGGGCATCTGCATGGAAGGCGTTCCTATTTCAACGCCGGGGAAGCGCGCTCGAAACGAGGGCCTCACCTGAGCGATCCTTGAAGCGATCTATCGTCGTCGTCGTGGCTTGCCCGGCCATTACGCAAGGCGAGCGGCCGCGACCTCCTCGACGAGATCCGCCAACAACCGAACGGCATCCGCCCGCCCCTCGGCCTTCGCCTTGGCCGCAGCGGCGCCAAGCATTCCGGGTTCGGCGAACAGCCTGCCGAGCTCCGTCGCGAGCCGAAGCGGCGTCAAATCCTTCTGCTCGATACACCAACTGCCCCCCGATTCGGCAAGATTTGCCGCGTTCTCCAACTGATCACTGTCGAGAGAATGCGGCAAAGGTACGAGAATAGACGGGCGGCCGATGACGGCAAGCTCCGCAACGGAGGAGGCCCCGGCGCGGGCGATGACGAGATGGCTCGATGCCATAATTTCGGGCAAGCTCTTGAAAAACGGCGCAATCTCGGCCCGGATTTCGGCGGCTGCGGTCGCGGCTTCAACGGCTGCGACGTCCTCCGGCCGCGCCTGCTGCACCACGCGCAAACGATGTCGCAGGTCGGGGGCGAGGTTCGCGAGCGCCTGGGGGACGGCTTCCGAGAAGAAGCGCGCGCCCTGGCTACCGCCAAAGACCAGGAGATGGATCGGCCCGTCTGCGGTGAGCGTCGGGTAAGGCGTCTTCGCCGCGTCGATGACCACATCGCGCACGGGGTTTCCGGTGAAGCGGGCTTTGTCGGCCAGGGCCCCGTCCAGATAGCGCGTGGCGCGGAACGAGGTGGCGACGGCGACGGCCGGGCGTGCCAGCAGCCGGTTGGCGCGGCCGAGCACTGCGTTCTGCTCGTGGAGAATGGCCGGGACGCCGAGCAACCGCGCCGCGATCAACGGCGGGACGGTCGGATAGCCGCCGAAGCCGACGACGGCAGCGGGCTTCAGCGTGCGGATAAGATTGCGGGCCTGATGGACGCCGCGGGCAAGCGTGACGGCCACGCGCGCAAGGGCGAGCGGGTTCTTCTTGCTGCCGGGCGTGGCGGAGGGAATTCGATACACCGTGCGCGCGGGAAAGCCGGTGCCGTATCGGTCGCCGCGCATGTCGGTGACGAGGTCCACGGCGCGGCCACGGCGCGCCAGTTCCTCGGCCAATGCGTAGGCGGGAAACAGATGGCCGCCCGTGCCTCCGGCGGCGAGCAGGATGGGGGCTCGGTCGGCGGGCATCACGATCTCGGCTCGCTCGTTGTGGCGAGGCTCGGCAGGTTCGGCATCAGGGGAGGTTTCCTCAAGCGGTCGGCATCGGGCCGGCGGCGGGTCAAGGCCAGCAACATACCGAGTGTGAGCGAGATCGCCAGGATGGACGAACCACCGGCTGACAGAAACGGCAACGTCATGCCCTTGGCGGGCAAAAGGCCGACGTTCACGCCCATGTTGATCAGGGCCTGAAAGCCGAACATCAGCGCCAAGCCGACGATCCCAAGACGCGTTGCCGCTTCGGGCTCGGTCTCCGCGTGGCGAAGCGCGCGCACGACGATGAACGTAAAAAGCGCGAGCACCGCAAAGCACGCGAGCGCGCCGTACTCCTCGGCCACGACGGCGAAGATGTAGTCGGTGTGGGCGTCGGGAAGGGCCGTCTTGATGGTGCCTTCCCCCGGTCCGCGTCCCAGGAACCCGCCCTCGACGAACGAGCGGATGGCGCGGTCGCCCTGGCTGAAGTCGCCGGTTTGCGGGCTGAAGAAGCGATCGATGCGGGACGCGACGTGCGGAAAATAGATGTACGCCGCGAACAGGCCGGCCCCGCCGATGGCGGCGAGGATCACCGCGCCCGTTGCCGCAAGACCCGACACGAACAACATGGCGATCCACACCAGCGTGATCAGAAACGTCTGGCCGATGTCGGGTTGCACGACAAGAAGGCCAACCATGGCCCCGAGCAGCGCGATCGCGATGGGCAGCGCGGGCATATCGGGCCGGCGGCGGGCTTCGGCAAGCAGCCACGCTGAGACGACGACGAAGGCCGGCTTGGCAAACTCGGAGGGCTGGAGCGAATGGCCCTGGATGGAGAGCCAACGGCGCGCGCCGTTGATTTCGTCGCCCGCGAAGTACACCGCGACGAGACCTATGAGCGCGCCTGCAAGAACCACCAGGCTCAATCGGCGAATGCCCGACGGGCCGAACAGCGAGACGGCGAGCATGATCACGACGCCCGCTGCCGAGAACACCACGTGGCGCTCGACGAAGTGATAGGCGGCGAAGCCCTTCTTCAAGGCGACTGCGGGGCTTGCCGCAAGCGAAAGCACGACGCCTGCACCGGCAAGAAGCAGGATCGCGAAGATCAAAGCGTGGTCCACCGTGAACCACCATTCCGCGAGCCGGCTCCTGTCCGCGCGCGAAAATTTCATGACGCCGCGCCTTCCGACGCGAGTTCGGCGACGAGCGCCTTGAAGGCGTCTCCACGCACTTCGAAATTACGGAACTGGTCGAAGGAGGCACACGCAGGCGACAGCAGGACGACGCTGCCCTCGCGGCCCGCTGCCATCGCGTCGGCCGCGGCCCGGCGCACGGCAACGTCGAGCGTGCCGCAGCGCTCGAAGTCCACCTTGCCTATGAGCGTGTTTCCGAACTCGTGCATGGACTCGCCGATGAGATAGGCGCGGGTGACACGCGGGAAATAGTAGCCGAGCGATTTGATACCGCCAGACTTCGGCCGGCCGCCGGCGATCCAGTAGATGTCGCCCGTGAAGCTCGCGAGCGCCTTTTCGGTGCTGTCGGCGTTGGTCGCCTTGCTGTCGTTGATGAAGTCCACCACGCCGATGCGACGGACGACTTCCAGGCGATGGGCGAGCCCGGGAAACGTGCGAAGCGCGGCCGCGATGTTGCCTTTGCCGCGCACGGATTTCGGCAGCGCGCTTACGGCCGCGACGGCGGCGGCGGCGTTCTGCCAGTTGTGACGGCCGCGGAGCGTCGCGATGCCGTCGAGGTCAGCAACCGGCTTTTCCTTCTCGTCCGGCGCATTCTCGTAGAGCTTGCCGTCCGACGCCGAGATGCCGTCTCCGACACGCTCGCCAACCGAGATGCGCCGCACTCTTCCGCCGCGGGCTTCCAGCGTGCGGGCGATGTCTGCGGACCAGGGATCGTCGATGCCGATGACCGCGGTCGTCTCGGCTGCGTCAACGAGTCGGCGTTTGACGTCCGCGTAGTGCTCCACCGTGCCGTGGCGATCGATATGATCGGGCGAGACGTTGAGCAGGACGGCGACAGTGGGACGGACGCTGGGTGCGAGATCGATCTGGAAGGACGACAGTTCGAGCACGTAGACGCGCTTGTCGGAAAACGGTTCGAGCGTCAGGAGCGCGCGGCCGATGTTTCCGCCAAGCTGGACGTCGGCGCCGAGTTCGCGCAGCACGTGCGCGATCAACGCCGATGTCGTCGATTTTCCGTTCGTGCCGGTGATGGCGATGACGGGTGCGGCCGGGCACACGGCGGCGCGCTCGCGGAAGAACAGCTCGACGTCGCCAATGACGTCAACGCCCGCAGCATTTGCGGCCTTGACCGTCCAATGCGGCTCGGGATGCGTGAGCGGCACGCCCGGCGCGAGCACGAGAGCTGCGAACTCCGACCAATCGGCGGTCGAGAGGTCGACCAGCGGCACGCCCGCCTGTGCTGCAGCCTCTCGGCCCTGCTCGCTATCGTCCCACGCCGCGACGCGCGCGCCGCCGTCCACGAGGGCGCGCACGGTCGCAAGGCCCGAAGCCCCGAGGCCGAAGACCGCAACGGTCCGATCGTTGAACGTCGAGACGCGAATCATGGCACCCGAGGCTAAAGTTCTTCCCAAACAGATTGAAGCGCGAATGGTCTTTGGAGCGTCGCGCCGCACCGGAGCGACGTGTCGGCTTCACCGCGTTTGTCTTCGCGCGCTGCGCCGCGTGTTCTTTACCTGAGCTTCAGCGTGGCAAGCCCGATCAGCGCGAGGATGACCGAGATGATCCAGAAACGCACGACGACCGTGCTTTCGTGCCATCCCTTTTGCTCAAAGTGGTGATGGAGCGGCGCCATTCGGAATACGCGCCGTCCCGTCATTTTGAAGGACGCGACCTGGATGATCACCGACAGCGTTTCCAGCACGAACAGGCCACCGACGATGGCGAGCACGATCTCGTGCTTGGTTGCCACCGCGATTGCGCCGAGCGCGCCGCCAAGCGCGAGCGAGCCCGTATCGCCCATGAAGATCATGGCGGGCGGCGCGTTGAACCAGAGGAAGCCCAGGCCCGCGCCGATCAGCGCGCCGCAGATGACGGCGAGTTCGCCAGTTCCGGCGACGTGGTGAATCTGCAGGTAGCTCGCGAACCTTACGTTGCCGATCAGATAGGCGATGAGGCCGAAGGTGGCCGCCGCGATCATGACCGGCACGATGGCGAGGCCGTCGAGGCCGTCCGTCAAGTTCACCGCATTGCCCGCACCGACAATGATGAACATGCCAAACACGACGAAGAACAGGCCGAGATCGATCAGCACCGTCTTGAAGAACGGCAGCGCCAGCTTGCCCGCGAGATCGGGCGTCGAAAGCTGCACGAGGAAGTAGACGGCGACAGCCGCCACCAGAAATTCCAGGCCGAGGCGCGCGCGGCCGCCGAACCCGCTCGACTGCTGCTTCGTCACCTTCAGATAGTCGTCGTAGAAACCGATGCCGCCATAGGCGAGCGCAACGAAGAGCACGATCCAGACGTAGGCGTTCGAAAGATCCGCCCAGAGCAGCGTCGCCACCGTCACGCCAGCGAGAATCATGAGGCCGCCCATGGTGGGCGTGCCCTTCTTGGAGAAATGCGATTGGGGGCCGTCCTCGCGGATGGGCTGGCCCTTGCCCTGCTTCAGCCTGAGCAGCGCGATGATGCCAGGCCCGAACAGAAGTACGAACAGGAGCGCGGTGAAGATCGCGCCGCCAGTGCGGAAGGTGATGTAGCGAAATACGTTCAGAATGTTGATCTGATCGCTGAAGCTCACCAGCTCGTAGAGCATTGCATTCCCCCTCGACCCCGTCCCCAATCAGCCTGCGGCGAGCCTTTTCCTCAGTGCGTCTGCGAGCGGCCCCATGCGGCTGCCGTTCGACCCCTTGACCATTACCACATCGCCCGGTGCGAGCCGCGCGACGAGCGCGTCCTCGATCTCGCCGGACCGCAAGCCCCATGCCCCCTGGCGCTCCGGCGGCAGCGCGCGGAAAAGATGCTCCATGTTCGGACCACTCGCAAAGACCAGATCCGTGCCTGCGGCGTCAACCGCTTCCTTCAACGCCAGGTGGTGCGATTGTTCCTCGGCACCCAGCTCCAGCATATCGCCGAGCACGGCGATGCGCCGCTTGTAGGCTGCCCGCGGCACCGTGCCCAGGACCGCGAACGCCGCACGCATGGACGCGGGGTTCGCGTTGTAGCTCTCGTCGATCAGTAGGATATGGCCATCCCCGAGCGGCAACTCCGTGCGCACACCGCGGCCCGGCGGCGGCGGAACGGTTGGGAGGGCCGCGAGCGCCGTCTCGACATCGGCTCCAGCCGCATCGATGGCGGCGGCGACTGCGAGCGCGTTCATCGCGATGTGAATGCCCGGCACGCCCACCCGGCAATGGATCTCGCGCCCGCCGATGTCGATTTGCATCGCCGTGCCGTCGGCTGCGATTTCGAGCACCTTGGAGCGCACGTCCGCGCGCGCGCTTTGACCGAACGAGACCACGCGCGCGCCGACCTCTTCGGCATGGCGGCGGAGCGTTTCGAAATGCACGTTGTCGCGGTTGAGGATCGCCGTGCCGCCGGGTTCCAGCCCTTGGAAGATCTCGGCCTTGGCTTCCGCGATGGCCTCGACGTTCGGGAACTGCGCGAGGTGGACGGCATCGACGGTGGTGACGATGGCGATGTGCGGGCGGACCATGCGCGACAGAGGCCCGATCTCGCCCGCGTGATTCATGCCGATCTCGAACACGCCGAAACGCCTTGCTGCGGGCATGCGCGCCAAGGTGAGCGGCACGCCCCAGTGGTTGTTGAACGACTTGTCTGCACCGTGCGTCGCCCCAACGCGAGACAGCGCGGCGCGCAGCATGTCTTTCGTACCCGTCTTTCCCGCACTGCCGGTGACCGCGATCACGCGCGCATCGGGCGACAACCGCGCGCGGGCGGCGCGGCCTATGTTTTCAAGCGCCGCCTGCACATCCGGCACGCGGATCAGCGGACCGTCGCCGGGCTTAGCTTCGTAAGACGTGGAGACGAGCGCCGCCGCTGCACCTGCCGCAAATGCCGCGCTCACGAACTCGTGGCCGTCACGCTGATCCTTGAGGGCAACGAAAAGATCTCCGGGCGCGAGCGTGCGCGTATCGATCGAGAGGCCCGTCACGGGGGCGCCTGACGCGTTATCCGCCCGGCCGCCAGCCGCGCCCACGAGATCGTCGAATGTCCACAGCGTGTCTTGAAGGGTCACGTCGCGTATCGGACGCCCTTTACGGACATCCTCTCCTTGCTGCTGTCTTGTTCGTTCAGGACGCCTGTAACGCTTGGCCGAGACAGTCATGATCCGAGAAGGGAATGACCGTCTGGCCCACGATCTGGCCGGTTTCGTGGCCCTTGCCGGCGACCACAAGCACGTCTCCAGGTTGCAGGAGCGCCACGGCCGCGCGGATCGCCTCGGCGCGGTCCCCAATCTCTCGCGCGCCGGGCGCGGCGGCCAGGATTTCGGCGCGGATGGCGGCCGGATCCTCGGTGCGCGGATTGTCGTCGGTCACGATGACGATGTCGGCGTTCGAAGTGGCGATGGCGCCCATGATCGGCCGCTTGCCACGGTCGCGGTCGCCGCCGCAGCCGAAGACGCAGATGAGGCGGCCGGTCGCGAACGGCCTGAGCCCCGCGAGCGCCGCTTCGAGGGCTTCGGGCTTGTGGGCGTAGTCGACGACGGCGAGCGCGCCGTTCTTCTCGCCGACGATGTCGAGGCGTCCGCGCACGCCTTTCAGCCCGGCAAGCGCGGGAACGACGACGGCGGGGTCTTCGCCCATCGCGAGAACGAGGCCGAGCGCGACCAGCGCGTTCGCGACCTGATAGGTGCCGATCAACGGCAGGCGGGCTTCGTACGTGCGGCCATCATAGACGAGCGTCATGACCTGCGCGAAGCCATCGCGATCGAGGGCTGCAAGGCGCAACGTTTCGCCTGCCGTTCCGACGCTGACGATGCGATGCCCGCGCAGGCGCGCGGCCTGGATCACCGTCTCCGCCCCGGCCGCATCGACATTGACGACGGCTGGCGCGCCGAGCGGCAGAAGCTCTTCGAACAAGCGGAGCTTGGCGGCGAGATAGGCTTCGGTCGTGGGATGATAATCGAGATGATCGCGCCCGAGGTTCGTAAACGCTGCCGCGCTCACGCGCACGCCATCGAGACGATATTGATCGAGACCGTGGGACGAGGCCTCGAACGCAAGATGCGTAATGCCTTCGCCCGCAAGCGCAGCAAGCGTTGCGTGGAGCGTCACCGGATCGGGTGTGGTGAGCGAGCCATAGGTTGCGCCGTCCGGCTTCACCACACCGATGGTGCCGAGCGACGCCGCACGCCGGCCTGCCGCCGCGAAGAGCTGGCGCGTGAATTCCGCAACCGATGTCTTTCCGCTCGTGCCCGTTACGGCAACGATGGTTTCGGGCTGGCGTTCGAAGAAGCGCGCCGCGATGAGCGCAAGCGCCCGGCGCGGGTCGCGCGCGCGAAGGACGGGTACGGAGAGCCCATCCGGCACGTCGGCGGTTTCGCTCGTCAGGATGGCAACGGCGCCCTTTTCCACCGCGTCCGCGATGAACGCGGTGCCATCTGCCTTGGCGCCGGAGAGGGCCGCAAACAGCGCTCCCGGCTCCACGCGGCGGCTGTCCGCCGTCAGACTGGTGACGGCGATGCTGAAGGCGCCGGCTGGCACCTCGGCAACCTCATCGTGGGGAATGAGCGTGGAAAGAAGCATGTGTTCCCGGCCAGGCGAATGCTCGGACGCTTTTAGACTGCTTCCCCCTCAGTTTGAAGCGCGTCGCGCACAGCCATCAAACGCGGCGGAGGTGATTGTCAAACTCTGTGGACGGGAAACGGGTTTCAAGCGCATTTTCGCCTTCTCGCGCCTCCTCGGTTCTGACGACACCATGGCCCGAACTGATTGCGAAGGCACGGGGACCGCTTCCGGCGAGGCCGCAAGCATCCTTCAACGCCACCTCGCGCACGATCTTTCCGGTTTCAGTATCGGTGTAGACGACGCGCCCGGCACGAGGGGCAGATGCGGCGAGGAGGCGGCCTTCGGCGCAGACCGCCACCGAGCCGATGTATCCGCGCAGCGCGTCTCCCGCCGGACCGCCCGGCTCGATCAACGCAATCGGACGGTCGAGGCGCGCGCGGCCGATCAGCTCCGGCGCATCCTCGATTGCACCCTGCCATTGCCCGCCGAACCACACCGCACCGCTGGCGTCGACCACGAGGTGGCGGATCGAGAGCAGATTGATCTCGGGCGGCAGGCCGTGCTGCGCCTTCAATGCACCCGTCTCCACATCGATGAACGACATGTTCGGCTCCATGCCCGCGACGTCGATGCTCTCGCGGCCCGTGACGGGATCGCTGCCGAACCCTCCGTTCGCTGCGACGAGCGTCTTGCCGTCGGGCAACAGGATCGCCTCGTGCGGGCCGATGCCGTACGAGGGAAATTCGCCGATGCGGCGGAAGCCTTTTCCCGTTTCGTAGACGCCGATGATGCCCTCTCCGGTCTCGACGTCGTGCTCGGTCATGTAGATCAGCCGCCCATCCGGCGAGAATGCGCCATGGCCGTAGAAATGCCGATCCGGCGGCGGCGCGAACACTTCGGGTTCGGCGCGGCCGTCAATGTCGAAGCAAAGCGCGAAGTAGCCGGGGCGGCGTGCGCACGCCACAGCACGGCGGCGTGCGCGGTCGATGGCGATGTCGTGCGCGCGGGCAGTGAGCGGGATCTCGCGCAGGACGCGCCCATCGCCGGTGACGAGAAGCACCGCGTAGCCGTTCCCCTGTCTGCGAGCGGCGGCGGCGTAGACGACGGCTGTGTCGGCATGGCCTGCCGCACGCGCTTCGGCCGACAGAACGCAGCGCGGCGCAGTGAGGGCGATCAGCGCACCCGCAACAAACCGGCGGCGATCAATCGCCGTCGAGTTCGTTGAAGCCCAGGATGATGCCGGCATTGGCCGCGAGCTCCCTGACAACGATTTGGCGAATAGAGGTGATGTCGAAGCGCAGCTTGTTGGCGACGTGCCTGTGAGCCTTCGAGGCGATGTCTCCGGCCCGGACATCGTCAAGTCTTCGCGACTCTGTCGCGAGCCCGTTCCACCCAGCCGACAAAAATCCGACCATCCACGGCTTATCGGGACCGATGCGGGCGGCAAACGCGCACACGTCATAGAGTTCCTTCAGCGCGTCGATTGTCGCGATGACGAAGACGCCCGTCGCATTCGACCTCTCGAACGGAAGGCGTGCGCGACGGGGAGGATCGCGCGACACGGCATGAAGCTCCGGCAACGCGATGCGGTCGCGCACGAGATCGAAGCCGACGACGAGCGCCTTGGCGATCTCGCGGGCCGACTCGGACGTGTCGCGATAGAGGCGGTTCTCCGGTCCGGGATTCAGGATCTTGGCGCGATAGCCGTCTTCGCCCGCCCAGCCGCTTTGGATTTCTCCGGCAACCGTATCGATGGCCGAGGCTACGGCTCGCGCCATGTCGCAGCGATAACGTGCCGCCTCGTCATTCCCGTTTCCAAGCGGCTGCTTTTCGCTGAAAAGGAGCGCTTCGAGCGCCGTCAGGCCTTGGACGGCAACGCTTTGCTTGGCGAGCGCGCCGGGCTGCAAAAGCTCCGGCTTGCGCGCGGCGAGCAGCGTGTTCAACTGCCGCTCTGCGGTGGCGCGAGGGTCGGGCCAGAACAGCACCCGTTCGAGGCGGTGGTTTCGGGCCGAGGGTCCGAAGCGCACGAAATCGAGCGGCGCCCACGCGCGCACCGTCTCGACGAAGGCGGACTGGGCCACCGCGAGGGCGGCGGGCTTCGCCTCCACCCTGCACGCCTCGCCAACCGCTTCGGACAAGACGTTCGCACGCGTCTTGAAAGCGTCGATGCGCGGCAAGATAAATTCGTCCACGGCGTCGCGAACCATCGCCGCCTGGGTTTTCGGCTGAGGCGCGCTTTCCGCCCAGCTACCCGTTGTGCCAACGAACATCACCGACGCAGCGGCGGCGGCTGCCATCGCTGCTGCTCTTGAGAGCAGGCCGAAATTCACTCGGAAAGGTCTTCGGGACACCATGGCCCGATGTGTACGCCGTGGCGCAAGGAAACGAAAGGCTGAGCGACGCGAGGGCGGACGAAAGCACCCTCACTCGGCGAGGACGTAATCCTCTTCTTCCGCCGTGAAGGGCACGTTCGCCTTCTGATTGCGGCGCTGCTGCTGCATGCGCATGAGGCGCTCGCGCGTCGAGAAGCTGCGGTATGGGCAGATGAGGCCCTTCTTCTCCAGCACTTCGAGGCGCGCGTAGATGACGTCGACGGCCAGCGGCGCGCATCCGCAGCACTGCATGCGCTTTTGCATGTGGCGGTAGACGACGCCGGGCGTCGGGATCGGCGCCTCGGGCTGGTTCAGGATGTCGAGAAGCGCAAGCTCGATGTCGTGATCGGAGATGCGCGTACAGGAGCAAACGATCATTTTTCCCGTCCTCGCCGCTACTGCCTGAGATCGGCCACCGGGGCCGACGCATAGGCTGCGGCATTCACAATCAGACCCGGCGAGAGCACCTGATCGAGGCCACGCATGGTGACGGCGAAGCTCTCGGCGTGGTGGACGACCTCGTCGATCAGCGAGCTTTCGATCAGCGCGAAGGCGCAGGCGCGCATCGCAGGGCAGGTGTTGTGCTGGCAGGCCGCGATCATCGACACGGCCAGGCACTCGTCGCGACAGAAGCCCGCGCAGTCGCCGGCGCACACCTCGATCTCACGGCGGGCCGCAGCGCTGACCGCGCGCACCCAGGCCGAAAGCTCGGACACGGCCGTGCGGGCGGCATTGGCGCCGAGCGCGCTCGAATAGATGCGCCAGGCTTCTTCCCAGCGGTCGATATCGCCGGATTTATATCCGGCGACCCAGTAGCGGAAGCCGAGGCCGATCAGCCGCTCGGCGCCACGCTCGCCCGAGAGCGTCTGCAGCGGGGGCGGGGCAATGACGGGGCGCGCGGCACTAGAACGACGCATGAAGGACCTCCCGCATCTGCGACAGGACCGGAACGCTCAAGCGACAGGAAGGAAAGGCGAGCCCATAAGGCGGGCATGAGAACGGCACGCAATCCGCGCGCAACACCCAATTGGGGTGCGTTTCGAGAAGCATCGTTCGACCTTCCTATTGTCGAGGTTCAAGGCCCCGAAAAGGATATAGGTATGCCGGCTGCTCAAGGGCAGCCTTGCGCGTAAACAAGCCTCTTTCTCAGGCTGGAGTCAAGGGTGCAGTCGCGCCCTAGCCTATTGGAATCATTCAAATCTTTGTTTTGAAGAGTTCCAAAGTACAGAAAGCTAAATGCTTTCAGAGCTGCGCTCGGGAGCGACGGGTGGCGGCACCCGAAATTGCGACCGCTTTCGTGCGACGCTGTGTCTTCGGCTTTACAGAACGAGGCGCCTGAGGACGCTGCACCTTGAGCATCTGCTCAAGGGTGTGCTCGTCCAATACGCTGATGAACGCATCGAGCGCGTTGTCGAAAAGCTGATCAAGGGCCGCAAGCTGACCCTGGTTCTCCCCTTCGGCACCGTCTTCCGTCTCCATCTCAAGGCGCAGGATCTCCATCGACCGCACCACGTCGCCGATGCGGATTTCGGCTGCGGGACGGGCCAAACGGACCCCACCATGGCGGCCGCGTACAGCCTGAATGAAGCCAGCCCGGGAGAGGAGATGAACGATCTTGAACGTGTTCTGGAGCGTGATGTCACGCCGCTCGGAGATCTCTGCGACCTTCACAAGTTCGGGCGCGGCTCCGGCGCAATCCAGCAGAATGCGGATGGCATAGTTCGTTGTCTTGCTTAGGCGCATGGTCTATCCAGCTCTCCTCCCGTGCGCGCCACCGTTCGCGCGGGTCCGTTTGGTTTTGTATCTCAACAAAATTCTAGATCAATTCCAAACTACCAAAAAATCGCCCGGCGCAGGGAAAAATATTCCCTTGGCCCTTAGGGGCGCCGCCCCGGTTTCTCTACGCGCGGAAATCGGCAATCATTCTTGACTGCTTTCGTAAATAAGTCCAGTCGCGTCCGCCCGCTGACCAGATCCCGAGGAGTTCGATCCTTGCCCCAGCCAACCCTAAGATTTCCAAAGATTTTCCTCGCATTTGCGGCGATTGTGCCTGCCGCGGGAGCCTTTTCTGCAACGGTTCACGCCGAAGCACCCACCGCAGACGCGGTGCTCGCCACCTATGCGGACATCGCCAAGGCGGGATATGAGGACAGCCTGGAGCGGGCGAAGGCCCTTCAAAAAACCATCGGGACACTGCTCGACAGCCCCAGCGCAGAGGCGCTGGCAACCGCGCGCCAGGCCTGGATCGACGCCCGCGCCCCTTACATGCAGACAGAGGCCTACCGCTTCGGAAACCCGATCGTCGACGATTGGGAGGGCCGCGTGAATGCGTGGCCGCTGGACGAGGGTCTGATCGACTACGTGGCCGAGGCCTATGGCGGCGACCACCCGGAAAACGAGTTCTACACCGCGAACGTGATCGCAAATTCCACACTCAAGGTTGCAGGCAATACGGTCGACGCCTCGGAGATTACGCCGCAACTCATTCGCGAGACGCTGCATGAAGCGGGTGGCATCGAGGCCAACGTGGCCTCCGGCTATCACGCTATCGAGTTCCTGCTATGGGGGCAGGACCTCAACGGAACGGGTCCGGGCGCGGGCGAGCGGCCTCATACCGACTACGACCTCGCGAATTGCTCGAACGGCAATTGCGACCGGCGCGCGGCCTATCTCCGCGTCGTGACCGGGATGCTCGTCGAGGACCTTGCCTGGATATCCGAACAGTGGGGGCCGGAGGGTGACGCGCGCGCCGCCGTTACCGAGAACGAGACGGACGGGCTCACCGCCCTGCTCACGGGGCTCGGCAGCCTCACCTACGGCGAGCTTGCGGGCGAGCGCATGAAGCTCGGCCTCATGATCCACGATCCGGAGGAGGAGCACGATTGCTTCTCGGACAACACGCACAATTCTCACTACGGCAACGCGCTCGGCATCCGCAACGTGTACCTCGGCAGCTATAAGCGTACGGACGGCAGCGTGGTTTCGGGACCGTCCGTCTCCGACCTCGTCCGCGCGAAATCGCCCGAGACGGACGAAGCGGTGCGAGCCGCCATAGACAAAACCATGAGCCAGATGGACGTGCTGGTGGAGCGCGCCAAATCCGTCGAGGCCTACGACCAGATGATCGGGCTCGGCAACGCGGAGGGCAACGCCGTGGTGCAAAAGACGATCGACCTTCTGGTCGCGCAGGCCAAGGAACTGGAGCGCGCCATTGCCGTGCTCGATCTCAAGGGCATCGCGTTCGAGGGGTCGGACAGCCTCGACAATCCCGATCTCGTCGAGGGCGCGCAGTAGATGACGTCGTCGGCGTGGCGGAGCGATGCGTTCAGCCGCGCACGTCTTCGCCTTCTCGGACGCCCGCGCGCGACGTGGGCGAGAGGCGCTTCGCGCGGAAAAGCGCGGCGTCGACGTCCTCGGTGCCCGGGGACGGGGACCCTGCGCCGCTTGATCGGCGCAGGACTTTGAGCTTCATAGGCGATGGCAAAGACGCTCAGAGACATGTTGCCTCCCGTTGCGCTTGCCGCCCTCGTGCCGCTGGCGGTCGGTGCCGTGCTCGCCGGAAACGAGGCGCCTCCCGCCGTCACGATCACACCCGCGACCCTTGAGGCTGGCGAGGAATGGCCGGGCGGCGGCGCCACGTCACGGCAGCGCGTCGACAATCGCGATGCCTTCTCGCATTTCTCCCACGGCATCGGCTTCGAAGGCGAGATGAACTTCCGCATCGGAAACTCGGTGTTCCGGCGGCTGTGGGTGTCCGCACCGTCTTCCACCACGGCCTCGGACGGACTTGGGCCGCTTTACAATGCGCGCGGCTGCCAAAACTGCCACATCAAGGACGGGCGCGGGAGGCCACCCCAAGCGAACTGGCCGGACGACACGGCCGTCTCGATGATCCTCAAGCTTTCCATTCCACCCGAGACCGACGAGCAGAAACGGCTGCTTGCAGACAGGACGGCGACGTTCATTCCAGAACCCGTCTACGGCCGGCAACTGCAGAACGTCGCCATTCAGGGGCACGCGGGAGAGGGCCATCCGCACGTTACCTATACGGACGTCCCGGTGACGCTTGCGGGCGGCGAGGTGGTTACGCTGAGGCGGCCAGAGTATTCCGTGACACAGCTGGGATATGGCCTGCTGCATCCCGACGTGCGGCTTTCGCCGCGCGTGGCGCCGCCGATGATCGGGCTCGGCCTCATCGAAGCGATCCCGGAGGCGGATATCCGCGCGGGCGCCGATCCGGACGATGCGGATGGAGACGGCATTTCCGGGCGCACCAACGAAGTGTGGTCGCTCTCGGGGCAGCGCGTTGCGCTCGGGCGGTTCGGCTGGAAGGCGGGGGTTGCGAGTGTGCGCGACCAAAGCGGCATCGCGGCTGCGACCGACATCGGGCTTTCCAACCCGCTCATGCCGCTCCCATCCGGAGACTGCACGCCCGCGCAGACGGCCTGCCTCGATGCCCCCAACGGGAACTCCGACCATACGGGCGGCGTGGAGCTTGGCGGCGAATTGTTCGATCTTCTCGTCTTCTATTCGGAGAACCTTGCCGTGCCGGCGCGGCGCGATCCGGAAGATGCGACCGTCCTGAGAGGAAAAGCGCTGTTTCACCATGTGGGATGCGCTGCCTGTCATCGTCCGACATTTACGACCGGCGCGTTCGAAGGACAGCCTCATCTCAGCGGTCAAAAAATATGGCCGTATAGCGATTTCCTGCTGCACGACATGGGCGAAGGTCTTGCGGACGGATGGACAGAAGGGGATGCTAGCGGAAGCGAATGGCGGACAGCGCCGCTCTGGGGCGTGGGGCTCACCGAAACCGTCGTTGGGCACACCTTCCTGCTGCACGACGGACGGGCGCGGGACGTGCAGGAAGCCATCCTCTGGCACGGCGGTGAAGCCCAGCGCGCGCGCGATGCCTATGCGGCGCTGACGCCGGAGGATCGGGCGGCCTTACTTGCGTTCGTCAACTCTCTCTGAGGCGCATCGTCAGGCGGGCAGCGCCCAGCCGTAGAGCCAATCGTATCGGCTCATGAAACGCTCGGGCGGAATGTGCCGCAGCGCCATGTTGCGGCCCGCCGCCATGACGCCCTCCATGTGATAGATGCGTCCGTTCGCACGCGAGGCCTCGGCCACGCGGCGCACGCGCGGCGTGCGCTCGCGCGCATAGGCCTCTAAGGCACGGGCCGGATCCTGCGGATCGGCAGCAAGTGCGCGCGCGACGACGACCGCATCCTCAAGCGCCATGACGCCGCCCTGCGCGAGGAAGGGAAGCACCGGGTGCGCGGCGTCCCCGAGCAGGGCCATGCGTCCCACGGAAAATTGCGGAGACGTTTCAAGTGCGAGCAGCGACCAGCGGCGCCATGTGTCCGGACGGCCGACAAGATCTTTCAGAAGCGGTGCGAAGCGCTGCCGGCGCGCGCCTACCCAGCCCCGGTCGCACGGCGAGTTCCAGTCCCCCGCGACGCGGCCGTCGTCGAAGATCGCCACGAGCGCAACGGCTTCCCCGCCCGAAACGGGATAATGCACGACGTGGACATCCGGTCCGATCCAAAGATTGACCTCGGGGCGGCGGAGCGGTTCCGGCACGGCAGACACCGGAAGCACGGTACGCACGGCGCATTTTCCCGTGTAGCGCGGTGCGCCGCCGCCGAAGGGATCCGTGCGAAGGGCGGACCATGCGCCATCGGCGGCAATCAACGCCCGCCCCCTGCTGGCTTCGCCATCCGCTGCAACGGCGGTGACGCTCTCATCTCGTTCTTCGCGGAGCGCAGTCACGACGACATCGGTTCTGATGCGGATCAGAGGCTCGCGCCTGGCCGTGTCAAGAAGCGCTTTGTGAAGATCGCGCCGATGAAGCGTCCAGTATGGGGCTCCGTGACGTTCCGCGATCCACGGGCCGAGCGGAAAGCGCGCCAGATCCCGGCCGCTCATCGCATCGCGGATGTGGACTGCGTCCGGCGTCGTGACGGACGCTTCGAGCATGGGCGCAACGCCGAGCGCCGTCAGGATACGGGTGCCGTTGGGGCCGATCTGGATGCCGGCACCGTCTTCGCCGAACGCGGGGCGGCGCTCCAGCACTTCGGATGGAATGTTTTGCCGTGCGAGCGCAAGCGCCGCCGCGAGTCCGCCGATACCGCCGCCTGCGATCACGATCTGGCCGGGCGGGGGGCGCGCGTCCGTCATGGCGTCAGGCCGCCAGGTCGCTCGCGGAGACAAGGCAATTCCTCGGATCGCTCTCGTCCGCGGCAAGGCGCGGATCGTAAACATAAAGCGTCGAGCAATAGGGGCAAAGGACCTGGCTGTCGGCGCCCATATCGAGGAACACGTGCGGATGGTCGAAGGGCGCGCGCGCGCCCATGCACTGCAGCTCCTTGACACCGACAAAGATTTTTTCGGCGCCGACATCGTTTGCGAAATGAGGGGTCACGTTCTTGGCCATTGCCGTGGTCTTTCCGCGTCAGTTCGTTCGGATGGGCGACCATAGCGGGGGCCTCCCGAAAAGAACAGAGGACGGTTCGTCCCGGAAGGCGGGCGCGTCCGCCTGCCGCAAGGCATTGCCATCCATGTCCGTTTGCTGCCACCCTTGCCTTCCTCGTCCGCCGTTTCGGCGCGGACGAGCGTGAAAGCGATTTGCGGGACAGCGACGTGACCTCTCGACCAGCGATGACGACCTTCAACTCCCAAGGCGTGGAGATCGCCTACATCGACCAGCGCCCGCCGCAGCCGAACGACATTCCGGTGCTGCTCATCCATGGGTTTGCGTCGAATGTGCCGACCAACTGGGTCGATACGGGCTGGGTCCGGACTCTGATCGACGCCGGATACCGCGTGATCGCGTTCGACAACCGCGGGCATGGCGCAAGCGAGAAGCTCTACGAACTCGACGACTACGGCGCGCCGCTCATGGCCGAAGATGCGCGGTGCCTGCTCGATCATCTCGCGATCCCGCGTGCACACGTCATCGGCTATTCGATGGGCTCGCGCATCGCGGCCTTCCTTGCGCTTGCGCATCCCGAGCGCATCCAGAGCCTGGTGTTCGGCGGGCTCGGCATCAACATGGTGCGGGGAATGGCTGGCACCGGGCCCATCGCGCATGCACTCGAAGCCGCTCACGTGGACGACGTGAAGAGCCAGGCCGCACGCACCTTCCGCGTGTTTGCCGAGCAGACGAAAAGCGACCTCAAGGCGCTCGCGGCCTGCATCCGCTCCGCGCGGGCGCCGATCACGGCAGACGCCGTTGCGCAGATCGGCGCGCCCGTGCTGGTGGCCGTCGGCGAGAACGACGTCGTCGGCGGGTCTGCACCGGATCTCGCCAAATTGATCCCAGGCGCGGAAGCGTTCGTCATCGCGGGACGAGAGCATATGAAGGCCGTCGGCGATCGGACGTTCAAGGCTGCGGCGCTGGAATTTCTCGCGCGCGTGGATGGGCGAGCGCCCTAGGCAAGGCCGGAAGCACGACGCGAAAGTCACAAGGCCCCGGTGTCTCAGCCGTTGCTCGTCGAGGGAACATCGTGGGGGATGCCGAGCGAGCAACTCTGACGACGGGCCGGGGCCTCGACGCACGAAAAAGTCGTGACGCCTTACGCATACGCTGCCCGGCTTCGGCCGAACCTGACCCATCCATTCAGAGGGCTGGATGCTGCGTCAGAGAGCGACCGGCGTCCAGAAATCCGGGCAGTCCGGATTGTAGCAGGCACTCAATTGATTGGTGCACGTATTCTCTGCCCTCCCCCTCCGTTCCCTGTGGATATCTCGAAAAAGGCGCCGGAAAAACGCCTCCGATACGCCCGAGGTCAGCCGTAGACCCGGCCGCAAACCGCCCGAAAGTGATGGCACACCGTGCCAGGGAGGATGGGACATTCACCGTTCGTTAGTGCTAACGGACTTAGTGTTCCCAGGTCATGCGTCTCAGTCGTGTACTCGTGTTGCCGGTGCTTGTTCCGGCCTTGCTCTCGGCGTGCAGCTCGGGGCCGAATTTCGTTGCCCAATACGAGCCTTGGCGCGACCAGGAAGAAAGTGCGTGCATCGCGTCCGGCGTGCTCCAGCGCACGACCTACCTTTCGAGCCGCTCCGCCCTCGGCGGACCCGGCATGTGCGGCACGGAGCGCCCCTACGAAGTCACGGCCGTGGACGACGGGCGGGTGCGGATCAAACCGGCCGCCCTTCTTCGCTGCCCCATGATTCCCCAGATCGAGCGGTGGATCCGCGAGCATGTGTCGCCCGCCGCGCTCTATCATTTCGGCGCGGAGGTGGAAGAGATCTCGACGGCGGGCTCCTATAATTGCCGCCCGATCAACCACAAGTCCGGCGGCAAGCTTTCCGAGCACGGCTATGCCAACGCGCTCGACGTCACCGGCTTCGTTCTTTCGAACGGGGAGCGGGTCTCGCTCGTGCGCCACTGGAACGGCAATCAGGCGCAACGGGCGTTCCTGCGGGCAGCCCATCACGGGGCCTGCCAGCATTTTACCACCGTGCTCGGCCCCGAATACAATCGCGCGCACCGCGATCACTTCCACGTGGACTTGGCGCGGCGCGGGCGCGACGGGCTCGGCCGGGTGTGCAAGTAGCGAACGCGGGGCGACCCCCAGACAGACGCGCGGCGTCTCTCAGACCTTCTCGCCTGCTTTGCGCTTTGCGGCACGGCCTGCCGTATCGGGCCCTTCGTATGTACAGCGCCCCGGTGCGCGGACCTTCCAGACGAGCCCGCTCTGCGGATATTCGACGATGACCTCGGCATCGAGCGACTTCTCGACCATGGCCACCATGATGGTGTGCCCGAACCCGCGCCGCTCGGGCGGCGTGACGGGAGGTCCGCCCTGTTCCCGCCATTCGAGCCGGAACTCGCGCTCCTCCGCCCCCGGCACGAGGTCCCACGAGACGTGGACCTGCCCATTCTCATCGGACAATGCACCGTATTTGCTGGCGTTCGTCGCCAGCTCGTGCAGCGCCATGCCGATGGCCTGGGCGGCAGGCGGCTGGAGGCGGACGAGGGGACCCGATATCTCGATGCGCGTCCCGATCAGCTCGCGAAAGAGCGAAAGCTGAGACCGCACGAGGTCGGCCACGCGCACGCCCTGCCAATTGCTCTCGATGAGAAGATCCTGGCTCGCGGCGAGGCCTACGATGCGGTCCGAGAACTGGCGAACGAACTGCTTGGGTTCCTTGGAGGGCATCTGGCGCGCGATGGCCTGCACAACGGCCAGCATGTTCTTGGAGCGGTGATTGACCTCGCGCATCAACAGCATGATCTGCTGCTCGGCTTCTTCCCGGAGACGGGCGGCCTCGACCAACGCAGTGCCGATCGCGTTCGCCTCCTCGACGACGGTCGGCTGGAAATCGACAGGCCGGCCCTCGCCGAGCGATTTCGCCGCCTTTTCGGCAAGCCCGAGCGGGCGGGTGATGACGCGCGCAACGCCGACCGCGCCGGCGATCCCGGCACAGGTGAACGCGGCAACGATCAGAACGTAGCTCAAGAGCGCCTCGCGGGCCGAAGCCTCGACCAGATCGGCCGGGACCGAGACCGAGATCAGCCAACCGCTGGTGCGCGACGGCGCGGAGCCCCAAATAACGGCGCGGCCTTCCAGGTCCGTTCCGTGGCGAGCGCCTTCCATCTTGTCGCGCAGCGCCTCTTCCTTGAACGGCTTGCCGAGGAACTCGTCGTGGAGACGCGTGCGCGCGATCACGTTGCCTTTGCGATCCGTGATCGTCCCGCGCCATTCCGGCGGAAGCTTCTGGCGGTCGAGTAGCTCCTTCATCAGCACCGGATCCAGCGAGAGCGAGAGGACGTAGCGGATCTCTTCATTTCGCATGACGGGAACGGACACGGCCATGACAGGCTTCTTCGCCACCTGCCCGATGACGATATCGGAAACGTGCGGACGCCCGTCTTCGAAAACGGGTTCGTCCGTTCCTTTCGCGTTCGGGAGAGGCGCGCCGTATGGCAGGCGCGTATTGAAGCGCTGCTGCCCGCTTGGGTCGCGCAGGAACGCGAACAACCGGCGCGATTTGAGCGCGGCGACGGCCTGATGATAGACGGTTTCGAAATTATCTTCCGCGAGCGCAGGCGTGGTGGCCAAGGACTCGAGGATCGCCATGTAGCTATTGAGCGTCTGATCGAGGTCGGCGGCAATACGCGCGGCAGAACTCGCAGCCTCTCCAACGAGGCGCTCCCGCTCCGACGCCGTGAGACGGGCCGCCTCCATGGCGAGCAGCGCAAGTAGCGGTACCGCGAGGGCTATGATCGATAGGGCCAGGAGAAAGGAAACGGGCCAGGGCGGTCGTACGGAAAAGGAGCGTTTCATACCTGGCGCTGCATCCCAAGCTTGCGGAAATCCGGCCGCTCCACCTTAATGCGAGCGGTCGCCGTCGAAGCTTCAAATAGCGCAGTTGGCCAAATTGTTCGAGCCCGATTGCCCGCGCGATCCAACCTTCCAACCAATTGGATCCGAAACCTCCTTATGCTCCCCGTGGCTCGGCGGGTTGCTCAATTTTCGCACGCACGACCGATTCCGTCAGCGCCGGCGAGCAATATTCGATGAAACGGTAGGCGTATCCCCTCAGGTAAGCGCCTCGGCGTACCGCGATCTGCGACGTATTTACCTCGAACAGATGCGTGGCGTCGATAAGGCGCAGTTCGGGATCGCGCTGAGGCTCGAATGCCTGAGACGCGACAACGCCGACGCCGAGACCCAACTCGACGTAGGACTTGATGACGTCCGCGTCGAGAGCGGACAGCACGATGTCGGGCACGATACCGGCTTCCGCGAAAGCCTTGTCGATCTTGGGCCGGCCCGTGAAGCCTTCGCTGTAGGTGATCAGCGGCCATTCGGAGAGCGTTTCGAGCGTGAGCTTGCCGGCGTTTTCCAGCGCGTGGCCGGCACGCACGACGACGCCGTGATGCCAACTGTAATAGGGGAACGACGCCAGCTCCGGCGCATCCTTCAAGGATTCGGTGGCGATGCCGATGTCCGCCGCGCCTTCGGCCAACATGCGTGCGATCTCAGCCGGGCTCCCCTGGTGAAGCACGAGATGGACGTTGGGATAGGCCTCCCGAAACTTTGCGACCACGAGCGGCAAGGCATAGCGCGCCTGCGTATGCGTGGTCGCGACGTCGAGCTGGCCGCGGTCGCGATTGGCGAATTGCTCGCCAAGCTTCTTGATGTTCTGGGTGTCGAGCAAGATGCGCTCGACGATGCCCACGAGCTCGCGCCCCGGCTCGGTCAGACCGAGCAGGCGCTTGCCGCGCCGAACGAACAGCTCGACGCCCAGCTCGTCCTCAAGATCCTTGATATGCTTGGAAACGCCCGACTGCGAAGTATAGAGCGCGTTCGCAACATCCGTGAGATTGAAGTTTCGCCTTACAGTCTCACGGATGATGCGTAGCTGCTGAAAGTTCATCTGTTCTCGTTTTCTCCGAACAGGCTCAGGCGCCTGCTCTTGATGCGAACGTTGTCGCCTGTCGATAGACCGAGCGATGCCAAATGATCGGCCGTCACTTCGACCTCAAAATAATCGTGTTTGCCGCCACGCGCATCTCCATTTGCAAGCAGTTCGACGCGGGTAACAGCGCCGCTGCTATCGAGGATGCGGTTCACACGGGCCGCGATGCCCTCTCCGTCAGAGGTTTTCACGATTTCCGTGTCGTGCGGGCGGGTGAACGCCACGACGGACGCGCCATCGTGAAGATCGGTGCGGCCATGCGGAAGCAGATCGTTGCCGACCCGCACATAGCCACCTTCGACATGCCCACGGAACTCGTTCACGTTGCCGATGAAGCTATACGCGAACGAGGTCGCCGGATTGTTGTAGATCTCCTTCGGGGATCCGATCTGCTCGATCTTGCCCTTGTTCATGAGCACGATGCGGTCGGAGACTTCCAGCGCCTCCTCCTGATCGTGAGTCACGAACACGGACGAGATGTGCAGTTCGTCGTGAAGACGGCGGAGCCAGCGGCGCAGCTCTTTTCTCACCTTCGCATCGAGCGCGCCGAACGGCTCGTCGAGCAGCAGCACCTGCGGCTCGACGGCGAGAGCGCGCGCCAGCGCGATGCGCTGGCGCTGGCCGCCGGAAAGCTGCGCCGGGAAACGGTCGGCGAGCCACCCGAGCTGGACGAGTTCAAGCAGGCGCTCGACGCGCTTCTTGATCTCGGCGTTCGAGGGACGCTGGCTGCGCGGTTTGACACGCAAACCGAAAGCGACGTTCTCGAACACGGTCAGGTGCCGGAACAGGGCGTAGTGCTGAAACACAAAGCCGACGCGTCGCTCGCGGACGTGCTTGGCGGAGGCATCCTCACCCGAAAGAATGACGGTGCCTTCATCCGCCTGCTCAAGGCCGGCGATGATGCGAAGCAGCGTGGTCTTGCCGCAGCCCGAGGGTCCGAGCAACGCCACCAGCTCACCCGGCGGCAGGGTCAGGTTGATATTGTCGAGCGCTTTGAACGTTCCGAAAGACTTCGAGATGTCTTTGACCGCAATGCTCATCCCAATTTCTCCTCAGCGTAGGCTGCACTCGCGCGCCACTCGATGAATGTCTTCACGGCAAGCGTAATGATCGCCAGGAAGGCCAAGAGCGACGCCACTGCGAACGCGGCTGCGAATTGATATTCGTTATAAAGGATCTCGACGTGCAGCGGCATGGTGTTGGTCTGGCCGCGGATGTGTCCGGACACGACCGACACCGCGCCGAACTCTCCCATTGCACGCGCGTTACAGAGTATCACGCCGTAGAGGAGCGCCCATTTCACGTTGGGCAGCGTGACGCGCCAGAATGTTTGCAGCCCCGACGCGCCGAGCGTGACGGCGGCTTCTTCCTCGTCGCGGCCCTGTGCCTGCATCAGCGGGATCAACTCGCGCGCGATAAACGGGAAGGTCACGAACACCGTCGCCAGCACGATGCCCGGCACCGCGAAGATGATCTTGATGTTGTTGTCCTGGAGCCAGGGACCGAACCACCCCTGCGCACCGAACAGCAGCACGAAAACAAGACCCGCGACCACCGGAGATACCGAGAACGGCAGATCGATGAAGCTGATGAGGATCTGCTTGCCGCGGAAGTTGTGCTTGGTGATGGCCCAGGCCGCCGAAATGCCGAACACCAGGTTCAAAGGCACCGCGATGGCTGCCGCGAGCAAGGTGAGCCTTACGGCGGCCAGCGCATCGGGATCGGAGAGAGACGTGATGTAGACGCCCCACCCCCTGCGGAATGCCTCGAAGAAGACCGTGATCAACGGCAGGATAAGGAAGAGCACGAAGAACGTCAGGCCGGTACCGAGGACAAGGTATTTGACCCAGCGCTCGTCACGGGTGGCGAGGTTGTTCTCGAAGCGGGTCGCGGAACCGGCGAACCCGTGAAGATGTGTAACAGCTCCGGCCATCAGGCTTCCCTCCCTCCACGGCGCGACGACCAAGCCTGCAGACCGTTGATGATGAGCAGCAGGACGAACGAGAGAATGAGCATGACGGATGCGATGGCGGTGGCGCCGGCATAGTCGTACTGCTCAAGCTTGGTGATGATCATGAGTGGCGTAATCTCGGAAACGAACGGCATGTTGCCGGCGATGAAGATCACCGACCCGTACTCGCCGACGGCACGCGCGAAGGCGAGTGCGAAGCCGGTCAGCAAGGCCGGAACGAGGGCCGGGAACACGACGCGGATGAAGGTCTGGAGACGCCCCGCACCCAAGCTCGCAGCGGCCTCCTCGAACTCGGCATCGAGATCTTCGAGGACCGGCTGCACCGTCCGCACAACGAACGGGAGACCGATAAAGACGAGCGCGATGACGATGCCGATGGGTGTGAAGGCGATACGGATATCGAAGGGCGCGAGCCACTGTCCGATCCAGCCGTTCTGAGCGTAGATGGCCGTCAGCGCGATACCGGCGACGGCCGTCGGCAGCGCGAACGGCAGGTCTACGAGAGCGTCGACGAGCTTCTTTCCGGGAAAGGTGTAGCGCACCAGGCCCCACGCCAGGATCAGGCCGAACACCACATTGATGGCGGCGGCAAGGAGCGAAGCGCCGAAGCTCAGCTTGTAGGAAGCAACGACGCGAGGCGCGGTCGCGGCGGCGAGATAAGCGTCCCAGCCCATGCCGGCCGCCATGATGAATACGGCCGAGAGCGGGATGAGAACGATCAGGGACAGGTATGCCAACGTGAATCCGAGCGACAGCCCGAATCCAGGCAGAACGCTGCGTTTACGTGCGAATGCCATCGATTCCGTTCCTATGTCAGTGTGCAATCGTCAGAGCGATGATCACGGACACGGAACAGAGCAGCGCCGTCCAAGAGATGAACCTCTCCAGTTGAATCCGTTTCGATGACACAGTCACATCCCCCAAACCGTATGCGCGCACCGTAGGGTCTCCTCTTTAGAAGCAGAACTAATAAGAACTGCGATCGTTATTCGAATTTCTGCAAAGGCGGCGGCCGCTCACGGCGTGGGCGAAACCACGACCAGATAGGCGATCGCTTCGGACCCGGCCGGGTTCTCGATCGCGTAAGGCGTGCCTCCTTCGAAGGCGACGGCGTCCCCTTCGGCGAGCGCAATCGGCGTCTCGTCACCGATGGAAACGGTGAGGCTGCCATGCGCCACGACCAAGCTATGGCGTGTGCCGATGGGGGCTGCGGGGCAGGCCTCACGGTGGCTTCCAGCAATGTGAAGCTCGAAAAAGCCGGTGGAGGCCGCGCGCCCGTGGGGTAAGAGGCTGCGGCTCGCATAGCGGCCCTCGCTGCCGACAAGAAGGCTCGCACCGCTGCGGCTCAGAACCACCGCGAGGGGCTCGCTTTCACTCGCCACGAGCGTTGCAACGGGGACGCCGAGGGCGTCCGCGACACGCCACAGCAGGCTCACGGTCGGCACGCTCTTGGCCGTCTCGATCTGGCCCAGCATCGCACGGCTCACGCCCGACAGCTCGGCAAGACGCTCAAGCGACAAGCCATGCGCCTTGCGCAATCGGCGAAGGTTTCCGCCGACGATGAACGGGACATTGCGGGCGCCTGCCGGTCCGCCGGGCGGGCGCACCTCCGGCGAGACACCCGCCAGGCGGCCGCCGTCTTCGGTTTCTGTTCGTGACATCGCGTATGCTGTGATTGTTCTCATGGCTGCCAAGGTAACGGAGCACCGGCAGCGGACGAACCAAGAAGAAATGATGTTCTTATACGCGGACGCGAAAAGGACGCGGTGCCGCGCAAACAAAAAGGGCCGCCCCGGAGAGCGGCCCTTCCCGTCAACTGATCACCGGGAGAAGGTTGGATCAGAACTTGATGATACCGCCGGCGAAGACGAGATCGAGGTCTTCGAGGTTCGCAGCGGTTGCCGGACCGGCGGCAACGCCGCCCACGACCTGCGACGCAGTGAGGTCCGCCTCGACATGCCGGTACGAGAGATAAAGCGTGAGCGCGGCCGCGTCGAACCCTTGCGCGACACCGAAGCCCACCGACCTCAGCTCCGTCGAAAGGACGGCGGCGTTGCCCGCGGCGCCGGTTCCGGCGAAAGTCGCCTCGATCGTGCGATTGTTCGAACCACCGCTGTAGTCGTAGTACTCACCATAGATGGTGGTCTTGCCGAACGGCGTCCACTTGCGCTCGATACCGGCCTGGATCGACCAGAACGTTTGCTCGTCGTCCGCCGCGATCGGGCCTTGGAACAGGGCCGAATGCGAGGCCAACTCATCTTCCTTCACGCCAGCAGCCGCGTTCAGGAACAGGCCGGTGGGGTTGTGAAGGATGCTGACCGAACCGCCGAACTGATTGCATCGTGTGTCGGAGTTCGTGCCCACGCCGCCGCCGATGAAGGCGCACGCCGTCTGGGTCTGGCTGCCGTCCGTGATCTCGCCGTAACCGATGCCGGCAGCGACCTTGAACGGCCCCAGCTCGCCGGCATACCGCAGGGCGATATCCCAGTAGTCGTCGTTGGCCCACGTCGCCGAGGCGGTGAAGCCCGCCAGTTCCGGCGTCCGGTAGGTGACGGCATCGAAGCGACGTTCACCCTCGCCCGGCTGATCGCCGTGCACGCCGATGAGGCGACGATACTGATACCGCCCGCTGAGCGCGCCGGCACCGTTGCGCAGGCTCAGGCCGAGGCCCGTGTCCTCGACGTCCGAATACTTCGCGAAGTCCGCGGTCTGCGTCAGGTTGATCTCGGTGATCTGATCTGTCGCAGTGCCGCCGCGTCCAACCGTCACCCGGCCGAGGCTCTTGTTGTCGATGTACCAGTGCGAATCACGCAGATCCAAACCGGACTCGCCGGTCGGATCGTCCTGCGTGAAACGCTTCGAGTTTGCCGACCGGACGCCGATCTCAAGACGGTAGCCCGCAGACCACTCGCTGTTGATCTTCGCGTTGCCGCGGAAACCGATGCGCGTCCGCGAGTTGTCGTTGGTGTAGACACCAACGTTGCTCTCGAAGCCGTCGTCCCAGGCCAGAACGCCCTGGTTCACCTGGCCGTAGACGGTCAGCGACACCTTGCGGTTGCCCTTGCGCGCCGTGGTGGCTTCGAGCTCGGCGATCCGTTCTTCGAGATCGGCGCAGCAATTCCCCCCCAGGTCTGCCGCGAACGTTTGCGTCGCCCCCACCGAGAGAAGCAGGCCGGCTGCGGTCGCAGCAACGAACCCCCTTCTCAAATTCACACCCCCAATCATCCGACACTCTCCGTTATGTTAGATCGAATTCTGATATAACGCATTGATATTACTGATATTTTCTCGATTCACTCCTTCAAGCACAAGCTTTGATCTGCACCAGCCGTCATAAATTCAAAGATCTGTTGCATTTTGGATGCGCCGGTGGCTGCTCAGACACGCACAGCGTCCACGATGGTCGTCGAAAGGTCACGATGGATAAGACGCGAGCGGGCTTGGTCGAGGGTGTCCTCGCGCTCAGACGGCACATGCGGCCACTCGCCGCCAACGGGCAGCTTCGTACCCAGCGTGAACTGATTTGCTTGCGCGCGCCCGTTAAAAAGCAGCCGCTGCAGGAGCCGGAGACCGCCGGGCCAAGGGCCGTAGCCGCTCTCCGTATTGATGTGGCCGGCCGCTCCCACGCTCACGAAATCGGCATCCCACGCTCCGGCGAGACGGGCTGCACGCTCGATGCTCAGCCACGGGTCGTTGGACGACGCGACAACGACGGCAGGGAAGCCGAGCGGGCCGTGCGGCAGCAGGTCCGACACACCGAATTTTTCGGGATCTGCCGGAGCAACGAGAAGCGCACCCGCGATCCTGTGGCGGTGGTCGTCCGCCGCCTGGACGGCCGCCAGCGCACCGAAGCTGTGCGCCGCGATCAAAACGCGGCCCGGACTGCGGGAAATCTCGCGGCGAACGCGGCTCGACCATTCTGCGAGGTCGGCGCTTTTCCAATCTCGCTGTACGACGCGGACTGCGCCGGGGATCTGCTCTTCCAGCCAGGTTTGCCAATGTGCGGCGCCACTGGAATTCAAGCCGGGAACGATAAGGGTCGTAGGTTCAAGGTCGCTGGCGGTCATGGCGAATATCCTTCAAGCCAAATGTCGTTTGCGGTGCTTTGGAGGGCTCAAACTCAATGCGAGCGTCAACAGAGCGAGGCGATCGGCTTTACGGAACGACAGAGCATTTCGACCTGGAAAAACTGGCTGCCTTGGGAAACCCAAGTGAGCGGCCAACCGAGCATCACATAGGGTGCCGATGCGGCATTCCTCGTCTGTGGCGTTGCGTTGACCATGGGGCATTCTTTCTGTGTCGGGATCGTCAGGGGCTGCCGCCCCCGAACTCCTCCGGGAGGAGTGATGGGAGAGCGCGGGAGCGGCAGAACCCTAACTTTCAGGCGTGTTTAGCTGCGCTGTTCGAAGATCTGATCGAAGACCGCGCCGTCTTTGAAGTGCGTCTCGAAGGCCTTGTCCCAACCACCGAACGCATCGTCGATAGTGAACAGATTGATCGGCGAAAGCTGATCCTTGTACTTCTCAGCAAACTGCTGGTTGCGCGGACGGTAATAGTGCTTGCCGGCCAGATCCTGGGCCTCGTCGCTGTAGAGGTATTCGAGGTACGCCTCGGCGACCTTGCGCGTGCCTTTGCGGTCGACGTTGACATCAACGACACCGACCGTCGGCTCAGCGAGGATCGAGATCGAAGGCAAAATGATCTCGAACTTGTCCGGGCCAAGCTCCTTGGTCGCGAGGTGCGCTTCGTTCTCCCAGGAGAGGAACACGTCGCCGATGGCACGCTCGGTGAAGGTGGTGAGTGCGCCGCGGGCGCCCGAGTCGAGAACGGGGACGTTCTTGTAGAGCTTCGTAACGAACTCCTGGGCCTTCTCGTCGCTGCCGTACTTCAGCTTGGCGTAGTGCCAGGCTGCGAGATAGTTCCACTGCGCGCCGCCCGAGGTCTTGGGGTTCGGCGTGATCACGGCGACGCCTTCCTTCACCAGATCGTCCCAGTCCTTGATGCCCTTCGGGTTGCCCGTGCGGACGAGGAAAACGATGGTGGAGGTGTAAGGCGCTGAGTTGTCCTTGAGGCGCGACTGCCAGCCTTCGGGAAGCAGCTGGCGCTGCTGGCGGATCGCGTCGACGTCGCGGGCGAGAGCGAGCGTGACGACATCGGCCTCAAGGCCGTCGATCACGGCGCGCGCCTGCTTGCCGGAGCCGCCGTGCGACTGACGGATCGTGAGGTCTTCGGTGTTGCCCTGCTCTTTCCAATGCTTCTTAAAGAGTTCGTTGTATTCCTGATAGAATTCGCGCGTCGGATCGTAGGAAACGTTCAAAATCTCGGTGGCGTAAGAGGCTGCGGCCAGCCCCACGACACCGGCCGACGCGGCCAGCGCAAGAGCAGTTCGGCGGGAAAATTTCAGAAGTGACATGTGATGGTTCCTCTCCAATGAGATCAACTGGGAGGACCCTAGGCGTGGGCTTGCTTGCGACGAACCAAGAAGAAGTGCTGAGCTTATGAACGAACGCGAACTCTCTCTTTGTGACGGAAAAGAGAGGGGGCGTCAGGCCGCGCCCCGCCCCGCTTCACGCTGCCCTTTGTTATATCGCTCCGGATTGTATCCTTCGCACTTCTTGTTATTTGACGCTCGAAGCCCGAAACGGCTTGATGGGCTTGCGACACGGTCCTCGTGCTCGCCGCGGTGATTTGAGGTTCGCTTGCGCCGCGTCATCAAACGCTAAGGAGCATCCATGTCGTCCTTCGCTTCCCTTCGCGGCCAAGATGCCGCAGCCCGTCTCTCGGCCAGCCTTTCGCGCACTCTCTCGTGTCGGTGTTGTTGATGCCATGAGCCTGGATGCACCCTGCGCATCCGGCATTTGAAACCCATCACATCGTTCACGAGTTAGCCCGCCGAAAACGGGAAAGGACGAGACTATGTCAGACGCCTATGTCATCGAAGTCGCCAACGAGACCGCCGGTATCGTGGTGCGCCAGGAGAACGAGAAGACCTATCGCTTCCATGCCTCCCTGCCCCGCTACTATCCGCTCGACGGAAAGCTTTTCTCAGCTCCGCGCGACGCCGAACGGGCTGCGATCGCGCAGTTCGGAAACCGCTTTAGGCAGAAGGCGAGGGCTGCATGACGGCTTTCGGGGCTGGCCTGCATGGCTCTGCCCAGGCATGCAGGCCAGACCCGCCTATTTCGCGGATTTCTGCTTCTTTTCTTCCCTTCAAACGGTCGCTCCGCATCCTGCATGGCCGTGTGTCTCCCTGGACCAGGTCGTCACCGGCCGCGGTTCTGCCTCGGGCCGGCTCGCTTCAACGAGCCGGCCCCTTTTTCGAGCTTCTTCTTTTCCGTTCCGTCTGAGAAAGGGTCAAACAGATGACGTTCTTCCGCAAAGCTCTTGTCGGCGTCGGCCTAGGCGCCCTCGCCGTCGCGCCGCTGGCGGCGCACGCCGATAGCACAACGCTGCTCAACGCCTCCTACGACGTGTCACGCGAGCTTTATAAAGAGATCAACCCGGCGTTCTCCGCGCATTGGAAAGCGGCGCAGGGGAGCGATGTCACGGTCAACCAGTCGCATGGCCCTTCGACCAAGCAGGCGCTTGCCGTCGCATCGGGTCTCGACGCCGACGTGGTGACGCTCAACCAGCCGACCGACCTCGATCATCTCGCCGAAAAGGGCGTGATCGCGGCCGACTGGAAAAGCAAATTCCCGCACGACGCGGCTCCGTACACCTCGACCAGCGTGTTTCTCGTGCGCAAGGGCAATCCGAAGGGAATCAAGGACTGGAACGACCTGACGAAGCCCGGCATCTCCGTCGTCATTCCCAATCCGAAGACGTCAGGCAACGGGCGCTACACGTATCTCGCGGCCTGGGGTTACGCGCTGGAGAACCTCAAGGGCGACGACAAGGCGCGTGAGTTTGTCGGCAATCTCATCGCCAACGTGCCGATCCTCGACGGCGGCGGACGTGGCGCCACGACCTCCTTCACCCAGCGCGATGTCGGCGACGCCCTTGTGACGTTCGAGAACGAGGCCAAGCTCGTCGCGGCCGAGTTCGGAGACCAGTTCGACATCGTCTATCCCTCGCTCAGCATCGAGGCCGCGCCACCTGTTGCCGTGGTGGAGAAGGTCACGGCAAATCGCGGCACGGCCGCACTCGCGAAGGCCTATCTCGACTACCTCTTCGAGGACGAGGCGCAGGCCATCATTGCCAAGCACAACTTCCGTCCGCGTAGCGAGGCAATTCTTGCGGCCAATGCCGAACAGTTTCCGCCGATCAAGACGTTCAAGCTCGAACAGTACTTCGAGAGCTGGGCCAAGGCTCAGGACGACCACTTCAAGGACGGCGGTGTCTACGACCAGATCGTCGAGGCGCAGGCGCAGGCCAGGAGCAACTGATGAGCTGCACGCCAAAGGTTTAGCGCTTCGACCCCGGCCGCTATCCCCGGCCGGGGTCTTTTTCTTTCGCGTGACCATTGCGGCTCGGCGGAGCGAACTCGTTTATCCCTTACCTTCGTCCAGAATTTTTCGCACCTTGAACGCGAGATCTTCAAGGCTGAAGGGCTTGGTGAGCAGGCCGGTGCCCGCATCCAAAATGCCGTTGTGCACGATTGCGTTGCGCGTATAGCCCGTCGTGTAGAGCACCTTGATGTTCGTCTGCAGCCTACGCACGAGGTCGGCAAGCTCCCGGCCGGACATTTCGGGCATCACGATGTCCGTGAAAAGCAGCGAGAACTTTTCGCCTCGCTCGAAGATGCGAAGCGCCTCCCCAGGTCCCGCGGCCTCAGCAACGGTATAGCCAAGCTCTCGCAACGCCTCGACGGACAGGGCGCGGACCCGGTCGTCGTCCTCGACCACGAGAATGGATTCGTTTTTTGCGCCACGGTAGACCGGCAGAGGCGGCACAGGATCGGCTTCCTCGACGTCGGCACTGTGGCGTGGCAGGTAGATCTTGACCGTCGTTCCGATGTTCGCTTCGGAATAAATCTTCACGTGCCCGCCCGACTGGCGAACGAAGCCGTAAACCTGACTCAGACCGAGGCCCGTTCCCTTGCCGACTTCCTTGGTGGTGAAGAACGGTTCGAACGCCTTGGAGATGAGATCCACGCTCATACCGCAGCCGGTGTCGGCAACGGCGATCATCACGAACTGGCCCGGCGCAATCGCGTACTCCTGGGCGTAGGCGTCGTCCACGAAGACATTCTGCGCTTCGATCGTGAGCTTGCCGCCGTTCGGCATCGCATCGCGTGCATTGACTGCAAGGTTGAGGATGGCGTTTTCCAGTTGCGCCGGATCGGCCTTGATCTGCCACAGCCCCGCTGCGATCACCGTCTCGACGTCGATGTTCCCTCCCAGCGTTCTGGACAGGAGCTCGCTCATGCCCGCCACCAGCCTGTTGATGGCCAGCGGCTCCGGGGAAAGCGGCTGCTGGCGGGAAAAGGCGAGCAATCGCTGCGTCAGGATCGCCGCACGGTTCGCGCCGTCGATCGCCGCCTCAACGAAGCGGCCGACATCCGTGTCGCCGCGTGCGAGCCTGCGCTGGAGAAGGTTCAATCCGCTGATGACGATGGCCAGCATGTTGTTGAAGTCATGCGCGATGCCGCCCGTGAGCTGGCCCACCGCCTCCATCTTGTGGATCTGGCGCAACTGTTCCTCGATCTTGGAGCGCGCCTCCACTTCCTCGCGGACACGCTGCTCCAGCGTGGCATTCAGCGTATGGAGCGCCGCTTCGGCCCGGCGCCGCTCCGCAACTTCGCGCTCGGCAGCCTGGATCAGTCGCGCGTTGTCGATGGCCGTCGCCGCCTGTCCTGCAATGCCGACCAGAAGCTCCTCATGCTCTGCAACGAATTTCGCCGGTTCGCCGTGGCCGAAGAAGAGCCCGCCGATCACCTCGCCCGTCCGCGAGACAACGGGCACGGCCAGATAGCTTCTGACGGGAAGGTGGCCTTCCGGCATGCCGTAATGGGGGGCACTCTTGCCGTAGCGCGGATCGTTCGGGATATCGTCGGAGCGGACAATGGCGGATCCGCTGAACGTGGGCGCGAATACAGCAGTGTTGCGCGGCATCGGGAACTTATCGAACTTGTCGCGCGACACGCCCGACAAGGCGTAAAGCATGTAGCTCTCGCCTTTTTTGTTTGCGACGTTGTAGAAAAATGCACCGAATTCGGCGCCGACGAGATCCGTCGCAGCGTCCGTTACGATTTCCACGATACGGTCGACGTCGAGCTCGGCTGCGACGGCGGCGCCGGTGCGGTTCAACACCGCGAGCTTATGGGATTCGGCACGGATCGCCCGTTCGGTCTCAAATTGCTCGGTGACGTCGTTGCCTTGGACGAAGATCCCCGTCGTCTCTCCATCTTCCGAGACGATCGGTTGATAGATAAAATCTAGGAAACGCTCGTTCGATCCGCCGCCCGACTGCTGGATCTTCACCGCCACCCCGCGCCCAACGTATGGCTCGCCTGTTTCATAGGCGCGATCCAGAAGATCGAGGAAGCCTTGCTCAACGATCTCCGGCAGCGCTTCCTTGACGGTTTTTCCCGTCACGTCGCGATGACCCACGAGCGTCTTATACGCCTGATTGGCCATCACGAAGCGATGCTCCGGCCCGCTCAAAACCGACAGGAACCCCGGTGCCTGCTCGAACATGCGCTTCAGGCTTTCGCGCTCGGCTTCGAGCGCGCGCTGAGCCTGGATCTTCGCGGTGATCTCCACAACGATCGCCATGACGCCGATGGGAACGCCCTCGTCGCTCAGAAGGGGCGAATAATCCAGGTCCAACCAGACTTGCTCGGGCTTCCCGTCACGGCGGTAAAGGGTCAGCGGGAACTCGCGGTAGGCGAGCGTTTTGCCTGAGAGGCCGGTCCTCATGATGTTATCGTTGAAATCGGCAACCTCCGGCCAGCCCTCACGAACCTTCGAACCGAAAAGTTTGGGATGACGGTCGCCGGCAAATCCCGAATAGGCATCGTTGTAGATCATGATGCCGTCCTCGCCCCACAGCGTCACGATCGGAACATGCGATTGGAGGATCAGCCCAACCGCACTTTTTTGGCTGAGTGGCCAATCTTCAAGCGTGCCGAGCGCCGTCCCCGTCCAATCGAACGCCGCGATGATGTCGGCGACTTCTCCGCCACCTGTCAGGAATGGGTGCGCATCGGATGTTGGTTTCTGCAATGGACGCTCTTAGCGGATATGCCTATCGGGCCTGCACGTCTGTCTTCAACTCACGCCGAGCAGCGAATCTCCCCGACATGCCGCGCAGCACACCGCCGTGCCCATCGCTCCATAACGGTTGAACGAGCCTCCGCAACCCGTGCTGCAACCCAAAGCTTGCCGAAGACGCTTCGCCGCCTTCTGCCTACCCTCGCCTGTCAACGCCAAGAATGACGAAACAGATCCTGGCAGGGTTCGCAGAAGCGGCCGCTCTCACCGCCCCCTGGATTAGCCGCTAACTCACGCTCCGGGCTTAGGTTCCCCGAAGGCACTCCACCTTGCCGCAAATTCATGCGCGGAGCTTCGCAAACCGGTGCCGAACGGCCTTGTCAGGAGATCCACGCCGACAACAACCGGGCAGAGGCCCCGGCAAGGTCATCAGCAAATCACCGCGCAGCGGTCGCCAGCTTTTTTTGGATTGAAATGAATTGGTGCGGACGGTGGGAATCGAACCCACACGACGTTGCCGTCTCAGGATTTTAAGTCCTGTGTGTCTACCAGTTCCACCACGTCCGCGGAGGCCCGCTTTATGCGACGATCCGCGTCCAGGCTCAAGCCGGACCGTTGAGCCTCGCCCCCGAGCTTCCGTAGCGGATTGCGGCGCGGAGCAACAGGTAAAGCGTCAAGGCGTTGAGCACATGCCACAGGAAATGCGTTCCGACCACCAGGTCGCCAAGCCGGATGCGGTTGCAGAGTTCGAGATCCAATGTGCGGAAGGTCATCGAGGCCAGGAACACCACGCCCGCAAGTCCTATGAGCCGCCAAGCGGGATGGCGGAGCGCGGCGAGAAGCGCGGCCGCGCCGATCAGCGCGAAAAAGGCCGGGGCATAACCCAGGGTGCCGTTGAAGCAGCGGGCCCCCGTTCGCGAGGTGATCGGCAGCAGGGTATCGTATCGGCATTCGATGGTGCCGGAGTACCAGAGCGTGGCGTAGAAGGCGGCGACACCAGCCACCGCCACCAGCCAGTGCAGCCCGAGGAAGCGCCTCAATACGAATCCGAAGTAGGCTAGCATGAAGAGCGCAATCGGGATTGTGTCCGCGAGTGCCGCCCAACGTGTTGCATAGGTGTGAAAAAGGAAGCTGCCGGCGCCTATGGTGTACGTCAGCAAGATCAGCAACGCCGCCGACGTATGCCGGCGCTCAGGGGGTGCTGCCCAGTAATCCCGCGTTGCGACCGCAGCTGCGACGATGAACGCGCCATTGGTCAACGCATTCATTGGCTCTGCCCAGAACGCCGGGTCTTGTCCGCGCTCGCAGTAGATGAAGATCTGTTGACTGAGGCTCATGGACGAACGCTCTCGGAGCTAAGACGCGGCGGGTTTAAAGGCTCTGGCGATGAAAGCGCGCGCCTCGCACGCTTGCTCCGTTGGTGCGTGAGGTCGGTTGCTTTAGGTCGTGAACCCAATCAGGATGGCATCACGGTGCGAGGGCTTTTGTTCGGCTGGCAGGAGCAAGGTCGCAGCAAACCTCTACGGTTTGGCAGACCATGCGACGCCGCCATCGGGCAATCTTGTCTCATCGTGACGCCATCCTGATTGGGTTTGGAGCCTAGGATGTGCGGGTTTGGATGCGCGTTCAATCCCCTGGCGGTGAGATGCGCGCGAGCATAACAAAGGTCTGAGCCCATGCGATGCGCCATGGTCGTTGCCGCGTGCTTTCTTCCGGTGCTGTCCGCGCCCGGTGCCGAGGCGCGCCGCGATACCGCTCCCAAATCCGTTAAGGCTTGCAGCCAGCACGGCAACGGTTGCCTTGTGGCGCCTGTGCGCAAAGCGCGTTTCGGCCTCGAAGCCCAACTCAAGAGCGGGACGTGGATCCCTTGTCGGGGCGATTGCCGCGAAACGATCCGCCAGGACGTGCTGGATTTCTGGGAGACGCAAGCCGACCGGGCGCTCGCGATCGGCCGCTAAGCCAGCCGGACCGGGCCGATCCGGTCAGTTGGATGCGCGCCGTTCGAGTTCGGGCGCGGGAGCGGGCGGCGTTCCGCCGGAAGCCTGTTCCATCAGCGTTCTGAGCTCGGTGGGGTCTTCGATGTCGATGGTGTGCGGAAATTCCGGATCCTTACCCCGCACGTGCTTCATCACTTCGCCCTCGGCGCTGTAAAAAATCGTGCGCGGAATGTACGTGCCGTCCGGCGCGAACGCGCCGTTATCCTGCGGACGCCGATCCACATCGACGAGCACCATAACGAAGTTGCGAGAGCCAGCGACAACGCCCGGATCTTTCCAAACCTCGCGGTAACGCCGGCAGGCCTTACACCACTCGGCGTGGAACACCATCACGAGCGGTTTTCCGGTGCGCGTCGCTTCCCGGATGCCGGGACCCACATCGCGCCATTCGATCTCGGCTCCGTTCCACGCCTCCGCGAGGTTCGGAGCGCGCGGAGCAGCGGGTGCCTGAGCCATTGCGCCCCAGGCAAGAAGCGCAAACGCGGCCGCAATGGTGCGCTGACAAGATGGTCCGACGAGTGTGCGAAGCGACATCGACATGGATAATCGGGCTCCCGACTTGAGATGGGATGTTTTCCCGGATCCTGACCGCCGTGGCAAGCCTCATCGGGAACCTAAGGAAACGAAACGGCCGGGCGCGCGTCCGCTCCCGGCCGGTCTCGATCCTTCATCGCTCTGCGTCAACTCTGCGCGAACGCAAGGAGATCGGCGTTGAGCTGGTCCTTGTGCGTATCGGTGATACCGTGCGGCGCGCCGGGATAGACCTTCAACTCGGCGTGTTTCACGATTTCCGCCGATGCGCGTCCCGCCGCGTCGATGGGGACAATCTGGTCGTCATCGCCGTGCACGACGAGGGTCGGGACGTCGAACTTCTTCAGGTCGTCGCGGAAGTCTGTCTCAGAGAATGCCTTGATGCTGTCGTAGGTGTTCTTGTGACCGCCCTGCATTCCCTGGCGCCAGAAGCTGTCGATCGCACCTTGCGAGGCCTTGGCACCGGGCCGGTTGAAGCCGAAAAACGGCCCGGAGGCGATGTCCTGGTAGAGCTGAGAGCGGTCGGCGATCGAGCCTGCCCGGATGCCGTCGAACACCTCGATGGGGAGGCCGCCAGGATTATCTGCGGTTTTCACCATCAGCGGCGGCACGGCGGAAACGAGCGCGGCCTTGGCCACGCGCGCCGTGCCGTGGCGGCCGATGTAGCGTGTCACCTCTCCGCCGCCGGTCGAGAAGCCGACGAGGATCACATCGCGAAGATCGAGGTGCTCGATCAGCTCGGCGAGATCGTCGGCATAATGGTCCATGTCGTTGCCGTCCCACGGCTGGCTCGAACGGCCATGGCCGCGCCTGTCGTGGGCGATCACGCGGAAGCCGTTGTTCGCGAGATGGAGCATCTGCGATTCCCAGCTGTCGGCGCTCAGCGGCCAACCGTGGCTGAACACCACGGGCTGCCCCTTGCCCCAGTCCTTGTAATAGATCTCAACGCCGTCCCGGGTGGTGAAGGTGGTCATGACGTGTCTCCTTCGATCGCGGGCCGCAGCCCTATTAATAGCTCACGATTAAATCGTGTGCGATTTATTTAGACCCTCCTTGTCCGGCTGTCAAGCGCTTGCGATTAAATCGCGTGCGATTATATTCGGAGCACGCCGATACGTCCTGGAGATTCGCCGCATGGCCGAAAAAACTCTCAACCTCGACAACGCCTTATGCTTCGCAATCTACTCGGCGAACCACGCCGTCACGCGCGCCTATAAGCCGATCCTCGATCCCCACGGGCTCACGTATCCGCAATATCTCGTGCTGCTTATCCTGTGGGAACGCGACGGCCAGACGGTGGGCAGCATCGGCCAGCGTCTCTTCCTCGAATCCAGCACGCTCACTCCGCTTCTCAAACGGATGGAAAAAGCGGGGTCCGTGCGGCGCGAACGGGCCGCCGACGACGAACGGCAAGTGTGCATCTTCCTGACGGACGCCGGCCGTGCGCTTCAAACGGCTCTCGCAGACGTGCCGCGGCGCCTGCTCGCGGCCTTCGGATGCGGCGCCAGGGAGGCCGAAACGCTGCACGATCAGGTCACGACGCTGCGCGACAACGTCGCGAAGGCCAGCTCCGAATGATCTCCGATCATTCCCAAGACAGGACTGAGCTTAAGGTTCGAGAAAGGCTGAGCCACCTCATTTTCCCAGGAGAAGATCCTCAGGAGTAAGCATTTGTCATTGTGGTGGGACTAATATCAGCGCTCTGATTGCAACTATCTTCCGGAGTTGCCCGATGTACGGGTGGCGGGGTTTCCTCGGCCGCATTCTCGATCCGTTCAGGACGACGGTCTTCGGGCCGCTCGGCGATACTGCATGCGCCTCCGTGCAGGTCTCTCCGCCGGCCGATGTGCCCCTGCCGAGCGTCGATCATTTGGTGTGGGTGCTCGACGAGGTGCTGGAACAGGCCCGCCTGCTGGGCCCGGAACCGCAGACAGAGCCGGTCGATGTGCGCGCGCTCCTCGCGCAGATCGTCGGACGGTACGATGCGGATCGCGTGCTGCTCGCTCCCGTTCCGTGGCCGGTTTTCGTTCTTGCCAAACCGCCGGTGCTCACGCGCGTTTTCGAAATCCTGCTCGACACAGCCGTGGGAAGCAGCACACGCGCAACGGTTCGGCTGGATCGGGGGCTTTCCGCGATGGTCGCTCATGTGGACGACAACGGTCCGGGCGTCCCACGCTGCGCACGCGAGGTTCTTCTCGCGCGTCCTGCACCCCATGAAGGCCGGGGCGACACACTCGCGACCGCGCGCCTCATCGCCCGTGCAATGCATGGAGACGTGACGATATCGTCCTCTCCCGAAGGCGGGGCACGCTTCACCGTGCGGCTGCCGATCGTTCCGGACGGTCTGCTGGAGTATGCCGCAGCCTCTTAGGTGGCGCGCGGGCGCGACCTCGCTGCATGCAAGCGGCGAGATCAGCGGCGCGCCTTTTTCGAGATTGAGGGCCCGATCCAGCCCCTTCGCCGTATCCAAGCCCTTGACGCCCGCGAGGTTCGCTCCGTCGAAGTCCGCGCCCGTCACGTCCGCCCCCGTGAAATCCGCGCCGGAAAAATCGACCTGGACGAGATCGGCCTCAACGAGACGCGCGCCGGTAAGGTCCGCGCCGACAAGGCGCGCGTGCGTCAACACGGTGCGCGTCAGATCGGCATGACGCAGCGTGGCGCCAGAGAAATCGCAGGACTTGAGAACATTGCGCGCGAGCGTGACGAGCGTGCCCTGGCCGGGCCGCGCTTCGAGCGGGCTCAAATCGGCACGGGTGAGATTGGCGCCGCGGAAGTCGGCTCCCGATAACTCCGCCTGGACGCGCACGCCCGTCAGGTTCGCGCCGGCGAACCGTGGCGCATCGGACAAGCTGTTCTGTAGGTCGGAGTAGACCGTCGGCCTGAAAATGGTCGCTCCGCGAAGATTGGCGCCGGAGAAGTCGGCGCGGATCAGAACGGCCCGATCGAGACGCGCCCCGGACACGTCCGCGCCCTTGAGGCTGGAGCCCGTGAAATCTGTGCCGTAGAGGTCGGTGCGCGTCAGCGTGGCCTGCTTGAAGTCGAGGCCCGACAAATCAAGGTAAGTCAGCTTGTGGCCAGCATAGTTCACGCGCTCGCCAGGCTTGGCCTCGAACAGCATGCGCGTGACCTCGCGCGCAGTGAGGTCGGCTTCGGGCGAGACGTTCTCCGTCGCGACAGCCGAGGACCACGGTGCGCTGCTTGCGCCGGTGGCCGCGTGGGAGGCCGCGAGCGCCACGCCGAGGGTCATACTACCCGCTGCGATGACTATCGCTCTCGTCTCCAGGCGCAATGCCATCATGGCGTTCTGCGATCCTTCCGGTTTCCGCATCCTGCGGGCGGCTCATCCGCTTCGGTTGCGCCCCGATCATTCCCGAGCCGCATCGGGACCGCAAGCACCGCAGAGACACAGGCCATGGGCAACCCTCCTCGCACGCCCCCTTTGAGACAATGGCATCTAGAGTGTTTTCCGATCCGATGGAATCGGATCGGAAAACACTCTGTCTCTTTCGTCAGACCGATGATTCACGCTTCAGGCTGATAGGGCCTGAAGCGATCATGGTTACTTTAGCGAGACCGATGATTCACGCTTCAGGCTGATAGGGCCTGAAGCGATCATGGTCTCCTTAGTTAGACCGATGATTCACGCTTCAGGCTGGTAGGGCCTGAAGCGATCATGGTCTAGTCATCCTCATTCTTTTTGCGTGTGAGCGGCACGAAACGGACCGGGACGACCGTTGTCCTCGTCGTCGTGCCATCGGCGTTCTTCGTCAGCACCATCAGATCCTGCCAGATCTCTCCGACGGGAATGACGAGTCGCCCGCCGGGCTTCAGTTGCTCGATCAGCGCCGGCGGGATGTGATCGGGCGCCGCCGTCACCACGATCCCGTCGTAAGGTCCATGCTCGGGCCAGCCCCGATACCCGTCACCGACGGTTGCGTGGATGTTCGTATAGCCGAGACGTTCGAATGCGGCGGCAGCGGTTTCGGCCAGGGGGCCCACGATCTCTATCGTGTAGACATCGCGCACGAGCCCCGCGAGCACCGCGGCCTGATAGCCGGACCCGGTGCCGATCTCCAGAACGCGATGCTCCTTCTTCACATCGAGAAGCTCGGTCATCAGCGCGACGACGAACGGCTGAGAAATCGTCTGCCCGTGGCCGAGAGCGAGCGGGCGGTTTCGATACGCAGCCGCTTTCTGTTCGGACGGTACGAATTCGTGGCGCGGAACCTCTGCCATCCGGTCGAGAACGCGCGCGCTCAAGCTCGCGATGCCGGTCTCGCCGGCGACTTCGGATGTCATGGTCTTAATGTCCTCGACCATCCGGCGGCGGTCGGTCAAGGTGGCTGGCTCCGCCCAGGCGGACGACGCGACGGCGACCAGAGCCATCGCGGCCAGCAGCGTTCGCGTCAATCTCTCGGGCTCCACGTCCATGATCTCAATATAGGGATCTACCGCTCGCCGACACCGCCGCCGGTCGGCGTTTCGATGACAATCGCGTCGCCCGGCTCGACGGGGACGGTTGCGGCGCCGCCGAGATCCCGCTCCGACCCATCGCGTTTGCGAAGTGTGTTGCGACCCGTGTCTCCCGGCGCGCCGCCGAGCAGGCCGAAGGGCGCGACCTTGCGGTATCCTGACAGGATCGAGACCCGCATGGCGTCCAGGAAACGTATGACGCGTATCGTGCCGTCGCCGCTTGTCCAACGGCCCCTGCCTCCGGAACCGCGGCGGATCGCGAAACGCTCCAGTACGACGGGATAGCGGCTTTCCAGGATTTCCGGATCGGTGAGGCGCGTGTTCGTCATGTGGACGTGCACGCCCGCTGTGCCGTCGAAGCCGTCGCCGTTTGCATCGAAGCCAGCGGGCGAGCCGGAGCAGATCGTCTCATAATACTGCACGCGGCCGTTGCCGAACGTCAGGTTGTTCATCGTTCCCTGCGCGGAGCCGAGAACGCCGAGCGCTGCGAAGAGCGCGTTGGTGATGACCTGGCTGGTCTCGACGTTTCCGGCCACGACGGCCGCCGGATAGCGCGGGTTCAAGAGCGATCCTTCCGGGATCACGATCTCGATGGGGCGGAGGCAGCCGGCGTTGAGTGGGACGGGCGCGTCGAGCAGCACGCGCACGACGTAGAGCACGGCGGCTCGCGCGACGGGTGCGGGTGCGTTAACGTTCGTGGGTTGCTGAGGCGAGGTGCCGGTGAAGTCGATTTTTGCAGCGCGCCGCTCGCGATCGAGGGTGACCGAGACCTCCACCGCCCAGCCGTCGTCCGTGTCCACGCGGAAGCGCCCGTCGCGGAGGCGGCCGATAAGCCGGCGCACGGCTTCCTCGGCGTTGTCCTGGACGTGGGCCATGTAGGCAGCGACCGTCTCGGCGCCGAACTCTGCCACGAGGCGCTGAAGCTCTGCGTGGCCACGCGCGTTGGCCGCGACCTGCGCCTTGAGATCGGCGACGTTCTGATCGGGATTGCGGGCCGGATACCGCGCGCCGCTCAGAAGCGCGCGCGTTTCGTCTTCCAGGAAGCGGCCATCGCGCACCAGGGGTACGCAATCGATGTAGACGCCTTCCTCTTCGATGGTCTTTGCATCGGGGCTCATGGAGCCGGGTGCGGTGCCGCCGACGTCCGCATGGTGTCCCCGGCTCGCGACGTAGAAGGCAGGCGTCCGCGCACCATCGAAAAAGACCGGCGTGACGACCGTGATGTCCGGCAGATGCGTGCCGCCGGAATAGGGCGCGTTCAGCATATAAACGTCGCCGGGCTTCAACGCGGGCCCGCGCGCGCGGATGACCGTTTCGACCGCGCTCTCCATGCTGCCAAGATGCACCGGAACGTGCGGAGCGTTGGCGATCAAGCTGCCATGCGCATCGAACATGGCGCAGGAGAAATCGAGCCGCTCCTTGATGTTCACCGACATGGCCGTTGCACGCAGCGCTTCGCCCATCTCCTCGGCAATGCCCATGAAGAGATTGGAGAAGACTTCGAGAAGCACGGGGTCGGGCACGGCCGAACGAGTGTCCCGCTGTCCAACTCGGTGCATCTCCCGCCTTGCCGCCTCGCGTGTCAGAATGAGATCGCCGCGTTCCGAGAGCGCCGCCGACCACCCTGTCTCGACAATTGCCGTCTGGTTCGGCTCGATGACGATGGCGGGTCCGGCCACCTTCTGGCCTGGCGCGAGATCGTCGCGACGCCAGACGTCCGCATCGCGCCACACGCCTTGCGAATAGAAGCGGGTGCGTGCGTGCGGCTCGCCCGGCACGCGGCCGACCGAGGGCGGCGGCAACGCGTCGGGTTTGCCACCGCCTTCCGCTTCGACTTCCACCAGTGCGATGACAATGCGTTTCTCCGGCGAGACGAAGCCGAAGCGTTGGCGGTGGGCTGCTTCGAAGGCCGCCTGCATCTCCGCGATTGACGCAAGCGGCACAGGCAGCGCGACCTCCGTCGCCTCATAGCGCAGATGAAGGCGGATAGCGGTCTGGATATCGGACTCCGAAACGCCTTCGCCTTCGAGTTCGGACGCCGTCTCCTTTGCCATCGTCTCCGCGAGGTCGCGGGCCGCGGCCAGGTTCTCGTCGTCAAGATGGCGTTCGAGGGACCGCTCGCGGCTTGCGCGCACGGCGGAAAGACCGATGCCGTAGGCGGACAGCAGGCCGGACAAGGGCGGAACCAGCACCCGGCTCATGCCAAGCGTCTCTGCCATCAGGCAGGCGTGCTGACCGGCAGCCGAGCCGAACGCATTCAGGACGTAGCCCGTCACGTCATAGCCGCGCTCGACAGAGATCTTCTTCACGGCCTTGGCCATGTTCTCGACGGCAATGCGGATGAAGCCGTCGGCGACCTCTTCCGCCGTGCGGCCGTCGCCGATGCGGCGCGCGACATCCGTGAAGGCGGCGCGGACGCGCTCGGGTTCAATCGGTTCGCCGCCGCTCTCGCCAAACACGGCCGGAAGGAATGCCGGGTGGAGCTTCCCCAGCATCACGTTGGCGTCGGTGACGGTGAGGGGGCCGCCGCGGCGGTAGCACATGGGGCCGGGATTGGCGCCCGCGCTTTCGGGGCCGACGCGCATCCGCGCGCCGTCATAATCCAGGATCGAGCCTCCGCCCGCGGCCACGGTATGGACGCGCAGCATGGGGACGCGAAGCCTGACGCCCGCGACCTCCGTCTCGAAGGTGCGCTCGTAATTGCCCGCGAAATGCGACACGTCCGTCGACGTGCCACCCATGTCGAAGCCGATGACGCGGCTGAAGCCCGCCCGCTGTGCCGTCTCGGCCATGCCGACGACGCCGCCTGCGGGGCCGGAGAGAATTGCGTCGCGGCCGTTGAAGTTGGCTTTCGTCTTGAGCCCGCCGGAGGACGCCATGAACATGAGGCGGGTCGCGAGGTCGCCTGTGAAGGCGGTGGCCACACGGTCCGTGTAGCGCCGGAGCACGGGCGAGAGGTAGGCGTCCGCGACCGTCGTATCGCCACGCGGCACGATCTTGATCAGCGGCAGCTCATGGCTCACCGAAACCTGCGTGAACCCCACTTCGCGCGCCACGCGGGCTGCGGCCTCCTCGTGCGTCGGATAAGCGTAGCCGTGCATGAAGACGATGGCGGCGCTTTCGATGCCGTCGCGACGGGCTGCTGCGAGATCATGCTTGAGCCGATCCAGGTCGAGCGGCTTTTCCACGGTGCCGTCTGCGAGCACGCGCTCGGCGGCACCGATCACACGCGCATAGAGCATGTCCGGCTTGACGACGCGGCGTGCAAAGATGTCGGCACGGGCCTGGGTGCCGATTTCGAGTTGGTCGTCAAAGCCGCCGGTTATGACGAGCACGGTCTGTGCGCCTTTGCGCTCCAGCAGCGCGTTGGTCGCGACTGTGGTGCCGATCCTGACGGCTTCTATCGCGTCGGCAGGGATGGGAGCCTCGGAGCCGAGCCCCAGGAAGCGGCGGATACCGGCGATGGCGGCATCTTCGTACTGGCCTGGGGCCTCCGACAGGAGCTTGAGCGCCTCGACCCGTCCCGCAGGCGTGACGGCGACAACATCCGTGAACGTACCGCCCCGGTCGATCCAGAATTGCCAGCGCCCGGGCGACCCCATTCTTCCAACCGCTCCCAAAAGCCGATTTCCCGTGTGGCTATCGGCGCCCTGCCGGTGCGTCAACAGGGGATCATGAAATTTAGTCCACGTGCTTCTAGCGCGGCCAGGAAGCAGGTAGATTTCTTTCCATGTCGTCCGATTGCTTCTCAAACCTGCTCGCGCCGGACCTGCGTCCGAGCGTGCGTGCCCGCCTCGCCGACTGGGTCGCGCGCTGGTGGCCCGCCCTCAGCCGGATTCTGCGGCCCAAACCCGCGCACGAGACCGCCGCGTTCTCCGCCGCGGTGATTGCGCTTGCGGCCAAGATGGCGAAAGCCGATGGCGTCGCCGTCCGGCTCGAATGCGAAACGTTCGAGCGCTTTTTCGAGCCTACGCCCGACGAACTCCCGCGCATCCGGCGCCTCTATAACCTGGCGAGCCAGGATACGGCCGGGTTCGAAGCTTATGCGGCCAGCATCGCGCGGATGCTGGATGGCGAGCCCGACCTCAAAATCAATGTGCTCGAATGCCTCCTGATGATCGCCTGCGCCGACGGCGTTTTGCATCCGGCCGAGGAGGCGTTTCTCAGAACCGTGGGCGAGACGTTCGGCGTGAGCTGCGAGCGGTTCCGGAAAATCCGTGCGCGCTTCGTGAGCGATATGAGCGACCCCTATCACGTGCTTGGCGTCGATCCGGCGGCTTCACAGCAGGAAATCCGCGCGCGCTATCTCGAACTGGTCCGCCGGTTTCACCCCGATCATCTCGTCGCGCGCGGGGCACAGGCCGCACTCATCAAGGCGGCCACCGTCAAACTCGCGGCGATCAACGCGGCTTACGAGTTGGTGGGCGGCAAGCTGCAAGGAGAGCGTGCTTGACGGATCTTATCGCACGCGCCGACAGCGCCCTCGTTTCAGGCCTGCACCCGTCGCCCAATATCGAACCCCGAAAGCCCGGCATGCGGCCGACGATGCTAATCCTGCATTACACGGGGCTGCCGACCGTCGACCGCGCGCTCGACGTTCTCTCGCGGCCCGACTGCAAGGTGTCGTGCCATTACGTCATCGACGAGGACGGGCGCATCATCCAGATGGTCGCCGAAGAGGCCCGCGCATGGCACGCGGGCGTCTCCTACTGGGGGGGCGAAACGGACATCAATTCGGCCTCCATCGGGATCGAGATCCAGAACCCAGGCCACGTGCTCGGCTATAGGGACTTCCCCTCGGCGCAGATGCGGGCGGTGCTGGCGCTTGCCCGAGAGATCATCGGGCGCCACGGGATGGACGCCCGCCACGTGCTCGCGCATTCCGATGTCGCGCCGGGGCGCAAGATCGATCCGGGCGAGAAATTCGGCTGGGCATGGCTTGCCGAGCACGGCGTGGGCCATTGGGTTGCACCAACTCCAATCGACGAGAGCGATCCGGGGCTCACGCTCGGCGCGCGCTGTGCGGACGTTATGCGGGCGCGCGCCTTGCTCGCCGCCTACGGCTACAAAATCGATCCGGAAGGTGCTTTCGACCCCGACATGCAGACCGTCGTCAAAGCCTTCCAACTGCACTTCCGGCAGACCCGGCCGGACGGGCGTCTCGACCGCTCCACGCTCGATACGCTGACCAGGCTCCACGCCGCGGCGAGCCTCAAAGATGACCGGATCGCGTGATTAATGCTTTCAATTGAATTTGAAGCGTAAACGTGCTGGTTTGTGGCTCTCTCTTATCCCTATCAAGATCATCTGTCGCGGCGGGCGGCCCTGGCCTCGCGGCGGCTGTCGTTGCATTTTGGGAGGGGCGCGCCCTAAAACCGGCACACGCGAGACCGGACGGCGCGCGCAGGGAAGCAGAGGAAGTATCCGCATGAAGATCGTCATCGCCCCGGACTCCTTCAAGGAGAACCTGACCTCGCTTGAGGTGGCGAACGAGATCGAGACGGGGTTGCGGCGCGTCTGGCCGGATGCGGTCTACGTCAAAGTGCCCATGGCCGACGGCGGCGAAGGCACCGTGCAGTCGCTTGTCGATGCGACCGGCGGGCGGATTATCAAGTGCGCCGTCACGGGCCCGCTCGGGCAGAAGGTGCTCGCGTCCTACGGTCTCCTGGGCGACGGCGAGACGGCCGTGATCGAGATGGCCGAGGCCTCCGGCCTGCCGCTCGTTCCGCGCTCGGAACGCGATCCGCTTCGCGCGACCACGTTCGGCACCGGCGAACTCGTGGCCGACGCCGTGCATCGCGGCGTCCAGAACATCATCATCGGCCTCGGCGGCTCCGCGACGAACGACGGCGGCGCAGGCTTCGCTCAGGCGCTCGGGGTGCGCTTCCTCGACACGGACGGGTCGCCGATCACGAGCCCGCTCGGTGGCGGACAGCTCGATCAGGTGCATTCCGTCGATACGACTTACATCAATCCAAAGCTCGCTAGCGTTTCGATCAGCGTCGCGTGCGACGTGACGAACCCCTACATCGGAGACAAGGGTGCGTCGGCCGTTTACGGCCCGCAGAAGGGCGCAACGCCCGACATGGTCGCCCAGCTCGATGCGAACCTTGCACGTCTTGCGGACATCATTCAGCGGGACCTCGGCATCGACATTTCGAACGCGCCAGGCGCAGGCGCCGGCGGCGGTCTCGGTGGCGGTTTGCTCGCGTTTACGTCTGCGGAAATGAAGCGCGGCGTCGAACTCGTGATCGAGGCGGTCGACCTGGATCGTCACATGCAGGGCGCGTCCCTCGCGTTCACCGGAGAGGGCCGCGTCGATTTCCAGACCGCATTCGGCAAGACGCCGTCGGGCGTGGCCACTGTCGCGCGCCGGCACGGCGTGCCGGTGATCGCCATCGGCGGCGGACTTGCCGACGACGCGAACGGCGTGTTCGATCACGGCATCGATGCCATCGAGGCGGCGACCTCCAATCCGATGCCGCTCGAAGTCGCGTTGCAGAATGCGCGTCAGTATTTGCAAAATGCGGCCGAGCGCGTCGCGCGCCTCATCGTAATGGGCCAGCGCATGGCCGGAAACACCTCTGAGGCGACATCGAAGCCGCGTCCGACGGAGGCCGCACCCGCGGCCGCCGGCGCGGCTCCTGCGTCCGGATCGCTTAACGGAGCACATTCGGCTGCCCCCTTCGCACAGCCGATTGCGCAGACCAACAAGCCGGTGAAGCGGTTCATGCGTGCAAAGCGCGTGCAGGGGCTCACGCGCGCGGCGGTGGAACTGTCGCGCCGCCGCCAGAAGCTTCATCACCCCAACACCTGATTGGGAGTGCCGCAGTACATTCCGTCCCTTGACGCAGGGGACGGAACATACCTTATTCCCTCTGTCAGCCGGCTGGACGGTCGCTGCCGCCTAACGGCGGTGGAGGAAAGTCCGGGCTCCATGGAGACAGGGTGGCGGCTAACGGCCGCCGGGGGCGACCCCAGGGAAAGTGCCACAGAAAACAAACCGCCAACGCCGGGCCTCGGCCCAGCGCGGCAAGGGTGAAAAGGTGCGGTAAGAGCGCACCGCGCGACTGGTAACAGGAGCGGCATGGCAAACCCCACCCGGAGCAAGACCAAATAGGGGTGGCCGCGTGCGGGGAAACCCGGCACGGAGGCGCGTCTTCACGCCAGTCACCCGGGTTGGTTGCTTGAGGCGTCCAGCGATGGACGTCCCAGATGAATGGCCGTCGCGGAGGGAAACCTCCTGACAGAACCCGGCTTACAGGCCGGCTGACAAATTCCTTCTCCGGTTGCCGCGTGCGGCAGCAAACGGCCCGCTTCCTGCGGCGCGCGGAATCGCCGCGCCGCGCGCGTTTGCCTTGCTCCCCTGCGCGGGCCGAGCGTCCCAAATCCCGCTACGGGCACGGCAATTCCGAAAGTGACGTCCTGCTTCACGCACGGACCGCCAGGTATTTGCATGCGCTCAGCATTTCACAATTCCATCATGGTCAACCTTTGGCCGCATTGGGCGTTGACCCACGTGCCCTCCGCTTCAAAAAGAAGGATGATGAGACATGAGAGTGATGCTGTCTGCCGTTGCCGCCGCCCTGGTCCTCGGCGCTGCCCCCGCGCTTGCCGATCATGAGCGCCGCGAGGAAACGCGCTCGACCGGCCTCTACGACCGCATCTCGGCGCACTACAGCCAATACGGGAAGGATGTCCGCGAGCGCTTCCGCGACGGGCCCTGCACGGTGCGCCGCGAATGGAGCAAGAACGGCGATTACTCCGAGAGCATCCGCTGCCGTCCGCGGCGTTAGTTTTGGCCTGACACAAGCGGCGACAAGCTTCGGATAATGGGCCGGGTGCACGGTGGATGGCCGCGGCACTTGCCGCGGGTCGCCTTGCTCCCGGGCTGCTGCGCAGCCTTTGATTTTGGCCTGACACAAGCGGCGACGAGCTTCGGATAATGGGTCGGGTGCACGGTGGATGGCCGCGGCAGTCCATGCGGAGCATGGCTTCGTCATGACCCGCGGGTCGCGTCCAAGCGAAGCTTGGCTCCGCCAAGACGCTCCCGTGCTGCTGCGCAGCCGTCGGTTTGCGCTCACAGATACTGTTCGATTTCGGACCGAAGGCCGCTTGCTCAGACGGGCGGGCGGCCTTTGCCTGTCAGCAGCCACTTGGGATCGAACCAGCGGTCGGCCGGGCCGTCATAGGGCAGGCGCGTGATGTCCCAGTGCATGATGTAAGGGGCGTACACGTCCCACACCGGCGGCCCGCCGCCGACGAAAACCACCTGATCGGGATAATCGGCCAACACATCCTCCGGCCGCTCGTGCGAGCGGATCGCGCGTAGCGTACGATCCTTCGCCGCGAAGTCCGGTACCGCCGAAATGGTCTTCGGCCCGGCGATCAGGACGTGCCCGCGCGTGATCTCGAAGAAGCGCTCCACGTCGGCGCGAAACTCCGGGCGCGGATCGCCCTCCCATGGAAGCTCGCCATTGAGACCGAGCTGACCGCTCAAACCAATTGCGCAGATGCAGCGCACGTCCGCCATTTCGCTATTCCTCGCCGTTGTCCGCAATTCGTTCGATCATTCACAACGTTGGCGAGAGGTATTCGATCCCCGCTCGTCGCTCAAGCCGCTATCGCGCGAGAAATTTTTCGAGCTCGGCCAGCAAGGCATCCGGCCGCTCGTGCTGGGGCAGATGATGGCATCGGTCCAGGATTTCGAGTGTGGCCGAAGGCAGAGCCGCCGCCAAGCGGCGCCCGGCGCGCAGCGGCACGATCGGATCGTTGCGGCACCACACCACGAGCACCGGCTGGCGAATGGCGCGATACCGCTTGACGATGGCCTTGGCGCCCTCCTCTTTCACGATGGCGCGTGCCGTGGCCAGGAAGGACTGCATCGCATCCGGATCGCGATAGGGGGCGGCGTAGCCTTCGACCATATCATCGCTGACAGCGGCCTCGCCGCCCATCGCCTCGCTCAACAGAATGCGCGCGAGCAACTCGGGCGACAAGGTCGACGCCACCATGTCGGGGAGACCCGGCATTTTCACCAGGTCGAGGTGGCGCGCCGTCGAACGCGGCAATGCGGGGGCTCCGATGACCGCGATGCGACGGATGCGGTCGGTGCCGCGAATACCGCCGGCGAGCGCCGTCCTGAGGGCCACCGTGCCGCCGAAGGAATGACCGACGAGCGTGACGGCGTCGAGATCGCGCGCGAGCAGGAAGGCCGCGACCAAGGCGGCTTGATCGTCGGCGCCGTAAGCTTCGTCGGCGGGTTTGTCGGAGCGACCGAAGCCCTTGAGATCGAGCGCGATCACGCGGTGGCCCTCAGCCAGGCGAGGCGCGATCTCGTGCCATGTAAAGGTGGACTCGCCCAGGCCATGCAGCAGCAGGATCGGCGAACCCTCTCCCCGCTCTTCGTAATAGAGCGTCACGGGCGCATGGCCTGAAACGGCCAGCTCGATCCGATGGCCCGGCGCTTCCGCCGGAGGCGCCGGCAAGCGGGTTGCTGCCGCCATAGCGGGGTCCAGAAGCGCAAACGCAAGACCAATGGCAACCAAGCCAAGGGCGACGTCTTTCCAGCGGCGGCCCCGTGTTCTCACCTCGCTCCCACCTTCGCCATATCCCGGTTCCTCCGCTCCATATCGTGTGCCGCGCAGGCTGGCGATAGCCCCTCCCTTTTTGAACATTCGACAGATAACTCCGCCCACGCGTTGGTGGGGAAAAGCGGCACGTGGGCCCTTGCGAATCCTTAACGATCCATTGACGCCCATAGCGAACCATGTCATCCCATAATAGCCCGACCGCACCGGGCACGGGCCCGTGGTCGTGGCGCTTGTCTTCGAGAGAGGGCCGAAGCCGAGCGACCGCCACGGCCCAGCCCGGAGCGGACGGGTATCGGGACAGCCTCAGGGCTCCCGCGCGATGTGAAACGAAGCGTTCCTTTGTTGTTGTGGCGTTTGAGAGCGAGCTCGAAAAAGGGATGGACCGCTTTGTCTCGACGTTCACAAACAAGATCGACGCCAAAGGGCGCGTCTCCGTGCCAGCACCGTTCCGCGCCGTTCTTGAGCGCGACGGATACAGCCAGGGAAGCCTTGGCGGAATTTACTGCTACCCCGCAATCGACGCTCCGGCTCTCGATGCGGGCGGCGAGAGACTTGCGAAAAAGATCGACGGGCTACTCGCGGGCCTGCCGGACTATTCGGACGAGCGGGACGAACTCTCTGTCGCGCTCTACGGCGACGTCCAGGTTCTCGGCATCGATGGCGACGGGCGTATCGTCCTTCCTGAAAGCCTTCGCCGCCACGCCGGTCTTGAAGATCACGTCACATTTGTCGGGCTTGGCGACAAGTTTCAGATCTGGGCGCCGCGCGCCTTCGAGGAGCGGCGCGAGCGCGCCCGCGAGAAGGCTCACGAGCACAGAAAACTTTTCGGCGCGGGGAGCGGCCACCGCGGGGGCGGTGGTGATGGAGGAGCACGGGACTGACGCCTCGGCGCGCCAGTCTACCGGCGCACCTGGACGTGCGGGTGACCAGTTCCGTGCTCTTCACCTTTTTTCCGGCAAGGCCGGGCTTCACTGAGGCCCGGTGGAACACCAGAACGTTTCAGGCGGCCGCGAGGCCGCCTTTTTAATTTCCGGGCCAAGCTCGAAATGTCGCCCGGCCCCGAATTGGCCTATAAGGCCGTCACCATGACGACGGCATCCTCCGACCCCGAAAACACCGCAGCCCGCCACGTCCCCGTGCTTCTTGCAGAGGTGCTGGAGCAGTTGGGCCCACGAGACGGCGAGACGTATATCGACGGCACGTTCGGCGCCGGAGGCTATACGCGCGCCATTCTCGAAGCCGCGGATTGCCGGGTGATCGCCATCGAGCGCGATCCTTCCGCGTTCGCAGCCGGGCAGGCGCTTGTGCAGGAGTTCGGCGGGCGGCTCACGCTCGTCCCCACGACGTTTTCGAACATGGCCGAGGCCGCGCAGCAGGCCGGATGCGAAGCCGTGGACGGCGTGGTGCTCGACATCGGCGTCTCGTCCATGCAGCTCGACGATGCGGAGCGCGGCTTCTCGTTCCTGCGCGACGGGCCGCTCGACATGCGCATGTCGCAGGAGGGCCTCTCCGCCGCCGACGTGGTCAACACGACGGACGAAGGGGACCTTGCCGATATTCTTTACCAATTGGGCGACGAGCGGCGCTCCCGCGCGATTGCGCGCACCATCGTGAAGGCGCGTTCGGACGCGCCGATCACCACGACGCGCGCGCTCGCGGCCATCGTGGAGCGCGTGCTCGGCCGGCCCCGCCCGGGCGACAAGCACCCCGCGACGCGAACGTTCCAGGCGCTTCGGATTCACGTGAACGACGAGCTTGGCGAGCTTTCAGCGGCGCTGACGGCGGCCGAACGGCTTCTGAAGCCCGGCGGGCGGCTCGCGGTCGTCACGTTCCATTCTCTGGAAGACGCGCTCGTTAAGCGCTTCTTCAACGATCGATCCGGCAAGCAGGCTGGCGGTTCGCGGTATTTGCCGGAGCCGACTGCACCTCGCCGAGACTCAAGTTTCCGAATTGTTAACACTCGGGGCGTTACACCTAACAAAAAGGAAACGGACGCAAATCCACGGGCGCGCTCTGCCCGGCTCCGCGTCGGGCTTCGGACCGAAGCACCGGCGTGGCAGACACGAGCAGACCCGTAACGTCCTTTGTTTTCTGTTGGGGTCAGAACTATGCATCCGCTTACGGTATCGGCAGCGTTTCTCGCCATCTCAAGCGCTTTTCTGCTTTACGGACTTTCCTACGATACCCGCCAGCTCGAAGCCCGCATCGCCACACAGGAGCGCGAAGCCGACCGGGCGCGCGCCGATATCGCCGTGCTGAAGGCGGAACGGGCCCATCTGGCGCGCCCCGACCGCATCTCGCCGTTGGCGCGCAAACAGGGGCTCGAACCGCTCACCGACCGCCAAATCGCCGACTTCGCCGCTGAAGCCGACATTCAAACGGGCGCCATCGCCCGATAGGGCCGTTGTGGGGGCGGACATGAAGCGCGTGTCGAGGGGTAGCCGGCAAACGCGGAGGCGGGATCTTCCTCAGATGACGGCGGATGCTCGCGTCTCGGCAACCGCAGGAATGAGGACGCGTCTCGTGATCCTTGCGGTGATGATGACGTTCGCCAGCATCACCTTCCAGCTCGCACGCCTTGCCGCGAGCGGCACCGGCGACATGGTCGCGACGCTCACCGAGCAGACGCCGCGCAGCCTCGCGCGGCCGGACATTGTCGATCGCGGCGGGCGGCTGCTCGCAACCGACGTCGAGATGCCGTCGCTCTATGCCGACCCTTCGCTGGTGCGCGGCATCGACAATCTCACCGAGCGGCTCCAGACCGTGCTTCCCGATCTCGACAGGGCCGAACTCCGGCGCACTCTTTCCGACCGCAACCGCCGCTTTGCCTGGATCCGGCGCGGACTTTCTCCGAGGCTCGCTCAAGAGGTGCACGACCTCGGCTTGCCGAGCCTCGCCTTCCGCACCGAGTTGCGCCGGGCGTATCCGCTCGAACGGCTCGGCGGTCACGTGCTCGGCGCGGTGAACGTCGACAATCGCGGCGCGGCGGGCGTGGAACGCTTCATCGACGAGGGCCTCGGCGCCGATCCTCAGACCGGCCGCCCGTTCAATGCCGGCCTGCCGGTGCGCCTCACCATCGACCTCGGCGTGCAGCACGCACTGGAAGAAGAACTCAAATCCGCGATGTCCCGCTACGAGGCGAAAGGCGCGGCGGGGCTTGTGATGGATGTGCGCACGGGCGAGATGGTGGCGTCCTCGTCGCTGCCGGGGCTGCATCCGTCGAGCCCGGCGGAACTCATGGATCCCGAGCGGCGCGACAAGATCCAGGGCGGCACGTACGAACTCGGCTCGATCTTCAAGATCGTCACCGTCGCGATGGGTCTCGAAGGCGGGAAGACCAAACTCGATACCGTGTTCGACGTGACGAAGCCGCTGACCGCGAGCCGCTTCACGATCCGGGATGCACACCCGGCCGGGCGTCCGCTCACCACATCGGAGATCCTGATCCGCTCATCGAACGTCGGCTCGGGGCTGATCGCGCTGCAAGAAGGGCCCGAGAAACAACAGGCGTTTCTCGACAAGCTCGGCCTCACGGCTACGATCCGGACGGAAGTGGGGCCGGTGGCACCGCCGCAGCTCCCGCCCAAACTCGGACGCGTGGAGCAGATCACCGTGTCCTACGGACACGGGCTTGCCGTGGCACCGATCCAGTTCGCGGCCGCCGTGGCGAGCCTCATCAACGGCGGGACCGCTGTCACACCGACGTTCATTAGCGGGCGCACCAGCGGCACGGACCGGGCGCGCGTCGTGAAGCCGGAGACGAGCCGCGATCTCAACCTCCTGCTCCGGCGGACGGTGAGCGAGCCCAACGGCACCGGGCGGCGCGCGGAAGTTCCGGGCTACCGGGTTGGCGGCAAGACCGGCACGGCCGAACTGCCCGGCCGCGGCGGCTATCAGAAGAAGGCCGTGATCTCGTCGTTCCTCGGCGCATTCCCGATGGACGACCCGCAATATCTGACGCTGATCCTGCTGTTCGAGCCTTCAGGCACGGAGGAAACGGGCGGAGAAATCCTGGCGGGACGCAACGCAGCCCCCACGGCGGGCCGTCTGATTTCCCGTATCGCGCCGCTGCTCGGCGTTAAACCGGAGCGCGATGTCGCCCTGCTTCGGAACTGACGTCCCTTAACCCTATGCCAACGGTCGTCGCCGATACTTTGCGTATCAGTTTCTCAGCCGCGACCTTGCCCCGTGTTGCTGACGCTACCCTGCAGCATCGGTGCCGTATACTCATGGACGATATCGAGATCGTATCGGGCTCTTCGGCCATTTCACAGCTTGCCCCTCTCTGGGACGAGGCGAGTGTGCATGGCGGCATCGGTGCGTTCGAGCGGTTCGACCTCGTTCGCGATGCGGCGCGGGCTGCGGCCGACCTCGGCTCCGAGCCCATGGTCGTCGTGTTCCGGCGCGACGGAAACGTCGCCTCGCTGCTCGCATTGCGTACCGAGCGTGTCCTGGGAGCGCGTGTCGCCATCGCGCTCGTCCACCCGCTCGCGCAATATGCAGATACCGCGGGCGCGACGCTCACGCCGGAAGAATTCGAGCGTGCAACCCAGCTTCTCGCCCAGCGCGGGGTCAACATGCTGCTTCTGCGCAAAGTGCGCGAGGACAGCGGACTCCACGCGGCGCTCTCAGCCAAAGGGCTGTCGCAAGGCGCATCCGAGACCGCGCTCTTCATCGATCTCGCCGCGTTCGGTACGCTCGACGCATACGAAGCCTCCTTTTCCAGCACAACGCGACGCAATCGCCGCCAGCGCCGGCAGAAGCTCGAAGGCCTCGCCGGGCCGCTCTCGTTCGCGGTGCTGCGCGGAGAGGAAGCGCTCCCGGCTTTCGACAAAGCACTCGACTGGAAACGCGCGTGGCTGGCGGATCGGGGCATCGCGAGCCCGGTGTTCGATAGCGGTGCCTGGGAAGGGCTTCTGCGCAGCATGGTGCTCTCCGGCGAAGGCATCCTCTCGGCGCTTCATGCGGGAGACCGGCTCGTCGCCGTCGAACTCGGCTTTGCGGATGAGGCGACCTACATCGCCTATCTCGGGGCGTTCGATCCGGAGTTCAGCTCGGCAAGTCCGGGGCAGGAGCAAATGCTGCGCACCATCGCGTGGTGCTTCGAGCAAGGCTTTTCGCGCTACGACCTGCTCGCACCCGCCGACGACTACAAACGCCAGTGGACGCGCAAGGAGACGGGCGTCGCCATCGACGATTACGCCGTCGCGCTGACCGTGCTGGGACGCGGCGTCGCCGAAGTGCGCCGCCGCGTACGTCCGCTCGCGCGCTCGCTTTACTTGCGGCTCTCGCCGGAAGTGCGCCTTGCAGGCGAGCGCTACGGTAAGCCCGCCGCAGCCGTGGCGGCGGCTGCCGCTCTTTGCGCCGGCGCCGTGCTCGAAGCGATGAGCTGACGGCTCCGCCGCTCCCTCACCGATCCAACGCGTTTAGAACCACCGGCGGCACAGGCCGCCGATGGTTCCTCCCCGCATTTGCGCTTCGGCGCCATCGGGCAGCGCCTCAGCGCTCACGGTGCTATTTCAACCGAGCGGCGCTTACCCGCTTGTGGCGCAAGCCCGATTGCCGCCGTCATTAATCTCTAGGAAGACGATGGGGCGCATTCAACGTCTAAGACCGTCTATCGGAGGCCCGTGCGCATGAGCGAGGAGTTATGAGCGAGGACTGGCGCACGTTCGTGCGGCGCTATCGGCTTCGCCACGGTTTGAGCCAAGTGCACATGGCCGAGCTTCTGGGGGTCGCGCAGCGGACCGTTTCGCGTTGGGAGCGCGGCGACGACAAACCGAGCGTCGCCCAGCAAAAGCGCCTGCGCGATCTCGGGTGGGAACCGGAAGGCTCGCTCGTCCGCTCGCTCTATGCGTCGATCACCCATTGCCCGGCGGCACGCGCGCTGACGCGCACGTCGAACCTCGAACTGCATCGCCTCTCGGGCCCTGCCCTCGTCAAGCGCCCCTCCATGGCCAACTGGGTGGGGCACAAGCTGGCACCGATTGCGTGCGGCGTGCTGGCGGACATCATGGAAGACCGGCCGTTGCAGCAGGCCATTGCGAACGGTGAGATCCAAAGCCTCGTCACGACGACACGGAGCGTGCTCAAAACCGAGGAGCACGACCAGATCGGGCTCTACCGCACCACGATCACCTACTTCTTTCACGAGGGAACGCTCTATAGCGACGCCATCGGCGTTCCGGTCGATGCGGATGCGGAGTGCGGGTATCGTGCGGTGTCGATGGACGAAGCGGTCGGCCCGATCTGAGAGCGGATCCTACGCGCGGCTCGCGAGTGCGTCGCGGCCAAGGGCGGCGAGTGCGGTGGTCACGATCCCCTGTGCCGAGAGACCCGCTTGCTCGTACATGCGCGCGGGAGAATCGTGATCGATGAACTCGTCCGGTAGCACCATGGTGCGCACCTTGAGGCCCCGGTCGAGCGCGCCCGACGTCGCCAACTCCTGCAGAACATGGCTGCCGAAACCACCGACCGCGCCTTCCTCGATGGTGATGAGCACCTCGTGCTCCTTGGCGAGACGTGCGATCAGCTCGCGGTCGAGCGGCTTCATGAAGCGCGCGTCGGCAACGGTGGTGGAGAGCCCCATGGCGCCGAGCTGATCGGCTGCCTTCAGCGCTTCGCCGAGGCGGGCGCCAAGTGACAGGATGGCGACAGCCGTGCCCTCGCGGAGGATGCGGCCCTTCCCGAGCTTCAGCGGCACACCTTCCTCGGGACGCTCTACGCCAAGCCCTTCGCCGCGCGGATAACGGAAGGCGCAGGGGAGATCGTCGAGGGCGGCGGCGGTGGCCACCATATGGACCAGTTCCGCCTCATCCGCGGCGGCCATGATGACGAAGTCCGGCAGGCAGCCGAGATAGGCGAGATCGAACGAGCCCGCGTGCGTCGGCCCATCCGCACCGACGAGACCGGCGCGGTCGATCGCGAAACGGACGGGCAGTCGCTGGATGGCAACGTCGTGCACGACCTGATCGTAAGCGCGCTGCAGAAACGTGGAGTAAATGGCGCAGAAGGGCTTCAGGCCTTCCGCGGCGAGACCGGCCGCAAACGTCACCGCGTGCTGCTCGGCGATGCCCACGTCGAACGTGCGGTCGGGGAACTCGCGGCCGAAGAGGTCGAGGCCGGTTCCGTCCGGCATCGCGGCCGTGATGGCGACGACGCGCTTGTCCTTCTTCGCTTCGGCGATCAGGCTGTCGGCGAACACGCGCGTGTAGGTCGGCGCGTTCTGCTTCGGCTTCACCTGCGCGCCAGTGACGACGTTGAATTTAGCGACGCCGTGATACTTGTCGTCGGACGCTTCGGCCGGCGCGTAGCCCTTGCCCTTCTTGGTAACGACGTGCACGAGGATCGGGCCCTGCGTCGCGTCCTTCACATTCTTCAGGACCGGCAGGAGCTGATCGAGATCGTGGCCGTCGATGGGGCCCACGTAATAGAAACCAAGCTCCTCGAACCACATGCCGCCCTGCCAGAGGTGGCGCGTGTATTCCTCCATACGCGCGGCACGCCGCTCCCAGCTCTTGGGCAGGCGCTTGGCGAGCTGCTTGGCGAAATCGCGGATCTGGAGATAGGTGTCGCTCGACGTCACGCGTGCGAGATAGGACGAGAAGGCGCCGGTCGGCGGCGCGATCGACATGTCGTTGTCATTGAGGATCACGATCAGGCGCTCGTCGCGCGCGCCCGCGTTGTTCATGGCTTCGTAGGCCATGCCCGCACTCATCGCGCCATCGCCGATCACACAGATGACGTTGTTCGCCTCGCCCTTGAGATCGCGCGCGACCGCCATGCCGAGACCGGCGGAGATCGACGTCGACGAGTGGGCCGCGCCGAACGGGTCGTATTCGCTCTCGGCGCGCTTGGTGAAGCCGGACAGTCCACCGCCCTGGCGCAGCGTGCGGATACGGTCGCGGCGGCCGGTCAGAATTTTGTGAGGATAGGACTGGTGGCCAACGTCCCAGATCAGGCGGTCGCGCGGCGTGTCGAACACCCAGTGCAGTGCGACCGTCAGCTCCACGACGCCGAGCCCGGCGCCCAGATGGCCGCCCGTGACGGACACGGCCTCGATGGTCTCGTGGCGCAGCTCATCGGCGATCTGGCGGAGATCGGACTCGGGGTGCGCGCGGAGGTCCGCCGATGTGCGGATACGGTCGAGGAGCGGGGTCTTGCTCACGGTGAGGTCTTCATCCTTCGATCTTGGCACCCAGACTCTTTAATGAGGCCGATGATCACGCTTCGGACGGATAGGGTCCGAAGCGATCATGGCCTAGGTCCTGGCGCCATGCCGCAGGCGGGAAACGGTCTCCTGGCGGACGCCGAGGTACTTTAGCCCCGAACAGGCGGCAGATGAAAGGCCGATCCCGTGCAATTCCCGCCTCAGGATGCGGCAGAACGCGCTCCGCGCTGCCCTACTCGGGATCGAACGGCTCCGTGCCCTTCGGGGCGCCGTCGGTGCCGACGGTGAGCTTTTCGACGCGCGCCTCGGCCTGCTTCAGGAGGCGGTCGCAATGCTCGCGCAGCGCTTCACCCCGCTCATAAATGGTGATGCTTTCCTCAAGCTCCACGTCCCCGCGTTCCAGACGGCTGACAATGGTCTCCAGCTCCTTCAGCGCACGCTCGAAGCTCAGCTCGCGGATATCGGAATGCTTGTTCGCCGGTTTGCTCATTCGAATACGGCCCCCTGATTCTTTGGAGCGGAATTTAGAGCTTCAGGCCCCGATCTGCACCCCTCTTGTTTCCTTTTCCAGATCAAACGGTTAGCTGCCGAGATCCATAAGTGTGCGGACATGCACGGCCACAGACTTTGCAAGCGCATCGAGATCGTAGCCGCCTTCGAGCATGGAGACGACGCGGCCATCGGCGTGTTTGTGCGCGATCTTGCCCAGTTCTTCCGTCGCCCACATGAAGTCGGCCTCGACGAGGCGAAGGCCGCCCAGGGGATCGCGGCGGTGGGCGTCGAAGCCTGCCGAGATCACGATCAGATCGGGGCCGAAGTTGTGCAGAGACGCCAGGATGCGCGAGGAAAACGCGTCGCGGAACGTCTCGCCGTCGTCGCCGGACCGCAAGGGGGCGTTCCAGATGTTGCCGACGCCTGTTTCATTCATCTCGCCGGTGCCCGGGAAGAGCGGCATCTGATGCGTCGAGCCGTAGAACAGGTTCTTGTCGCTCCAAAAGATGTCTTGCGTGCCGTTGCCGTGGTGGACGTCGAAATCGACCACCGCGACGCGTTCCGCGCCGTGCTTCGCGCGTGCGTGGTGGGCGGCGATGGCCGCGTTCGAGAACAGGCAGAAGCCCATGGGGCGGCTCTTCTCGGCGTGGTGGCCGGGCGGGCGCACCTGGCAGAATGCGTTGGCGACGCGGCCTTCCATTACCGCATCTACCGCGTCGAGACCCGCACTGACGGCGCGGAGCGAGGCTTCGAGGCTCGCGGGCGACATCACCGTGTCGCCGTCGAGGTGGATGTTGCGGCTCTCGGTTTCCGCGGTCTTGGCCGCGCCCTTAATGCGGGCGATGTGATCGGGAGGATGCGTTCTTAAGATCGCGTCCTCGACATCGTCGCGCAGCGGTGCCACGGCGCGTTCGAGCGCGTTGTAGCTCTCGTGCGCCAGCACTTTGTCGATGGCGCGCATCCGGTCCGCGCGCTCTGGATGCCCCGGCCCCGTATCGTGCTCGACAAAGACGGGGTGGGTCAGAAGCAGTGTCGCCATCGTGTCATCAGCCTTCGAGCGTTTCCAAACGTTTTTTCTTGGCCCCCATGATAGCCACGAGGCCAAGGCTGACCAGGGCTATCGGGCTCAATTTAAGCGCTGCGCCCGCGGAGCCAGTTCCATCCTCGTATCGGGGCCGTGATCAGCGCCCAGATCGAGAGCAGGCCGGTCCAGAGCAGGGCGGGAACGCCCGCAAGCGGCAGGAAGACGAGGAGAAACGCGAGGAAGCGCGCGGTGCGGGCGGCCCAATACCCGATACGGCCGGCGTATTCGGCGCGGTCTTCGGGCGGCCACAGACGCGCCCACCAGCTTCGCGTGACGGCGAGACCGATCACGCCGCACGCAAGCGCGCCGAGATAGAGATACTGGATCCAGGCCGGAATGCCCGCAACGATGCGGGCGTCCAGCTCGCGCTCGTGCGTGGCGTCGCGGGCGTAGACCGTTGCCGCGCGCACGGCGACATGGCCGGTGATGTCGCCGATCCAGGGACCCAACGTGTTCGTGATCGGCGTTGTCATGCCCGGTGCGGGAACAGCCGATAGAACGACACGGCCCAGCGATCCCGGAGACGCCTGGACCGCCAGTTCGCCGCCCCCGCCGAGGGCTGCGAGAAAATCGGCGAACGTCGCACGCGTCATCGCCTCATCGAGCCCGGTGACCGCGATGCGCTGCCAGAGCCAGTTACGCCCGCCCGGCTGATGCGCGGCGCTGGCGTGGACCAGCACCAGATTGACGTCGGAGGCTTCAGCAGCGCGCACCAGATCCTGGATGTCGAGCGACTGCTCGGGTCCGCGCGAGGGGCGGAACGAAATGCGGTTTCCCTCGATGCGACCCGAAAGGACGGCGGTCTGACCCTTGAGGCCGGACAGAGCGCCAGGCAGCAATGCAGGATCGATCTGGTCGACGAGGGCTGCGCCGGACTTGAGGTCGCGACGCGGCGCCGTCGTGAGGCGCTGCGGGCCGCCGGGCTCCAGCGCGAGCACGCGGATGCTCGTCTTGTTGAGAGGCCGGCCGAGGCGAAACGCGGCTTCCTCGAACAGGGCGCGCGTGCCGAGATCGACCGTCACGTTGGGGCGGACCTCGGCTATGAGGTCGCCACCCGCGCTTGGGCGGCGCAACGGATAGGCGTCCTTGCCGACCACGAGATGGAGATCCGCGCTCGGGAGATCGCGCAAGAGTTCGCGCCGCGCAAAGACGGAGTCGGCGCTCAGATAGAGCGCGAGCGGATCGTCCGCGGCGGCATTCGGCGCGAGCGTCGTGCGGACCCGCGCCATCTCGGCCGGCGTCGCGGCCGTAAACACCTCGCCCTCGCGGGTCGCGAACCGCCAGTGGCCCTCGGGCGTGACATGAGCGGCAAGCGCAGTGCCGCGCGCAAGGCGCGGCAGCTTGGCGACGTGGGCGACGGCCTCGTCGAGCGCGCCGAGGCCGTACCGTCCGGCCTTGAGGCCCGCCGATCCTCCGGCGTCGCCCGCCTCGCGAACGATGCGCGACAGCCAATGCGCATCGGACGGCGCGACGGACACGACGGCGAGGACGGCGAGCACAACGGTCAGGATCACCCATCGCAGACTGCGCATGTCACTCCCCTACCCCAGCTTCATCGGCTCTCGCGCTTCGCGGTCAGGCGGGCGCTAGATCGGCCGACGCGCCCAACACCGCATGGCCGCCGGACATTACGATGGCGGAAAGGCCGCCCGCACCGACGGCGATGTTCTCCGCGAAAAAGCGGGCGAGCGCGACCGACTGGCCGGCGTGTCCGCTTTCTTCGAGTTCCTGCAATGCCGCCTTGGCGAGGAAATGCCCGCCCGCGACGACGCCGAACAAGCGGAGGTAGGGCGTGGCCCCTGCGAGCGCGAGCGCGGGCGTTTTCGTCAACGCCTCGCCCATCCACCGGGTCGCTTCTTCGAGGTCCGCGACAGCCGCGGCGAGGCGTTCGCCCGCGCGGCCCAGCTCCGGGCGGTTCTCGCCCTTGAGGCGGCGCGCGGTCACTTCGAATTCCGCGATCACGTTTTCGATCACGCGACCTTCACCGAGCGGCAGCTTGCGCGTGACGAGATCGATGGCCTGAATGCCGTTGGTACCTTCGTAGATCGGCAGGATGCGCGCATCGCGATAGGGCTGGGCCGCGCCCGTTTCCTCGATGAAGCCCATGCCTCCGTGCACCTGGATGCCAAGCGATGCCACCTCGCAGCCGATGTCGGTGGAGAATGCCTTCGCGACGGGCGTGAAGAGCGCGGCACGGTCGGCGGCGGTTCTGCGGGCGGCTTCGTCGGAAGCGTTGTGCGAGGTGTCGATCTCGCGGGCGGTGGCGTAACAGATGGCGCGCGCGGCACGCGTCATCGCCTTCATCGTCAGCACCATGCGGCGCACGTCGGGATGCTCGGCAATCGGCACCATGCCGCCTGCGCGCACGCCGTAGGCGCGGCCCTGGCGGCGTTCTTCGGCATAGCGCTCGGCGGCTTGGGTTGCGCGCTCTGCAATCGCCACGCCCTGGATGCCGACGGCGAGACGGGCCGCGTTCATCATCACGAACATGGTGTTGAGGCCGCGGTTTTCCTCACCCACGAGATAGCCAACGGCGCCCTCGCCCCGCTCTCCGAACTTCATCACGGCGGTGGGGCTGCCGTGAATACCGAGCTTATGCTCAAGGCCCGCGCAGATGACGTCGTTCTCGCCGCCGAGCGATCCGTCATCGCCGACGAGACGCTTGGGCACCACGAACAGCGAGATGCCGCGCGTGCCTTCGGGCGCGTCGGGCAAGCGCGCGAGCACGAGATGGACGATGTTCTCGGTCAGGTCGTGATCGCCATACGTGATGAAAATCTTGGTGCCGAAGATGCGGTACGTGCCGTCGTCGCGGCGCTCGGCGCGGGTCGAGATGGGGCCGAGGTCGGAGCCCGCATGCGGCTCGGTCAGGTTCATGGTGCCCGTCCACTCGCCGCTCACCATGCGTGGCAGATAGAGCGCTTTGAGCTCGTCCGATCCGCCGGCTGCGAGCGCGTCGATAGCGCCTTGCGTGAGCAGCGGGCAGAGGCCGAACGACAAGTTCGCGCCGTTCCACATCTCGCAGACGGCCATGGCCACCGTTTCGGGCAGCTCCTGCCCGCCGAACTCGGCCGGGCACGGCAGTGCGCTCCAGCCCGCCTCGCGAAACGCCGTGTAGGCTTCCTTCCAGCCTGGAGGCGTCGTCACGTTTCCTTCCACCCAGCGCGAGGGTGTGCGATCTCCGGCCGCGTTCAATGGCGCGAGCTTTTCGGACGCGAACTTTCCAGCCTCCTCCAGGACGGCCCGCAGCGTCTCCTCGTCGAGCTCGCCATACGCGCCCTTATCCATCTCTTCGGAAAGGCCCGCCGCCGTCTTGAGCGCGAGGAGGATGTCGTCTACTGGAGCCTCATACGTCATAGGTTCTCCTTTCCCGGGGGGAGCCTGAATTTTTTACCGTTGCGGCGTGCGGCGCATCATCGTCGGGAAGGCCAGCCCGCGCAACGGAGCAACAGCGACCCATTCCTCATGACCGTGCGAGCACCCGATCCCACCGCCATCGAAGACGCCGCGCGGCTTCTCAACGAGGGTGAGCTTGTGGCCTTTCCGACGGAGACCGTCTACGGCCTCGGCGCGGATGCCACCAACGGACGCGCCGTCGCAGCCGTGTTCGCGACCAAGGGGCGGCCGCAGTTCAACCCGCTGATCGTGCATGTGCCCGATCTCGCGGCCGCCGAGCGGATCGCGGTGGTGGGGCCGCACGCGCGCCTTCTGGCGGAGGTGTTTTGGCCGGGGCCGCTGACGATGGTTCTCAAGCGCCGTGCGGAGAGCGGATTGTCGGATCTCGTGACGGCGGGGCTCGACACGGTGGCCGTACGAGTGCCCTCCCATCCGGTTGCGCAGGCGCTTCTCGCCGCCACGGGCAAGCCGCTTGCCGCACCTTCCGCCAATCGCAGCGGGCGCGTCAGCCCGACGAGCGCGCAGCATGTGGCGGACGATTTCGGCAGCGACGTGCGGCTCGTCCTCGACGGCGGCAATACGGGATACGGCGTCGAAAGCACGGTGGTGGATGCGTCGCGCTTCGACGGCATCCGGCTGCTGCGCCCCGGTGCGGTGACGCGTGGCGCGCTCCAGGCGGTGCTGATGGGGCCGTTCGCGGAAGACGATGCGCCGGACGCGGCACGCCCGACCTCCCCCGGCCAGCTCGCGAGCCATTATGCGCCGAATGCGCTGCTGCGGCTCGACGCGACCGACGTTCGGCCCGGGGAAGCGTTGCTCGCGTTCGGACCGAACCCTCCGGCGACGGATGGGGCTGCGATCAATCTCAGCGCGAAGGGCGATCTCGCCGAGGCCGCGGCGGCGTTGTTCGCTTCCCTGCGCGAACTCGACCGCTCGGGCGTCGCGGCCATCGCGGTGATGCCCATTCCGGATCACGGTCTCGGGGAAGCGATCAACGACCGGCTTCGGCGCGCGGCCGCGCCTCGCTAGACGGGGCTGCGCCTCGCTTTAGGCTCCAAACCCAATCAGGATGGCATCACGACGCGAGGGCTTTTGTTCGTCTGGCAGGAGCGAGGTCGCAGCAAACCTCTATGGTTTGCAAGACCTTGCGACGTGCTGGAAGCACGCCTCCGGCATGAACCAGACGGGCAAAAGAGCCGCGCGGCTCCGCCGTGAGACAAGATTGGCCGATGGCGGCGTCGAAACGCTCGACCGATGCGTAGGCATCGCTCTTCGCGCTTCTCCTGGCCCTCGGCCAATCTTGTCTCATCGTGACGCCATCCTGATTGGGTTTGGAGCCTAGCACTGAGACCGGCAGCTCAGACGGCATCGTTGACGGGCGGCGGTGCATTGCGAGGCGCTGAGGCCCGCGCACGACACCGACTGGCACTGGCTGCCACAGCGGCCGATGCAGTCGCGCCCGATCGTGGATGGGCGTGCGACGCCGGGGCTGATCTCGCCGGGCGCGGACGGAAGGCGAGGTCCGGGCTCCACGCGCGGAGCGGGCAGGAACTGCGGGCGCGGCGTGATCCGAGTTGGGGGTGCGGGGCGCGGATTGGGGCGAATTCCAGGGACGATGGGATCGCGGACCGATTGGGCTTCGGCGGGAGCGGACGTCGCAACTCCAAGCGTGGCGACGCCGGCAACGGCCGCGAGCCCGCATAGAATCACTGGAACGATATGCCTGAGATGACCGGCTCTTTGCCGAAGGCGGCCAAAGCCTGTAAAGGGATCGAAATGAAAGATGGCATAAAATATGCGATCTGTTCTTTCGCGAAACCGTCCGTCCATGTCGTCCTCCGTTCGCCCCGCATCAAGCGATTTTCTTTCCCGCCTGACGGCCATCGTCGGAGCCGACAACGCCATTGCGGACCCGGCAGAGCAAGCGCCCTACCTTAGCGAATGGCGCGACCTTTATATGGGCCGCACACCGCTCATCGTTAAGCCCGCCTCTACGGACGAGGTTTCGCGCGTGTTGGCGCTTGCTAATGCCGAGGGCGTCGGCATCGTCCCGCAGGGCGGCAACACCGGCCTCGTCGGCGGGCAGATCCCGCGCGAGACCGGCTGCGACATCGTGCTGTCGCTGAAGCGTATGCGGCGCATTCGAGCCATCGATCCCGCCGGCACGGCGATGACGGTCGACGCCGGACTCACGCTCGCGGACGTGCAGGATGCCGCGCGCAAGGCCGGACGGATGTTTCCGCTCGGGCTCGCCTCCGAGGGCAGCGCCACCATCGGCGGCAATCTCGCGACCAACGCAGGCGGGCATCAGGTGCTGGCGTACGGCCCGACGCGATCTCTCGTCTACGGGCTCGAAGTGGTGCTCGCGGACGGACAGGTGTGGGACGGGCTTCGGACGCTCAAAAAGGACAACACAGGCTACGATCTGCGCGACCTGTTCGTCGGATCGGAAGGCACGCTCGGCGTCATCACGGCAGCGACGCTGAAGCTCTTTCCGGAACCGGACGAGCGGACGACGGCGTTCGTCTCGCTGCCGAGCCTCGACGCCCTGCTCCCATTTTTCCAGCTTGCGGAACGCCGTGCCGGGGCGGCGCTCACCGCGTTCGAGTTCATGTGCGATCTCATCGTTTCGTTCGTCGTACAGCACATCCCAGGCACGCGCCATCCGCTCGCGGACGACGCCCCGTGGTTCGTATTGCTGGAGCTTTCGGGCGCGGAGGGCAGCACGGCGACGCCGATGGAACGGCTTCTCGGAGAGGCCAGCGAGGCGGGGCTCGTGAGCGATGCCGTTGTCGCGCAGTCGCTGACCCAGGCCGAGGTGCTGTGGAAGATCAGGGAAGCCGCGTCGGAAGCGCAGAAGGGCGAGGGCGGCTCCATCAAGCACGACATCTCGGTGCCGATCGCGCGCGTGCCGGAGTTGCTTGTGAAAGCGGGGGAGGCCGTTCAGCGCGTTTGCCCCGGTGCGCGTCCGGTTCCCTTCGGGCATTTCGGCGATGGCAACGTGCATTACAACGTTTCGCAGCCGACCGGCATGGCGCGCGCCGACTACCTCGCGCTCTGGGATGCGATGGCGCACGCCGTGCACGACGTTACCGTCTCGCTCGGCGGATCGATCTCTGCCGAACACGGCATCGGCCGTCTCAAAGCGGCGGAGCTTGTGCGTGTGAAGAGCCCCGTCGAGATCGAACTCATGCGCCGCCTCAAGACAGCACTCGATCCCAAAGGCATTCTCAATCCGGGGAAGTTGCTTGCGCCGTAAGCGGCAGAGCCGACATCGCAGCCGCCGTCTCGTTTAAGCGTAAACAAGCACGTCCGGGGGATGCTATCCCCCGGGTCCATGCCTGCGGTTGCGCGGAAAACGCCTTCGCTATCTTTTTCTGGCTGCGCGCATCAGCCGGCACGGGCGCGCCTCGACCGAACAACTGATAGTGCCGCTGCCACGCGAGCAACTTTGTGCGCGCCCGGCCGCGTTTCTAAAGCTCGCCCACGCGCTGCCGTACTCGAAATCGGTGAAGCTCTGCCAAGATGCGATCGCTTCCCGCTGGGCGGCGGCCTGCGTCGCGCCGGTGCCGTTCCCGTAGTGCGTGTGATCGGTCATGCACATCTTGTTACCGACGCGAGCTTGCGAATGCATGTTCGAAAACCCTGTCTCGTATGCGATCGACGGCGCAAAACTCGCGCCCAACACGACCGCTGCAAAACCGAAGCGGAAATAAGCGCCGGTCTTCATTTTCGAGCCTCCCTGGTGCCCACTGAAGCAGTGTAGATGTTCTCATTTCTGACAGATTCAGGCACGGCGCTCGACGGTCTCCCGCCGAAAAACCTCGGCGCGAGGTAAAGACATCACACCTCTGACTTGGAGCAGTGGCGAATCACTCACTCGATGTTGAGCGCCATGCTCATACGCACCAAATCGGCAATCGAACGGGCGTTCATTTTCGTCATCACCCACGTGCGGTGGATCTCCACGGTCCGCGGACTGATGCCAAGCTCCTGGCCGATTTCCTTATTGGACAACCCCCGAATCAGAAGCCGCATCGTATCGCGCTGCCGCTCGGAGAGGGACTCGTAACGGCTGCGGAGGTCCTCGCGTTCGAGCCGCTCCTTGAGCGAGCTCTCGGAGGCTACCAGCGCGTTGCGGACGCTCGCCACGAAACGGTCGTTGTTGAACGGCTTCTCGACGAAATCGAAGGCGCCGAGCTTGATCGCCTGCACGGCCAGTTCGACATCGCCATGGCCGGTGAGCAGCAAGACCGGCCGCGGATCGCCCTGCGTCTGCAACGTGCGCAGGAGATCGAGGCCCGAGACCTCCGGCATCCTGACATCGCTCACGATGCAGCCCGGCTCGAACTCGGCAGCAAGGAACTGCTCGGCCCCTTCGTAGCAGCGTACCGCGAGGCCATGCGTTTCGAGCAGCATGGAAACGGCATCGCGCACGGACGCCTCATCGTCGATGACGCTTACTGTTTTCACGCTCGGCCTCCTTTTCCATCGGCAGCCTCAGCACGACGCGCGCGCCGCGCGGCGATGTCGCAATGGCGAGCCCGCCGCCATGCGCCTCGGCTATGGAACGGGCCACGGCAAGGCCGAGGCCCGATCCTTCGGGTTTGGTCGTCGTGAACGGCGTCGGCTCGTTCACGTCGTATCCTGGCGGGAAGCCGGGCCCGTCGTCCCGGACTTCGATCAAGACGTCGTGCTCCGGCGACAACGCGACTTTTGCCTCGATGGTCCCCCCGCGGCCGACGCCCAGCATGGCCTCTGCCGCGTTGACGATCAAATTGTGCGTCGCTTGCTGAAGTTGAACCCCGTCCGCGCGAATAATCGGGAATCCCGGCGCGATCGCGAACGAGAGGCGAATGCCCTTCTTCGCCAGATCCTCGCCCAAAAGGGTTTCCAGCTCCTCCAGCTTAGCGGCGAGATCGACGCTATTTTTCGAGAGCGTCCCCTTTTTCAGAAGCTCGCGAATGCCGCGCAGAACTTCGGTTGCTCGTTCGCTTTCGGCGTGGATCTTGCCGACCGCCCGCTTGGCGAGATCGAGATTGCCCTCCTCCATCGCCTTCGACGCTATGCCGGAATACGCGGTAAGCGCGGTCAGCGGCTGGTTGATCTCGTGAGCGATGGTGGCTGCGACCTCACCGGCGGAGCGCACACGCAAGGCGCGATTGATCGCGGCCTGCTGGTCGCGCAGGCGCGCGGCGGCGTCCTCCCGCTCGGCGACAATGGTGCCGACGATGAGGCCCGTAACCGCGAGCGCCGTCATCAAAACCTGCAGCGCGCCGAGGCCGGGATCGGGTCCGAAACGGATTTCGGCGCCGATGATCAGGCCGAGCTGGATAAAGAGCAGCGCGACCGACGAACCGGGCGGACCATAGCTCAGTGCGATCCAGAGCAACGGGATGAAGAGCAGATAGAAGAGCTGGAACGCGGTGGCCTCCCGATAGCCGAAGACGATGGCCAACATCAGGAAAAGGGTGAGAAACTGGACCACGGCCAATGGACCCACCGTGGGCCAAGGACGGTACGTCACCGCCAACAGCACGAGCGGCGCGATGACGAGGATGCCGATGACATCGCCCAGCGCCGCACGCCAGGCGACCGCGATCACCTCAGTCTGAAAGATCGTCCCAGTACTTAGAAGGATCAGGACGTAAAGAGTTGCAGCGACCGTCGCTCCGGCTGCGGCCACACCGCTCAACGTCAGCGCGTCGCGCACGTAGCGAAATCTGGGGTCGAAGGCCGTAATACGCTGCAGGACAAGCCCGGCCACGAGGTAGGTGCCTCCCAGCGCGAGCGACAGGACCAGCTCCAGGCCCACACCAAGCGCCGAGCCGCGAACGATGGCATCCGCCAGAAACGGGGCGATCAGGACGAAGGGAGCGTAAAACCATCCTCCGAGAAAAATCACCGCGATACTCAAGCCGGGAGGCGGGTTCCAGGGCGTGATCCCGAGCCCGCGATAGGGCTTCACGAAACTCACGTAGTCGAGCGCCACGTACGCCGCGAGGAAGGCCACGCCGATGAGAAGCCTTTGATAAATGCGGGCGTCCATCATCGGATCTGCCGAATTTCCCTTCATTTTTTTGCCCGCACGCAGGCAAGAATCCTGTTGCCGTCCCTTAGAGCACAAACGTCGCCTGAGGATCGCATTGCGGGCGCCGGTGTCGCACCGATCCGCTATGATTTCACCAACTCATTGTAATGAAAAGATTATTGTTGACGTGTCTCCAAACGGAACAGCGCACGTCTCTTCCCGCCCGCCAGATCTCCACACGAATACGTAAAAATACCTACGTGGAGTATCTACGTACTCTTGCCAATTGCTGCCCAGGGGCCAAACCCCCCAAGTTCCTCGTCACCAACTTAGGCATTAACCTATTCAACGGAGGAACCGATGAATCACGCTCCCCTTGAGGCCGTGCCCGACCATCGCCTGCCTTCGGCCCAATCCCAAGGTTTTGCCCACGTCATGGTGGTGCCGTTCTCCGATCCCTATTCCACGGGACCGCTCACGGCCTCGGCCGATCTGGTCCCGCCGGCCCGGCCGCACGGCCTTCGTCGCGCGTCCATCGCGGGTTGCCCCGAGCCTGCCGCCGGTTAAGGTAGGAGACGCCGAACGATGCCTCGCGGAGTTAAGCTGTTCGATCTCGCTCTCGTCGCGTCCGCCGTTGTGATCTTGTCGTTCGGATTTATATCCTGAGACGAACAGGGTTGGAGGCCCTCCGGGCCTCCCCGTTGAGCTTGAGATTAAAAGGATAACGGTGGTGCTCGATGGGGCCGGACAGGTAGACTTTTTCCTGGACCACGCTCTCGAAATGCGCCCCGCACGTCCGGGCACCGAGCCCACTCCCCCCTCTCTGCTCCGACCGCCTCCTTCCGTTTGGAGCGAGCTTTCACGCGCTTCTCCTGCTGGTGAAGACTGCGGGCGCACCCGCGCGTCCCCTTCCTACGCGCCTCCCTGATCGGACCTGGAACCGTTCCGATTTTAGTGGAATCGCAGAACGGCCCTGAGCGGCCGCGCCTTCCCACTTTTTGCGAACGTCTCGTGACGGTCGTCGCCCGACAGGGCATTCGCCTGAAGGCCGAAGACGCCTTCGATCACCACCCCATATGCTTGCAGGGAGAACAGGCCAATGGAGCATACGAACAACGTCAAGCATTTCGGAAACGGCGCCGGTGTGCGGACCGCCAACAGCGCCAAGGCGTGCTTCGACAGCATCTATTCGCATCCGGACCCGCGGGAGTATTATCGCGTTCTCGGTGGCCTCAACTACGTCATCCCGGACTTGGCCAAAGGCATCTTCCGTAACTTGATCGCGGCGCTGGAAGATCTCAAAGGACGGCCGATCAAGGTTCTCGATATCGGATGCAGCTACGGCAACAACGCCGCACTGATCCGTTTTCCCTTGGAATTCGCCTCGCTCCAGCAACGCTACATGGATCTTCAGAACGCGGAAATCTCCACCCGCGAACTGATCGCGCTGGATCGCCATTTCTACGCGTCCTGGCCGAAACACGACGTCGAGATCGTCGGATGCGACGTGTCGCAGCCCGCCATCGACTTCGCGCGCACGGTCGGCCTCATCGATGCCGGCGTGACGCAAAATCTTGAGCAGGAGGACCTCTCCCAGGCCAGCCGGGATGCGTTGCGCGGTGTCGATCTCATCATCTCGACAGGCGCCATCGGCTACGTCACGGAGCGCACGCTGTCACGCGTGCTCGACGCGATCGGCGAGCCCAGGCCCTGGATCGCGTCGTTCGTGCTTCGCATGTTCCCTTACGACCGCTTCGCCAGCCTCCTCGATCAGCACGGACACGTGACCGAAAAGCTCAGCGGCGTCACGTTCGTGCAGCGGCGCTTCCAATCGGAGGAGGAGTTCCGCAAAGTTCTTCATCAGCTCGAAGCGCTCGGCATCGACAGCCGGAACAAGGAAGCGGAGGGGCTCTTCCACTCGGAGTTCTACCTGTCGCGGCCTTCGGGCGATTGCACCGAGCATCCCATCGAGGATCTCGCGTCCGTCAGCTCGGGGATTTGCCTGCCCTACGGGCGGCGTTTCCGGCTCGGAGAGGACAGCGTCGTGCGCTTCTCGCCCTGACCGACGCAGCTCGTGCCGCTGCCACACGCGGCGGCGCGGGCTCTTCCCGGCACTCTTATCGTGTCAAACCGCCGTCTGCCTTTGCTGCCACGTTTACGCCGGCGACGATCGCGTCGGCCGTGTATTCGGCCGCGCATCGGTAGCCCATGTCCGAAAGGCGAAAGCGATCCGCGGTGAGATGCGACCAGGACGGGTGCGTGCGCGCGAGATCCGCCATTGCATCGTAGCGGTTGACGCGCAGGACGTGTTTTTCGCTCGCCACCGCCGCCACGCGATCCACGATGCCGGTATATCCTTCGTCGTCCGATAAGCGCGCCACGTATTGAGGATCGACGAGCACGACGTCGATCTTATGGCTGGCGAGCCAGCCCAGTGTCTCGCGGAGACGGTCGGCGAAGCCATCGGCATCGAGCCGAGCTACCGCATCGTTGGTTCCGACCTGCCAGACGAGCAGGTCCGGCCTCAGCCGGGTCACCTCCGCCTTGAGGCGCTCGGCCGCGTCGCCGGCGACGGCACCTTCCTGCGTGCGCGCAATGATCTCGACGTCAACGCCGCTCGCTTCAAGGTCGCGTTCGAGTTCGCTCGGATAGCTGGCGATCGGGGACGAGGTGTCGGCTGAAAGCACCGACGATGGGCCCAGCGAGACAATGCGGGCCGGTCTTTGTTCCATGAGCGCCCGACGCACGGAAGGAAGCGGCGCGTGGCCTTCGAACGGAGCGCTCGCGACGCGACATTGCGCCGAGAGCGCACGCGCCTCCACCACAACACCGTCGATCCTCAAAGGCGCAGGGCCGTGCGAGATCGCGGATGGCGCCGCTTGCCTTTCGGGCGTCGCCCTGTCGGTACCGAAATGAAAGCCGAGCGCGATTGCAAATCCGCTTGCTAGGAGGACGAGGGCTGCAATTCGGCGATCCATGCCGTCACTCTCAATACCACGAGCCCAACAATCACGATCCCCGTATCAAACAGAAAGCCCGGCTCGCCGACGTAACGCGCGATCTGTCCGGCAAGCGCGAGCAACGAGGCCATACAGAACACGATAAGCGAGTTGCGGCCCAAGCTGCTGAAGTAACGCACCATGGGAGCCGTCGAGCGAGCGAGTATAGGAAACAGAGGATAGAACGCAATCGCGACGGCCACGATGTTCAAGATGCGGACGGGCGAGAGAAATTGCTTATCGAAAAGAAAGAAAAAGCGCGGATGGGGAACGGCCATCGGATCTGGGCGATAGTCCATCCAAACGATACCCGTCCCCATCGCGACGACAACCAGAGACACCGGCCATAGGCGCGAGACAACGGACCGCCACTGACTGGGATGCGTTTGTTGCAGCGTGATGACGGCAAAGCCGAGCACGACGAGAACTTGCCAGGAGAGAGGATTGAAGAACCACGCGCCTTGGGCGGGCCAGCTCGGCAGTTGGAGCTGCCACGTGAGTGTTGCAGCATAGAGCGCAAAGGACGCGGCGAGGGCGGCCGCGAGCGAACGGCGCGCAATGACGACGAACACGAGCGCCAACAGCAAGAGGACAACATAGAGCGGCAGAATGTTGAAATAGCCGATCTGGTAGGTGAGGAGCACCAGCCCGATAGAGGCGCGCGCCGTGTCGGAAAATACCGGCCCCGCGCCGTGCCACTCGATCAGCAGCGGATCGTTGAACGCAATGGCTCCGGCCGCAAGCATCGCGATGGCGACGGAGATGATAACGATCTGCGCCTGCCAGATCTCGAATGCGCGCGAGAGGAGGCGCACGATCACCTGCTGCAACGGTTTCGTACCGGCCTTGCCGCCCGCGACGAACGCAAGCGAGCAGCCGGCGAGGAACACGAAAAGCTCCGCCGCGTCCGAAATGGCATAATCGCGAAGCGTCAGGTGCGAATAGACCATGCCCGGGACATGGTTGATGAAAATCATCACCAGCGCGACACCCCGCCAGAAATCAATCGCATTGGGCGCCCGCATCCCCACTCCCGACCTATGAATTTTCCCCGATCCCCTGGGCGTTTAAGCGCATATTCGTGTGGCCACACAAGCGCGTCTCGACGGCGTTTTTGACGCGGCCTTGTCTTTTTCGATGTCCGTGACCAGGGGGCAGGCAGTTTGCCCGATCGATAAGCGATCTCTGGTGAAGGCCGCCGACGTTTGGGCGATATATTTCGCCCGCGCGGCCTTGAGGTCGGGGTTGGTCTTCCTATCTACGCCTCGTTCAGGACAAGTGGCTTGGAGACCCTCGATGATCGACCCGACACGGCTTCTCGATCTGGTGTTGAATGGAACCGGCGGGTCGGATCCCGCGCAAAGCTCCGGCTCGGTGCCGGTGGCGGGCCGGGGCGTGACGTCCGCGGCGGAGGGGGCGCAAGGCGGGGATCTCCTCTCGCAAGCCAAGGACTTCCTCCGCAACCAAGGCGGAGGCCTCGCGGGAGGCGCGGCAGCGGGTGCGCTCGCCACGTTGCTGCTCGGCTCCAAATCCAGCCGCGAGTTGGCGGGCGATGCGCTCAAGCTCGGCGCGGCCGCAGCGCTCGGCGGGCTCGCCTACAAGGCCTATTCGAATTATCGCGACGGCAAGCCTCTGATCGGCACGCGGGCTGCGGAGTTTCTGCAAGCGGCCCGCACGGGCGCGACTTTGCCCGGCGCGCCTGCCGAAGACGCTCATGCGCTGCTGCTCTTGCGGGCGATGATCGCGGCAGCCTTGTCGGACGGGCTCATCGACGCACAAGAGCGCCAGCAGATTCTTGGGCGGCTTTCGGCTCTTGGCGTATCCGGCGAGGAGCAGCAGTTCCTGGAGCGTGAGATCGCGCAGCCCTGGTCGCCGCAGCAGTTTGCCGCCGCCACCGCTACGCCCGAAATGCGAAGCGAAGTCTATCTCGCCTCGTCGATCGCCATCGAAGCCGATACGCCGGCAGAGACGGCCTATCTCCGTTATCTTGCAGCAACGCTCGGTCTCGAAGATGCGCTGGTTCAGCACCTCGAAGCGGCGGTGACGTCCGCAAAGGACGGCAAGACGCTCGCCTGATGCGGGTTCGTCAGAGGTCATCCTGTGCGCGGACAGGAACCACCCCACCTCCGGCTCAAGTACGTAGACTGTGAGGTCCGGCCGCTCGCGCGCCAATCGTATCGCGAGCGGCCGTGCCATAGCCTCGTGCGCCTTATGCCGCTCTTCGCTCCACACGCTTTGCGAAGGATCCTCACTGTCGAGCGACGCGTTGTATGCCTCCGCCCAATCGTTGAGGTCGCGCGTCAGTTCCTCCGAGAGGCCCATCTCTTCGGGCGCAATGTCGCCGTATAGATCCTGATCCAACGCCCAGAGCGGGTGGGTGAAGTAGTCCGTCATGACCTTGATGGCTTTCGCTTCCGAAAGCGGGCGTGGCGGTTCACCGTTCGCACCACTGAACAGGGGCGCATCGAACGGCGACGCGGCAGCGCTGCCGGCACTTGGCATCCCGCCCATCCAAAGGACGTAGACCACGTGCGCCACGACCATCGTGGCGGGTATCACGACGACCGGCCAAGACACCTCCGCGATGCCCGCGAGGCGGCCAGTTGCGGCCGCCCATACGACGACGGCCGTGGCGAGAAGATAAATGACGAACGCATTGAACGTTTGGCGGCGGCCCGTCTCGTCCGGCGGTTCCTCGACATCGAAGTATCTCGGCGCGGCATAGAAGAGATAGACGGCTTGGCCGATCGAGGACGCGAGGAAGGCCCACACGGCCACATCGAGCAAAAACAGCAACGCGGCGCCGCCGATCATCACAAGAACGGATGCGCAAACGAGCCAGTAGCCCTTGAGAAGATCCGCACGCGGCGGCAGCTTTCCGCCAATGGCGGCAATGGCCCGGTCGATCAAAAGCGCCATCAGGCTGGCGCGCGCGGCGACATAGGCTGCGAAAACGTAGAACGCGCCGACAAAGCGCAGCAGCAGGTCGATCGCGTCCATTGTCCCCACGTCCGGCTTTCTTCGCCGGGCGATCCCACTCCCGCGCGGCTGCGATCCGCCCTAACGAAGGAGCGGACGAATTTCATCGCACGACGCGCGTGCGATGGCCAGCCTACGGAAGACTTTCTGCGATCAGCCGGCGCGAACAGGCTTGAGAGACACGAGCTGGGACAAGAGCCGATTTAGGATCTGCGATACGATCAGCCCGGCGACTGAGAATAAAAGAAGACATAGACAACGGCGGCCACGACGAGCGCGATCAAAAGCGACCGCGTGAGCACACGATAGTTCATCCGTTGGGGCGTCGCCTGACGCGAATCGGTCGGATCGATGTTCTTGCGGTCATCCATGCTTCGTCCTCCACGTCCGTTCGTTTCGGAACGCCGGGGGATCGCGATAGTTCCGGCATTTGCTCTCCGCGAGGAAAAATGGATGCGAATAAGATCGCATGATTTCAATTCGTTACCCTGAACGAGCGGGTTTTGTCTCGGCCTTGCGCGAAGGGAGAGGCGCTGCCGTCTGCTGCCGCGATTAGGAAATTTTTCACCCTCTTTGCCGAATGTCGGTCGCGGATGGCTCTTGCAGACGGACGCGATCATGGACTTCTGGAAAACACTGGTCTCGACACTCTCTCGGGATCAGGCGCCCGAAAAGCGAAAGACGGATCGCCAATCGCTGGAACCTGCGCAGTTTCGTCGTAGTCCGCGCATGAGAGAGGGCTTCCTTTGGGCCAACGGCCTCATCATGCCGCGCCCCTGCACGATCCGCGATCTTTCCCCTCTCACGGCCGAGATCGTGCTTTGGCACGACGACATCAAGCCCGCGCTCCTCAGAGGGCCGCTCAAGCTCTACTCCAGCGCCGACCGGCGTGAAGCGGACTGCACCCTCGCGGGCCGTCGCGACAACATCCTGTCGCTGAAGCTGCAAAGCGCGTTTCACGCGCCGTCGCGGGCTTACCCGTAACCCTATTGCTTCGCCTCCGCACCGTCAGGGGGGCGTGACGGCACGTTTGCGCCCCGACAGAAGCGGGCGACCCACATAGCCATCCAACTCGCCGCGCCACCACAATCGTATCGGCTCGACAAGGCTGACGCGGCGCGTGCTGCTTTCCGGATCGCGATAGCGCGGATGGTATCGCCACAGCCGCCACGCATAGAGATAGCGCAAGCGAAGAAGCCGGAAACCTTCCGTGATCGGGCGTACGAACGGCAACCGCCTCATCGCGGACACGGTCGAGCGATGGGTGCTTCCGAACGTTTTCCAATACCAGCTTCCGAAGACGGCATCCGCGACCCGGACCCAAAGTTTTCGCACGACCGGAACGAGGAACGCGATCGGAAAGACGACCAGGAAGACGTGCAAATAGATCTGGCTGGCGATCAGCCCGACCACGACGAGCAGTTTCACGACGAGCGGAAGGTTCTGCCATTTCTCGCGGACGATCTTGATGGCCGTCTGCAGTTTTCCGCGCCAGCCACGCGCTTTGCCGACGGTGCTGTCGCTGACGATGACGCTGGCCGCGTATCCGAGCCCAACGCCGGTGAAAACCGTCGTCAGGCGCGAGAGACGGCGCCAGCCCACGCCGCGCGCCAACATCTGGCCCAGGCTGCCGGCAACACGGATGATGCCGTTCGCCGCGACGACCAGACCGTTCCAGATAAACCGTCCTGCGGCGCCAAGCGCGTCCTGGCCGGTCAGTGCGTAGATCGCAACGAAAGCAACGACGACGAGCAGCGCGAACGTCGCGTACCAGCCTTTGCCTTTGCGCGCTTCCTCTTCCACAGCCCCTCCCCGCGCCGCGCGTCTTACACGTTCGCCGGCTACTCGGGAGTTTACTTGCCGCGACACGGGAAAACGAGTTGCATCGACGCGCAGGCTTAGCCCCGACCAGAGAACCCCGCGCCCAGCAGCTTATCCAAGCCCCGATGACGCCGACAAGCGGATCAATCCATGCCCATCCAAACAGGCTTGCCGCCAGCAAAAAAGGAAGATCGCGCGTGCGGCCGTTAGCGCATCGGGCGTCACGCAAGCAAACGCGGCGCGACGATTGCCGTCGGCGTGATGCGGATGCGCATGTGCAGGGGAGGCCACATGCCTCCGAGCATCGCCTGGATGGTGGGCATGATCATGGCAGAGCAACCAGGCGCTTACGAGGTTTACGACAAGGCCCAACGCTCGGATCGGCTGGATCGGCCGTTCAACACGGAAGGCTTTGCTTGCCGAGCACGCCCCATCTCTCGGGAGGGCGTGGCCGTCCGTTTAGAAGCGAACGCCAATCTTAGCCGATAGACCGTGCTCGTCCGCATCTGACGCCAGTTGCCCATGGTACGCCACGCCGAAGGTGACATCGTCCGCAAGCACGGCGTCGATCCCGGCTTCGATCACGGCCGCGTTCGCGGCGAGCGGCGTGCCCAGCACTGTGAAAGGTCCGGCATCGACCGCAGCGTGCGTGGCCGAAGGGGCGATGTCGCCAAACGCATGCCGCCAGCCGACGAGACCCCGGGCCGTCACAACCGTGGCTCCGGCCCACACCACGGCCTCGGCGCGCAGGCCTATCGTCGTGAAGGTGGTATCGTGGGTCTCGCTTGCTGTGGAGAGAGCGGCCGCTCCGCCGGTCTCCGCATAGCTGTCGCGGCGCAGATTGACATGCGCGAGATTTGCGAACGGTTCAAGGAACGACGCGCGCGTGCCAAGCCGGTAGCCCAGTTCGCCGAAGGCTTGGAAGGTGCCAGAATCGTAGCTTGCTTCGATCTGCTCGTTGAAGCCGGGGAACGCCACCGTACGGTCCGTCTCGACCTCGTGCCACGTATAGGCGAGCCCCGCGCGGAGCGCGAGCGCGCTCCACATGCGTCCGGCGTAGAGGCCGAGATGATAGTTGTCGCTTTCGCCGGACGACGCACGCGCACGCGAGTTGAAGTCCGTACGGCTAAAGCCGCCGAACAGGCCAGCCCGGGCGCTCGCGATGTCGCCGTCCAGACCGAAGAGCACACCTCCGTTGCGCGTCGAAAGGCTTGCGGCGTTTCCGTCGCCATCGTGCTCGCCCCATGATCCGAACGCCGTCGACCATGCGACGAGGCCCTGTGGCGGGCGCGATGTCTGCACGTCTCCACGCGTGCCGCGGCCCGGCCCACCAAGGCTATAGGCCGGCGTCATGGCAGCCGTATTGGTTGTCGCGGACGACGTGCCGCCTCCGAATGCAGCCCGCAGGCGGTCGTTCATCGCGTTACGAACAAAATGGCTGTTCTGCATGAGGGCGGTGAGCGCCGACGCATGGATCTCTCCGGAGAGCGCATCGAACGCCGCTCGCGCGTCGGTTTCGTCGGTCATGATGGCGATAAGATCCCAGATCGGATGGCCTGCGCCCAGTTGGTCGAAGGCGTTCGCCGCTGCGTTCTGGTTTGGCGTTTCGGCCGCGGACGCGAAATCGATGTCGTTGCGAAGGAGAGTCAGCAAAACGCCGTCGGCACGGTATTCGATGTCGTGATCGAGAAAAAGCAGGCTGTGAACTACGGATGCGAACTCGCCCGTCCGCGAGGCGGCGCTTATCAGGGTGAAGGGTCCGTTGATAGGACTCCAGCTTCCGGCCGTGGCTGGAGACAGATCGAGTTCGAGAGTTGCGCCCGCGATGTCGGCGGCGCCCGTGACATTCAGCCGGTCCGTTTCCGAGGGCGTGCCCTCGACCACGAACGTGCCGCGCAGCACGTAGTTGCCATCTATGGTCTGCGTACCGATCGAATTCCCCGGAGCGTGGAAGCCTCCAGCGGCAACCGTGACGAGGCTGCCGGCGCCGCTGCCGATGGTGCCGATGCCGCCCAGTCCCGCACCGGCCGAGACATTGAGCGATCCGCCGAGTGTGCCGCCCGTCGCATTGCCGACGTTGAACGTTCCGCCGGACACCGTGGTCAGTCCGGAGAACGCAGACCCGTCTCCGGTGTATGTCGTGGCGCCGCTCGCGTGCGCGATCGCGCCGCTCCCCGAAATGGCCACGCCGAACGCGTAGCCGGTGTCGGTGTGGTTGAAGGCCAATGTGCCGGTACCTGCCCCGAAACTGATCGCGGAAGCGGCGAGCGTACCCGAGGCAGTGGCTGCGTCGCCCAAGGCCGCGCCGATCGCGAGTGTGCCCGTCGAGCCCGCGATGGAAGCGATCGTGACGCTGGCTGCGGAAACGTGCCCTCCTTGCGAAACCGTTAGATTGCCCCGGCCCAAGCGGCCAACAGTCAGATCCGTACTGTTGTCCCAACGCGAGCCCGATCCAGTGACCTCAACCTCGCCGATGCCCGGAGAATCGTCGCCGATGATTCCGATATTCGTTACAACGACGCCGCCTTCGTCGACGTTCATGGTTCCATGTCCGAAATCGCCAATTTTCATTTCGGTCGTGTTCTGCCATCTGGACCCAACGCCGGATACGATTATTGAGCCGACGCTGTCATCCTCGTTCGCGATAAGCGCAAATTGACTGGTTAGAACGCCACCGTCGGCAATGACGAGATGACCCGCGCCATACCGACCAACTATCAGATCAGTGATGATCGTTACCGTGCTACCCGGCCCATCGACCCTTACGAAGCCCCGCGTATCATCGTCATCTGCGATGTCCAGAGCATAGGCCCGAACGCTGCCTCCATTCTCGACGCGTATCTCGCCGCCGTTGAAGGCGACTGTGATTCGGTCGCTGCTGATCCAAGCGGCGCCTTGGCCGGCGACTGTTACGATGCCTTGATAGGGTGCATCCGAACCTACAGCGACAGCTTCTGTCCGCAGCGTACCATCGGGCCCCACCGTCAGTACCCCCTCGCCCTCCCAACCTACTGTGAGGAAATCAACGTTCCACGCCGCGCCGAGCCCTTGAATCGTCACGCTGCCCGATGCGCCTGCCGCGCGCCCCAGGATTCCGTATTCACTGTGCACTTGGGCGTTTCCGATAATCGACATCGTGCCGTCAGCGACCTCGCCTACGATGAGATCGATACCGTCGGGCACGTTCCATACCGGCGACTGAGCGCCAGCCGGCGTGACGTCGCCTGTCACGATGACCTGCGCCGATGCGCGATCAGGGGTCGCGTAGGCCGCGAGGCACGTCACTACAGCCGTGCCTAGGCGCAGGCTCCGAAGAAATCGTTGGCCATCTAAAACGGATGCCGAGCTGCCAGCAGGCCGTTGTTTGATTTTCGTGGCCATGTCTTCCCCTTCGCACTCTCGAAGCCGCCGCTTGCCGAAAAACGGCGCACACGTCCCGGCTAACAAAAATTGCGAGAAGGGGTTTGCTCGCTTTTGATATTGGCGCGAAAAATTCGTACGTCCGGCGGTATTTGATCGGCGACTGTTGCTATTCTATCGGCAACAGGATCGTGAACCTGCGCTGCTGGGGGTTCTGGCGATGGCGCGGCACATAATGCAATTCGACCGCGGGATCGTCGGTGGCGTGATATCCGCTTCGCGGGAGCCACGTGCGGCAGAGAAGATCGTAGCTCCCTGGAATGGAGTCCGGCGGCCCGACGTGATCGAGACAGGCATAAAGACCAGCCCTGGTTGTCGTAATGTTCAGCCCGAGATTTTCTGAAGAAGCGCGATCTCGCCAATCCTGCGGAACCGTAATCGCGCAATCGTACCTCGTCTGATGCTCGGGAGTGACGTCAGGATCGTCGTGCAGCAATCCGAGGTAGACGGCGGACGCGGGATAGAGCTGCGCTGGCGGCAATTGCTCAAGGAATCTCTCCCAGTACTGCGGGATCGAAGAGATGTCCCCGATAAACCGCCTGGAAAGAACCAAGAAGCTTTCGACCTCCCGAACCGATATTTCGAACGCGCCGATCGTGTCGCAATGGCATCGCTGCTGCCGCCTAAAGGCCTTTCGATATTCCAACGGGGTCACGCCGAACCGATCTCGAAACGCGCGCGTAAAGGCCGCTTGGCTTGCATAGCCCCGTAAATGGCCGATCGATCGGGACGGCTGATCGGACCATTGAAGCTGAAGCGCTGCCGAATCGAGGCGAATCCGGCGCAGATAACCGGCGGGCGTTTCTCCGCTCTCGGACACAAACAGGCGATGGAAGTGGTGGAGCGATAAACCGAGCATCTTTGCGATGTCCTCGATCCGCAGGTCTTCGCTCATCCTCTCTTCGAGCATGAGCATGGCTTTCGCGATACGCGGGTCCATGGCCGCCTGAGATTTGCATTGCTCGGTCATCGCAAGTAAGAGCCTCAGTGACGTTGTGGCGTAGCGCCGTTACCGAGCGCCAGGGCGCGAGATGAAAGTATGCCGGAGCCGCCCCGTGAGCGACCAGTCAGATCCTTCATCCTGGGATGATCCCGCCCGTCCCCAATCGGCACGACGCGCGCGGTCGGTGCGCATGTTCCTCGTCTATCTGTCATGGATTGCAGTGTTTATAGTGATCTCTGCGCTGCCTTACATTCTTTTCGACGGCGATTTCGGCCGGATCGCAGAAGAGACGATCACCGATGACCGATCACGATTGGCTATAGCAGCCATCGGCATCGTTCTGCTCGTCGCCGATCTCTTTCTCGTGATCCCGTCCGGGCTGATCATCGCGCTGCTCAGCAATCTGCTCGGAACGGCCACCGGCGTGATCATCGGGGCCGCGGGGCTGAGCCTTGCGTGTGTGCTGGGATATTGGATCGGCAAGACTGTGGGCCGCGATTTCTCCAACGATGAAGGCGAGCAACGGGATTTCGGCTACGTCTCGGATCTCCTCGCTCGCCATGGCCTCATCGTCGTCGCCGCTTGCCGCCCGATCCCGGTCCTGGGCGAGCTGTCGGTCATCGCATCCGGTGCGATAGGGCTTTCGTTTGCAAAAGTTTTTGGGGTGTCGACCCTCGCCAACATCGGTGTGTCGTCGCTTTATGCGTCGATCGGTGTTTCGGGGCCAGGCGGGGCGGAAGGCGTTGCGCTGGTGGTTGCCGCGTCGCTGGCGTTGCCAGCGCTTACGATGGTCCTCGCGCGGCTTATCGCTGGTGAAAGAAAATGATTTCGGAGTGTACCACGCGCTTCACAGCGCTGCCCTGAGGTCGATACTTGCCGAGACGCACGTCCGACCCGCCAACCTAGAGTCGCTCTGACTTAGATGGAATCGCGTGCTGCGCCCCCTCACCTTGTCCCTCTCCCCAGCCATGCGAAGCATGGCTCCGCCATGACGCGCCGGGTGAGGGGGAGGCATCGTTTCCATCATAAACGTAAAGCCTCTCGCCGAACCTGATGGTGGCCGCAGGCAAACGGACTCACCGCGGAAGCGGCCACCTCCTCTTCGTGTCGGCATTGCGCCATGGCTTCCAACGTGACGCAAATCACCTGTTTGCCGACACCACCATCGCTCTCCCGCGCGGGGAAATACCGCTGCCTTATCGATGTATCTATCGCGGCGTGGGAAGCTCGACAGTCTGGTCCACAACGTCGATCGCCACCTTACCTCGAAGTCCACGGGAGCCCCCGCCTTCGAGCAGTTCATGCGCTTCGCCCATGCGAGCCAAGGGAAGCACCGCGCCGATCACCGGCTTGATCAGGCCGCGTTCGACAAGGTTTGTCAGCGCATCGAGTTTGCCCCGGTTCTGGCGGGTGAATACGAAATGGTAGGCGGCGTTCTTTCCCCAAGCCTCGATCAGGTTCTGCGGTTGCGCGATGTCGACGATGCTGACCACCCGTCCGGCATCCGCGAGAGCCAGCGGGCTTCTCGCCAGGGTATCGCCGCCGATGGTATCGAAGACGACGTTTACCCCTTGCCCCCGAGTCAGGTCCGCCACGGCTGAGACATAGTCATCGGAGGTGTGGTCGATGACCTCGTCCGCTCCGAGCGAACGTACGAAGTCATGGTTGCTGCCGCGCGCCGTCGTGATGACCCGCGCACCCATCGCCTTGGCAAGCTGAATCGCTATCGTACCCACACCGCCCGCGCCACCATGGATCAGAACGGTCTCGTGAACGGCAAGCTGGGCGCGGCTCACCAAAGCTTCCCAGACCGTGCCGCCAACCAGCGTCAGACTGGCGGCCTCCAGGTGGTTGATGTTGCGCGGCTTGCGAGCGACGAGCTCGACGTCGGCCACGTGCTGCTCCGCGTATGAGCCGGGGCCGCCGAAGATTTTGGGCGTGTAGTAAACCTCGTCGCCTATGTCGACCTCGGTGACATTCGCCCCCCTCTCTTCCACGACGCCGGAAATGTCGTGACCGGTGATGGCGGGGAGCGGCACGTAGTCGGCGTAGTCGCCACGACGGATCTGATAGTCCAGAGGATTGATGGCGGTGGCGTGGACGCGCACCCGGACCTGCCGAGGTCCGACAGCCGGTACGGCAACATCGCGCAACTCGAAAGCGTCGAAGCCACCGAATTTGCTGAGGACGATCGCTTTCATTGAGTTGGTCATGATCTCACCTTTTCTCAATCCATGTATTGGTAAGATCTAGATAGCGCGTATATGTTGTTTCGGTAATACGCACAAAAATTACACTAAGTGCACAAAAGGATACTGCCATGGTCAAGCGGCGCCATACCAGTTTGGATAGCAATCCCGGCTGTGCGGTAGAGGCCGCGATCAGCCTGATCGATGGAAAGTGGAAAAGCGTTGCGCTTTGGTATCTTCACGAAAGAGGCGAGGTTCGCTTCAACGAGTTGATGCGCTTGATGTCTGGGGTCACGCAGCGGACGCTGACCAATCAATTGCGGGAATTGGAAGCCGACGGACTGATCAATCGCGTCGTCTACGCTCAGGTGCCACCCAAGGTCGAATACAGCTTGTCCGATCGGGGCCGGACATTCATCCCGATCCTTCTCTCCCTCTCAGCTTGGGGGGAAGCCAATATGGACCTGTTCCAGAAATCTGAGACAGCAGCTCAGTGATCCATCGACAAGCTGTAAGTCACGTGCGCGATGCCAATGCGCGCGCCCGCCCGAGGGCGCATGCCATGGTGGCCGAATATGGCTGCCGCCCTGCTTGTCCGGCCTCAATCCCATCGATCCGGCGTTCTCGAAGCTAAAGACGCTGCTGCGCACGGCCGCCGAGCGGCCGGAGAGGTACTTAACCGCACTGCTGCACTTCGACCGTAATATGCGACAAGCCTCGAATCTTCTCCAATCGGGATCGGTACTCGGAAACAGGCTGCGGAGTGTGGGACACGATTGAAACGATTGCGCCGAGGTGACCGGGACCGAGTTGCCAAAGGTGCAGATCAACGACACGGTCGTCTCCCCGCTCGATCTCGGTGCGTACAGCGCGCGCAATCTCGTCGCTCGGCATCGCGTCAAGCAGAACCGAAGCCGTGGCGCGGATGAGAGCAAACGACCATACCGCGATGAGAGCGGCCCCGATGACGCCGACAAGCGGATCGATCCATGCCCATCCAAACAGGCTTGCCGCCAGCAAAGCGAAGATCGCGAGGGCGGACGTCAGCGCATCGGCGATCACGTGAGCGAATGCGGCGCGACGATTTCCGTCGGCGTGATGCGGATGGGAGTGCACATGTCCCTCGGCATCGCCAGGATGGTGGGCATGATCATGGCCGAGCAACCATGCGCTGGCGAGGTTCACGACTAAGCCGACGACCGCCACCAGCATAGCTTCAGCATAGTGGATCTCTACCGGATCGAGAAAGCGACCGAACGCCTGATACGCGATGCCTATTGCGGCCAGCGCAAGCAGAACCGCGCTCGTATACCCTGCCAGCTCGCCGAATTTGCCAGTGCCGAACGAATAGCGCGGATTGCCCGCTTGGTGCCGTGCGAACGCGTAGGCTAAGCCGCTGATCGAAAGGGCGGCGGCATGTGTTCCCATATGCCATCCGTCGGCCGTCAAGGCGACGCTGCCAAACATGCTGCCGGCAACGATCTCCGCCACCATCGTGACGGTCGTGAGCGCAACCACCAACCATACGCGGCGCTCGTTGCCGTGGTGTTCTGAGCCGAGAAAGACGTGCGAATGACGCCAGAGGTCGAGCGAATGGGTGTGCAAAACAAGGACCTCCCGTGACTCAAATCTTCGACTGGACGATGTCCTGAGAGACAAGGATCTCAGACTGTACGGCATTCAAAAAATAGCGGGAGAGCCAATCGCGCGGCATATGCCGCAGGATGAAATTTCGCACGTGAAACGATAGCGGTGTCGCAGGGATGAAGAGAGAGCCCATCTTGCGGCTTCTCTCCTGCAGCTTGAGAATGGAAGGGCGAAGCCGCTGATCGTGACGGGCGAGCGCGTCGGCGAGCGGGCGCTCGGCGAGTTCCTGCGCCAAGATCGAAGCCGACGCGATCGACATGCCGGCTCCCTGTCCCGAGATCAGCGTCAAGCAGTGGGCGGCATCTCCGAGCAACACCACCCGCCCCTTCGACCAGGACGGCATGTCGACCATCGTCAGATTGTCGATTAGCGGCACCGGGCCGCGCTCGGCAACTTCCAAAATCCGCCGGGCGCTCGGATGTGTGTTGCGCGAGACGTGGTGCAGCATTTCCCAGCGCGCCTCGGGAGGAACCAAGCCGGTCTCCTCGGTTCGCCAGACATGCAGCGCGGCGAGACGCCCGTCGTGGAGCGTATAGTATTCGGCGACGTGCCCCGGCTCCGTGTAGGAGAGGAAGTCGCTGCCGAGGCCAATCACGTCCTCAAGATCATAGGTGGCGAAGCGATAGCCGAGCTCTTTGAAGAAAGCCTCGTCGGGTCCGAAGCAGGTTCTCCTCATCCAGGATCTGAGCCCATCCGCGCCGATCACAAGATCACCGGCCATCTCCGTGCCGTCCGCGAGGCGCAGAGCGATTTCCTCGCCTCCGTCGTCGATGCTCTCGACGACCGCGCCGAACCGGATATCGAGATCGGCCGGCAACGCGTCCCGAAGCGCTTGGACAAGATCTGTGCGGCGAAGCGCGACATAGGAAAGATCCTTGAGGACCTCGCGATAGCGCAGACGCAGGAGCTCACGTCCTTTGCGGTCGCGATAGATGTTCTCGTTGACGGTGCAGGCGGCGGCATCGAGTTGAGGTCCGATCCCCATGCGCTGCGCGATCTCGAACCCTGGCCCGGAAAGGCCCAGCATGTGGCCGGCGCTGCGCAGGTCCGGCGCGCGCTCGATGAGCACCGGGTGCCAACCGATTTTTTTCAACCACCAGGCGGCAGAAAGGCCCGCAACGCCAGCTCCGACGATCAAGGCTTTCTTTTGCACGTCATGCTCCGTGATTGACATTCGCAATGCGTCGCGTCAGTTGGACGGCGGCGAGTGCGACAGCGGCTGCGATCGCGCCTGCGAGGCCGAACACCGCCGAATAGCCGAGCGATGCCGCCAGCACGCCGCCGGCAAGCCCGGAGATGGTTGCCGTCGTTGCGTCGGCGCATTGAAACAGCGTGAAATCGACACCGGCCTGGCGGGGCGAAGACGCTCCCATCAGCAGCGCATAGAGCGCCACGAAGCCGATCGCCATGGCAGTGGTCAGGGCGAGGAGAGCGGCGACCAGAACCGGAAGAGACGGCGCGACGACGAAGCTCACGAGAAACAAAGCGCCGAGGGCCAGCACGTCCAGGCCGAGTGCGGCGATGGCAGCGAGGCGGGCGCCGAGCCAGTGGACGAGTGCGCCGCCGACAACCGTTCCCGCCAGCCCCGCCGTCAGAGAGGCCGTCCCGTTGAGGATGCCTACGACGCCGAGATCGACACCCCGGTCGATCAGGAACGGTCCGGTAAGGCTCGCGGCCACGCGAGGACCAATCCCGCCAATCAGGACGAGCAGGATCCCGATCCGGACCTCGGGCCGCACGAGCGCGAACCGGAGCGAAGGGATGTGCGGTGCGTGGGCTCGGGCCGTCCTCCGATCGCGTGCAAGAAGAACGAACGGGAGGCTCAGGATCACCAGGCTCGCGGCGAGCCACAGAGTTGCCTTCGGAAATCCGACGTGCGCCACGCCCCACAGATAGGCACCTCCCCCCAGCATGAAGCCCAGGTAGGAGCCGCCAACCTGGGCGGTGTTTCCCCAACCGCGCCGGTTCTCGGCAAGCTGGTCGACGGCAAATCCGTCGCAGGCGATATCGATCGTCGCCGCCGCTGCCGCGGCAACCAGAAGAACCGCCAAGAGCATCGGAAAATCGCTCAGCGGAACAATCGCGAGGGATAGCAGCGCCACCGTGACGACGATCTGCCCCACAGCGACAATCGCACGCGACCCATTGGGCGATCCGATCCGGAAGCGCTCGATCCACGGCGCCCAAAGGAACTTCAGCGCCCACGGCAGCAAGCCGAGCGAGAGCAGGCCGATCTGCTCAAGAGGCAGCCCGGCATGGCGCAGGATCGCGGGAAGCGATTGAAACGTCAGGCCCGATACCAGGCTCTGCGCCACATAGATCCCGCCGATGGCGAGGAAGATGCGAGGGAAGCTCAGGACCTTCGCTTCATCGTCGCGTCCGACATCGGTAATAGCCATACTCAATACTTCGCCGTGAGCGATACGCCGACAAGACGGCCTTCGCTCGGGATGCTGAGATGCATTCCGCCAGTCTCGAAGCTGTACTCGCGGTAGATCTCATCGGAGATGTTGTCGACGAAGAGCTTCGCCGTGACCCCGTTATCCCACGCGAGTTCGAGCCCGGCGTCATAGATGGCGAACGCTTCCTGGGACAGCGCGTTGGCCTCGTCGAAATAGCTGCGGCTCGCATAGCGGACGTTGCCCATCAGCGCGAGCCGGCCACCGAACACGCTTTGATCGAAGGCGTAGCGGGCATTCATCGTTGCCGTGACGTCCGGTGCGTACGGTACGCGGTTGCCGGTGTAATCGTTGCCGGATCCGGCATCGACGAAGTCGGTGAATTTCGAGCGGCCGAAGTTTGCGGTCGTCAAGACCGTGAAATTCCGTGTCGGACGCCAAGTTGCCTCGATCTCGACGCCGGTGCTTTCCGCCTCGCCCGCGTTCTTGATCGTCTGCAAGCCGACCGGGCCAACGTAGATCTGCTTGTCCTCCGAGACGATGTGATACACCGCTGCCGCCACATCTAGCGTGCGGAAAAGGCGGGTGCTGAACCCGACCTCATAGTTCCAGGCCGTCTCAGGGTCGTAGGGATCGAACTCGACCGGATTGAAGGGGTTGCTGACCGCGTGCTGGAAGCCGCCGGGCTTGTAGCCCTCCGCGACCAGCGCATAAACACGGGTCAGGTCGTCGACCTGATAAGCGAGCGAGACCTTGGGCTGCACCGCAGAGAACGTCTCGCTGTCGCGATGCGCGATAAACGCAGCGGGAAGGCTGTAGTCGATCGTCGATTTATCTTGCGACACACGCACGCCGGCCGTGAGATCCAGCGCGTGTGTCATGTGCCAGGTCAACTCGCCAAATCCTGCGAGGCTGTCCGTGCCGATCTCGTTGCGATCAGTCGACGGCCCTTCGCGCGTGAAATCGCTGTTGCGAAGATAGAAGCCCGCCACGCCCGTGAGCGGCCCCGACCCCGTGTAGGCAAGGCGTATCTCCTGCGAGAACGCCTCCTCGCTTTCAGGGAACGGGAAGCCGAACGTGTCGCGCTCAAGGTCGACGTTCTGGTAGGCGGAAATACTTGTGAACGTGAAGCCGTCGCCGAGCCGGTAGTTCCACGATGCGGAGGCCGTATCGATCTCTCGTCTCATAAATCCCTGCGGGATCGGAATATCGAAATCGCGCTGTTTGAGAAGCGCATCGCGGATATAGGTCTCCTCCTTCGATTCCAGATCCTCACGGGCGATGGTTAGCGTCGCGTCAAACCGCCCATGCGATGGGGCGTAGCGCAAGCTCGCCCGGCCGCTCCACAGATCGGCCGTGTCGATATCTTTCCTGCCTGTCAGGATATCGTCGATCTCGCCTGTATCGACGCCGCGCTTCAGGCCCCAGTCGAGGAACAGCGCATCCCTCGCGAGCACCGCCGTCCCGGTCGTGACGACGGACCGTTCGAGATTCGCGACCGTCCCCGTAACGGTCGCGGTGTTCTGGCGCGCCTTGCGCGTGACGATATTGATGACGCCGCCGAACGCATTGGCGCCATAGAGCACGCCCTGCGGACCACGCAAAAATTCTACGCGCTCGACATCCACGAGATCCTGCGTGAAAGCGGCCGCAGCCTGGGGAACGCCGTCGATCAGGATCTGCACCGACGGATTGTAGGAATCGGTGGACGAAATTCCGCGAACCGTGAAGTTCGTATAGGCGCGGTTCCCGCGCGAGCGGATCGTAAGGCCGGGAAACACCTTTTCGAGATCCGCAACCTTCTCGACGCCCGCATCCTTCAGCTCGGCAGCGCTGCGCACCGAGACGTTGGCCTCGGCCGTACCGGCCGTTTGTCCGCTCCCATCCCCCGCACTCGCGTCGCCGAGTCCGGCGTCCGCTCCGGCGCTTGTCGAAGCCCCCGATGCCGTGGAACCAGCAGCAGCTCGCACGGGCCCGGCTCGCTGCACGCGCTTGTTTGCCGTTGTCACTTCGAGCGGCGGCAACTCGACAACGCCGGGGGCCTCGACCGCTGCGTCCTGGGCATGCGCGGAGCACGCTCCCCAAACGACACCCGCTACGAGAACAAGCTTGCATCTTAAGAACATTTCTAAATTCCGGTCCGAGTTGCCATTTGACGCCGATTGTTTACTGTTCAAGTCAACATCACGTCTAACGGTGTCGGACTCAAAATTGACGGAATCCGTTCAGCGACCATGGAGCGTCCGAATGGACACACTCGATTCTTTCGTCAGTCTCGATATGGCGTGCCAAGCTCCGATCGAGATGCCGCCGACTTCCACGACGCAAGTCCTGCAGACACTTATTCGCCCCGAGCTGCGCTCTACGGACATGAGCGTGTCCACGATCGTGGGGACGCTGGGCGACGACATCACATTCGACGCCTCCGGTCCGGCAGCATTCTCGATCACGCTCGTGGTAGAAGGTTCGGGCTATACTCTTTTAGATGGCTGCGAACGGCTCGATGTCACGAGCGGCAAGGCGATCTTCTTCTGGAGTGACGGCCTCATCAGCGGTCGAGATCATATCCGGGGCGGCAATCCGATCGAGACTGTCGAAATCCGTTTCCATCCCGACTATCTCAGCCGCACCGTGGGTTCGATGACCGACGCAATCCGCAACGCGTTCGCCGTCGACCGCAGCGACCCGGGCCGCAATGCGTTTCTGCTTGCCATTCCGCTGTCCGCCGAGTTGCTCGATGTCGCGCGGTCGATCCTCGGCTGTGCCATCCAAGAGAAGAAACTGCGCGAGATCTTCATGCGTGGCAAAGCACTCGAAGTGCTCGCCGTCACACTGGAATTGCTCAGCCGAACGTCGCCTGCCGCAACACGACTGTCTTCGAGGGAACGAGAGAAACTCGAAGAGGCACGCCGCCTTATCGAGCTGTCGTTCGCAGAACCCTGGACCATCGGCAGGCTCGCCGGCGCGGTGGGCCTGAGCGAAACCAAACTCAAACTGGGTTTCCGAGAGGTGATCGGCAGGCCCGTACGGGCATATCTGCGCGACGTGCGCATGGACAATGCCGAGCGGATGCTCGGTGACGGCCGATCCGTTACCGAGGCCGCTCTGGAATGCGGCTATGGCAACCTCAGCCATTTCAGCAAAGCCTTCCTGCGCCGCAAGGGCGTCGCGCCGCACAGCCTCACGCTGCAACGCCGACGCGGCTAGCTCACGCGCCGATCGTTCGCCCCAGAAAGCGAACGAATACGATCCAATCAGGAGTGAACCTGCTCGACGCGTCTTTCGGGGAGCAGCTCAGCTGGATTGCAGATCGACCTCAGACGGCGCAGGGCTCCGAATATCCACGCCATGGCCATTATCCCGATCACGGGCGTAACGATGAACAAGGCGAGGAAACCGAATTTACCGGCGATCTGCCCGGCCACGGCCGCGGCCATCATGCCGACGATCGTCTCCGCGCATTGAAGGACGGTGAAATCGGTGCCGGCTTGCCTGACCGACGACCACTGCATGAGGATAGTGAAGAACGCTACGTAGGCGCCGAACGACCCGATGCCGACAGCGCAAGAGATCGCAAGCGCCGTCCCGAACGTGGTATGCATGGAGCGGGCGGGAATCACCCAAAGCAGCAGCGCCACAACGCCAAGCGTCCCGAGGAGGACCGCAACGCGAGGAGCGCCGAAGCGCGCCGCAAGCAAGCTGCCGATGGCAGCGCCGCACACCGGGATAACGGTCAGTGACAGTCCGTTGAGTAACCCGATGTCCACGAGCGACATCCCAGCATCGACGAGGAACGGGCCGATCATGGCACCCGTCATCGCGTGGGCGAAATGGAACAGCGCGGCGATGGAGAGCATCAGCATCGCGCCGGGACGGCGCAACAGATTGCGGATCGAGGGCTGTTCGACGCGCGTGTCGGCGCTGTCCCTCGCGGGCCGCGGCGTTTCGCTCACCAGCAACGTGACGGCGAGGCTCGCCAAGACGAACAAACCGAGCAGCGTGAAGCTGCCGCTCCAGCCAGCGCTTTCGAACAGGATAACCGTCAGGCTGCCGCCGATCATCATGCCAACGGAGAAGGCGCCAATCTGTAACCCGTTGGCCCAGACCAGTGCGCGCCCCCGCAATGTCTCGACCGCCAGACCGTCGGTGGCGATGTCCTGCGTTGCGCCAATCAGATTGATGACCGTTAGCCCGACGACAATCGGCCAGATCCCGTCACGGGCCTGATCGAAGGTGGCCGCGACCAGGAAATAGACCGCCGCTGTGAGCGCCTGAGCCGGGATGATCCAGCTCCTGCGGCGCCCGAGACGGCGCCCGCCCGTGCGGTCGACAAACGGAGCCCAGACGAACTTGACCGCCCACGGTAACGCCACGAAGGCCAACAGGCCGATCGCCTCGGGCGAGTAGCCGAGCGTGCGGAAAATTGCCGGAAGTGCAATGAAGGCGAGCCCCATCGGGAGCCCTTGGGCCGCATAGAGCGTGCCAAGCAGCAGGAGGATTGGGCCGTCTCGTTCGCGCTTTGCTTCTTCGTCCACGGCAGGTTCGTCCGTCACGTTGGTCATCGTACGCTCCATCCGGCAGCACGCGCCTGCGCATTCCAGAGCCGCGCATAGAGCCCTCCGTCCTCAAGCAAGCGCTCGTGCCGGCCGCTTTCGACGATCCGGCCCCGATCGAGGACGACGATGCAGTCCGCACCGGCAATCGTGCGCAGGCGGTGCGCCACGACGATCAGCGTGCGTCCGCGCGCAAGCACCGCGAAAGCCCGCTGAAGCGCGAGCTCCGTTATGGGATCGATGGCCGACGTCGCCTCGTCGAGCACGATGATCGGGGCGTTCTTCAGGAGGGCGCGTGCGATAGCGACGCGCTGGCGCTCGCCGCCCGACAGCGTGCGCCCGCCGTCGCCGACGATGGTGTCGAGGCCGTCCGCCAGCGCCGCGACGAGTTCGTCAAGGCGGGCGGCCGCCACGACCTCTCGGAGGCGGGCGTCGCTCGCCGAGGGATCGCCAAGCAGAATGTTTGCGCGGAGCGTGTCGCGGAACAGGTGCACATCCTGGCCGACAAACGCAATCGCGGCCTGCAACGCCGACGGATCCAGGTCGCGGATGTCGCAGCCGTCGAGCGTGATACGCCCGGATGTCACGTCGAAGAAGCGGAGGATCAACGCGGCAATCGTAGATTTTCCGGCGCCACTGGCGCCAACGATGGCCGTCGTCGTTCCCGGCGGAACGATGAAACTGATATCCGCAAGCGTTTGCACAGCGGTCTCGTCGGCACCGTAGCCGAACGACACACTCTCGAAGGCGAGCTCCAGGTGCTGCGTGCGGCCGAGGGCGTTCGCACCGCCCAATACCGGCTCTGCGAGGAAACGATCAAGCTCGCGTGCCGCGCGCTCCGCCGTACCGATCAGGGCGCCTTGCGCAAGGGCCGCGGAGAATGCGCCGATGCTCGCGAGCACGAGCAGAATGGTGGGAACAGCCGATTTCGGAACGGCTCCTTCTCCGTAGGCGAGAAGTGCCGCCAAAGCGATCAAGGCCAGCGGCACGCCCATGTCCAACACGCTGCGGCCAGCCGCGCTCACCGCAGAGAGCGGCGGCGTGCCCCCGATCATGGTGTCACGCATGTCCGCGGCGGCCGCACGGTAGGTCTCAAGCGCGGCCCCCGTGCGGCCGAAGGAACGAAAGACAGCGATACCTTCGGCATATTCGCCGATGCGCTGGTTTCCCTCAGCCACGTCGGCCACCCGTCGCCGTACCATGCGCCTGAGCAGGTGCCCCGCCCATGCGAGGGCCGGAATTGACAGCGCCGCCGCTCCGGCTGCGGCGAGGCCCACGGGCAGATTGAACGCGATAGCCGCGATGAGAAGCGCGACGCCGGAAACTATGCCGGCCAGCATCAGGCTGGCGGCAATTGTCGAGGCCTCGTAGATCCAGCGCGCGTCGTCGGTCAGCAGATTGGCGAGACGTGCCGGCGTCCAGCGGCTTAGAATGCCGAGCGGAACACGTCGCATGTGCTCCGCGACGCGCTCGCGGACGCTCAACGTCACAGCACCGCCGCCACGGAACAGGTTGAGCCACGCAACGCGAACCAGAACGATCCGGAACAGGGTGGCCAAAACGATGGCGGCGCCATAGGGCCATATGTCCGCCGGCGTCGCATCGGCGCGCGTAAGCACCACCAGGGCAAGGCCGGCGATAATCATCGGCGCTGCCGTCATCGCGCCTTCCAGGAAAACGGCCGCCGTTCCGGCGAGGTAGCGCCCGCGATACCCGACGAGATGAGAGCCGATGAACGCAAACAACCTCATTGCGCAGCCTCCCTCGGCCCATGGGCCAGATGCCGCGTCTTCTCCTGCGCGCGCCACATGCGTGCGTAAAGGCCACCTAAGCCGAGCAGCGCCTCGTGGGAACCACGCTCGGCGATACGTCCACGGTCGAGCACGACGATCTCGTCTACGTGGGTGATCGTGTACAGGCGATGGGCGATGACAATCAGGGTCTTGCCGCGTGCCGCCTCCGCGACGGCCTCCTGAACCAGCGCCTCGTTCTCCGCGTCGGCGAAGGATGTCGCCTCGTCAAGGATCAGGATCGGCGCGTTCTTGAGGATGGCCCGCGCGATCGATATCCGCTGACGCTCGCCGCCCGAGAGGCCGTACCCGCGTTCGCCGACGTGTGTCCGAAAACCTTGCGGCAGGCGGTCGATAAAGACGTCGGCGCGCGCAGCCTTCGCGGCCGCTCTGACCTCTTCGTCGGTCGCATCGATGCGCCCGAGCCTGATGTTTTCCGCGATGGTGCCGCCGAACAGGAAAACATCCTGGAAGACGATGCCGATGTGCGCATGCAGGCGGTCCGATGCGCAATCCTGGACACGCGTTCCGCCGATTGAGACCGTGCCCGAAGCGGCATCATGAAACCGCGCGACGAGCTTGGCGATCGTGGACTTGCCGGAGCCGCTCGGCCCGACCAGTGCCACGCTCTTTCCAGGCGCGACGCTGAACGACACGTCGTCGATGACACACCGTGTTCCGTAGGAGAAGCTCACCCTGTCGAAGGTGACCGAGCTATCCGAAATGGCCTTTCCCGGAGACGGCTCGGCCAACAGCTCGGCGCGGCGCAAGGCCTCGATCCGCTCAAGGATCTGCGCCTGCCGGCCGACGCGATGGGCGATGCCCTGGATGGCGGCAAAGAGGTCGTTCATGCCCGCCGCCACGAACAGGAACGCCGCGAGCGTCGAAAACGGGATCAAGCCACCCGCCACCATCAGGAGGCCGGCGGGACCGACGAAAAGCAGGTGACTAGACAGAATAACCTGCGCCGTTGTGCCGGGCACGACGGCGGCGCGGATCCACTCGTCGGATAATCGCACCTCGTCGCGGAATACGGACTTGGCTCGCCTCACGGCTTGTCCGTCCTGGTTGAAGGCGCGCACCGTCGTGAGCCCGTCGGCCATTTCGGTCGCGGCCTCGTTGAGCCGGGCCATCAGCGCGAAGTGGCGACGCGTCGCAGTTTCACTCTGCGCCATCAGGCGCCCCATGAGCGCAATGCCAAGGACGGTCGGCAGCAGTGCCAGTATCCCCAGCCTCCAGTCGATGAGCAGCATGATGGCGAAAGCGACCACCGGCGTCACCACGGCCGCGCTGGTCTCGGGCACGAGATGGGCTATCCCGTCCTCAAGCGAGTCGATGTCGGTCAGCAGCGTGCTGCGGATCTGTCCTTTTGACCGGCCATCGAAGAAGCCGAGCGGCACGCGCGCGAGCCGCTCGGCAATCGCGATCCTGAGATCGTAGAGACACGAGAACGCGACGATGTGCGACGACGCAGTCGAGACACCGAACAGCGCGTGGCGCAAGACGACGGCAGCAGCCGCGGCGAGGCCCGCGGCTAGAATGTTGCGCCAATCCGGCACTGGCCCAAGAAGCTCGACCACTGCGTACGCGACCGCCAGATGTGGAGCGAGCGCGAGGGCAGCGGACGCAACCCCTGTTGCGATGGAGAGCGCCAGCAGGCCCGGATAGGTCCGCATCAGACGCAGCAGCGCCGCGAACACAGCGCCGACCGAGCCCTCCGAAGCGGCCACGCCGGCGACCCTTTCCGTATTCCGTTCCAAACTTGTCACCGTGCAGCGCTGGCGTTCAGAACTTGACGCCGACCGTCACACCGATCAGGCGGGACGGTCCTGCCGCTGCGACCTCAGTCGAAAGGCCGGCCATTCCACCAAAGTCTCGATAGCCAAACGTGCGGTAGTCTTGGTCGAACAGGTTCTTGGCGAACAGCGCAGCGGAGAACCGTTCGTTCTCGATGCCGAGGCGCGCGTTGACGAGGCCGTAGCCCTCCTGCTTTAGGATGTTTTCCGGATCGAAGTAGTGCGTGCCGGTGTAGACGTAGTCGATGTGCGCCACGCCGTAGAGCCCGAATGCGCCGACCGGCCAGCGGTACTGCCCCGACAGCCCCGCCATCATTTCCGGCGTATTGATCAGCTTATGTCCGTCGAAGCTCGCGCCCGAAGCGGAGAGGTAGTCGTCGTATTCGCCGTGCGTCACGCCGACGAAGCCCGAGAATTCGAGTCCAGAAACGGGCCGCCAGCTCGCCTCGATCTCGAAGCCCCTGCTCTGGGCCGCGCCGGCGTTGGTCGTTTCGATGATGCCCGGAGCAATCATCTGCTTGATCTGCATGTCGGTCCAATCGATGTAGAACGCGGCGGCATTGAAGGTAAGCGACCGCTGCATCCACTCACTTTTGAATCCGACCTCGTAGCTCCACAGGTACTCCGTGTCGTACGCCGCGTCCGTCGATCCGATACGGTCGAAGCCGCCTGAGCGCGCGCCCCGCGTCGCGGACGCGTAGACCAGCCGGTCAGGGTCGAAGCGATAGGCGACGGCGAACTTAGGCGTGACGAGCGTGAAGGACTCGTCGCCCGCAAAGCCGTAGCTCGATTCCCAGTCGTGTTGCTCCTCCGAGACGCGCACGCCCGCCGTCAGTTCGAGCCCGCGCGTCACGTTGAGCGTGCCTTCTCCGTACGCCGCGATCTCGCGGCGCTCGTAGTCGGACTCGAGCAGGCTCGCGCCTCCGAACGCCGGAACATCGAACTGGTAATCGAAATCGTGCCGCTCGGTGAGATAGAGCGCGCCTGCGAGCCAGCGGAATGCCGACCCCTCGCCACCGGCAAGGCGCAACTCCTGGCTGAATTGCCGGCCGGCCTCGTCGGTGATGGCGCGACCGCCGCCCATGGCGGCAAGATTCCAGTTGTAGCCGAGATCCTGGTTGGACTTCACGTCGTAGTCCCGCGCAGCGGTAATCGACGTGAGCACGATGCCACCGAAGTCATAGCTGACATTCGCGCTTACCGACCGCGTGTCGCGCACGTCCTCGTTTGGCGGGATGAGGTCGGCAACGCGGCGCTTGTAGTCGTCGAACGGCATGTAGGCATAGCCGCCCGCGTCGACGTGCTCGATGGAACCTCTGATGGTGGCCGTAAAAGCCCGGGTCGGGGAGAAGCGCAGGCTGCCCGAGCCGACGTAGCTCTCAAGATCGTCGATGCTGCCGTTGAAGTTCGCGTAGTCGGTGAAACCGTCGCGCGTCACGTATTCGAAGAAGGCGCGCCCCGTTACGGTATCGCCAATGAGCGGCCCGCTGAGGACGGCCGATCCGCCGCGCTGGCCGTTGTTGCCGATCGTTCCGGTGATTTCACCTTCCGGCTCCAACGTCGGCGCGCGCGAGGTGATGTTTATCACGCCGCCGAGCGCGTTATGTCCGAAGAGCGTGCCTTGCGGTCCCCGCAGCAGTTCGACGCTCTGTGCGTCGCCCAGGCTGCGGTTGAACTCCGCGTTGCTGATCTGGACGCCATCGACGTAGATGCCGATCGGGCTGTTGAAGTAGTTGTCGGCGATCGTGTTGCCGACGCCGCGGACGGTGTTGATCGTGAAGCGCGGTGCGCCAATGCTTGAGAATCGGATGTTCGGAGCGAGACGCGTCGCTTCCTCAAGGGAGGAGACGCCGCTGTCGTCGATCTTGCGGCGCGAGACGACGGTTGCCGCGGCGGGTGCGGACTGGGCCTTGTTCACCGCGGCCAGCCCCGTGTTGTCGTCCACGATCGCCGCCGGTTGTGCGCCGACGTCGAGATCCAGAGCGCCGCTCGCTGCCGCTTGCTCCGGTGCCTGCACCTGAATCGACGGCAGGTCGACGCCGTTGTCGGCGCTCTGCTGCGCCGTTGCCGTCAGCGACAGCGCTCCGCTCCCGCCGATGAAAAGCGCCGATACGAGCGCGACGCGCGCTGGCTTACGTTCGAACATTGACGTCCCCCAAAACCGGATAATCTCAGGAGGAACCTACGTTTTCGAATAGCGACGAGACCATCGCGGAGGTGTTAGAGATCGGCCAAAGTTTGTTCGACTGGCGCCGATTTGGACGCATGCGCGCGGCGAAAAGGCGCGTGAGGGAGCCTACCGGCAGCGCGAGATCTCGCCGGGCGTCATCCCGAAGCGACGGCGAAAGAGCGTCGAGAAATGCGCTCGGCTGTAGCCAGCACTATAGGCAGCCTGCGAAACGGTCATATGTCCCTCACGTAGCGCGACGAAGGCGTGGTCCAGGCGGCGCTCCTGCACGAACTCGAAGATCGACTGCGTGAACAGGCGTCGGAAGCCAGCGGTCATGGCACTCGTGCTCATGCCGATGCGCCGTGCCAGTTCCTCAAGCGACGGCGGCGACTGAAGCTCGCTGATCAAGATATTGCGGGCTTCCATGAGGCGACGCCCCGTAGCGCCGCGTGGGCAACTCACGCATTGCTGCGCGCCGCTGTCGTTGCCCTGGAACTGATCAACCATGGCCACCAGCAGTTCAAGCGACTTTGCCTCCAAATAGAGCCCGCGCAACGAACCTTCATGCCGGCATTCCACGATTTGACGCGCAATCGCATGAACGTCCGTGCCGACCGGCGACTTGTAGAAGTTCGGGATGGCGCCCTTTCGCTGGCGGGACATCGTGGCGGCATCGCAGAACGCATCCAGCTCGCTGCACGTGCCGCGCATAACCTCCGGAACATTGACGAAGATCGTATGCAGATCCTGCGCTTCCGGCACGATGTGGCGCATGGGAACCGAGGACGTATCAAGCCACGCAAAGCTGTCTAGGCTCGCCAGATAGTCACAGGTGGTGCCATCGGTATCGACGACAACAGCTCCCTGAAGGACGACGCCGAACCACATGCCGCCGCCTTCCTCGTGCGTCCATTCGCACGGGGCGTCGAACTGTGTGCGGCCGCTGAGCATAACGAGGCCGCTATCGCACTGGGCGAGTTCAAAATGACAAGACGCTTCAGCGGGCAGCTGGACTAACTCTCCGCGGCCCAAATGCTGCACTTCCGCCATGCAAAAACCGATCAATACCTCATAGAAACTGCAGGCTAGTTATAACCTTGACTAAAAAAGTCAAGAAATAAGGTGTCGCGCGCCTCCTGGTTCAAGGATTGGGCACTCTCAATCGCCAAGCGTTCCGTGCCAGGCAAGGGGAGATCGCCTCACGCCCGCGCGCTCTCAATCATCCATCTGGTGGTGGCTGCACCTGCGCGGGTTATGTGCACGCCTCTGGCCCCGCTCGGCTCTCGCCAACCGCACACCGGAAGAGTTCCGCGAGCACCATCCGGCTCTTGCCGTGACGAACGATCAGGTCCAGAAATTTAGCCCAGGACTCACCCTCTGACTGGATGAGAGAAGGGGCTCAGATCAGGCACACAACACAGAGAACGGCACAACCCCCATGTGTGGGACCACGTCCGACCCACAGTTTCCCTCAACTTTTTTCGAGGGACTGTAAGATTGTGGTAGCTATTGGATTTTTGGGGGAGGACGGACTTTCGCTAAGTCCTTGATAAATTGGTCGGAGCGAGAGGATTTGAACCTCCGACCCCCAGTCCCCCAGTAATATCAATTACTTATGTCGTCTTTTCTGAGATGAAATATCAACCCCTTGCGTGCTCTTAGCTGAGTCAACATCTGAGCCTGGACAGGTCGAAAGTCTGCTCTCGCATACCGAGCGCATACCAAATCTGACCCTTCGATCTTCAGGTGATGGACAGGCCAACGGGCTCGCAAGGGTGAACCGTTTCGTGGTCCCGGCGTAGGTCTGAATCACATACCAGTGGTTCTACCACTCCATTAAGCCACTGAAATATAATGTTATTCTAGTGCGGCCTAGGATGCTTCAACCTCCTTTCAGGGGAGTATTCCTTATGGCCATCTCTGCCCACAACTCTACTCACAACAAATCCTCCAACATTACCAATAGGTTAATCCTCTCCAGAATCAAAGAAGCTACGACGACCGGAAGGGCCATTGCCATCTGGGACGGCGAGCTTAGGGGTTTCGGCGCTCGTATCTCGCCAACAGGGCGTGTCACTTGGATCGCAAGCAAGGCCATCGGCAGGGGCAAAGGAAGCACACAGCGCGTTGTCGTAGGCCACTATCCGGGAATGCCTCTTGATCAAGCTCGTATAGAGGCAGGACAGGTCATTGCGCGGTTGGCCAAGGGTGAGGATGTCATCTCGCAGGTGAAGCAGGCCAAGGTTGCAAAGATCGAAAGCCGTCAGTGCCCGACAGTCAAAGAAGCTGTTGCCGATTACCTTGATGGCCGGAAGCATAACCCCAAGCTAACACCCGGATCGCGATACGAGACCGAGGTGGCCGGGCTGTTCCATCGTCAATACGTCCCCGAGCTAGGTGCATCAACGCGCCTCAACGCAGTGATAAAGGCGGACATCAAGGCCATGCTCAAGAAGCGCAACGATGCCGGGCACTATGGTGCAGCCCGCTTTCTCATGGCGTCTCTGCGTCCATTCTTCGATTGGTGCATCCATGAGGACTACATCTCTACCAATCCATGCGCCGACCTCAAAGCACCGCCACCGCCAAGACGACTGCACAAGCTCAATACCCAGGAGATCGTCACTCTATGGTCGGCATCATCGTGCGCGTCTGACACTTTCCCAATAATCGGCGCGTACTGGCGGCTGCTGCTCATGCTCTTGCAACGTCGCTGTGAGGTCGGCGGCCTTCGCTGGCGGGAAGTTGATCTTGACCGGGCTGAGTGGATCATCCCCGGCTCACGAACAAAGAATAAGCGGGAGCATCTAGTCCCCCTCCCGAGGCAGGCTGTGGCCGAGCTACAGGCTCTAGGTCCAAAAAGCGGTGAATCTGATTTCATCTTTGGTCGGTTCGGCACCTCCCCACTCAGCGGGTTCTCCCAAGCGAAGGAGGAGATAGACGCGGTGATGCTTGCCAGGGCGACAGAGATTAATGCCGTCGTACGTCCGTGGCGCATCCATGATCTCAGGCGCACTGGGGCGAGCCTCATGTCTGGAATTAAGGTCCAAGGCCGGACGATGCCCCCACACATCATCGAAGCGGTGTTGAACCACACGCCGGGCACACTCGAAGGCACCTATCAAGTCTGGTATTTGCACAAGTATGCTGACGATAAACGTGAAGCACTACAAGCATGGGCTGATCATTTGGATAGGGTGGTTGCCGCCTCGAATAGTTGAATAGAGCCATTTTGCTTTTCTCCAGCTTGTAGGATTGGAGGAGGCGCTTTAAATATTTTCAAATTGACAAACCCGGACATTTCGGTTATTTATAATAGCGCTCATAATTCTCTTTGGAGAGTTTTTGGCGGCTAGTTTTTAGGGTAACACGCGGCCCTTAATGTGCGCGTGGGCATGCTGCGGAAATAGCTCGCAAAACCGCTTCGTTGCGGATAGCAAAGTATTGCCTACTGGCATGCTGAAACTCTAATCCTGATCCACCATGGGGCAGGTGCGGCTAACGCCGTTCATGCATGGTCATAGCTGACCCTTGAAGCGGGGGCCACGGTCGCCTGTATGTCAGCAAGCTAACCGTCTCCAAGAGTAGTCGGCGATCTACGGCTGAGCAGCATCCGCGATGGATGTACGTATCTGTGTGTCTGTCGATCCGTCGGGCGCTCGGCACGAGTGAAAGAGCGTGGACGCCTTGGGATTATGGCCTGGGCCAGCGCGCTAGACACAAGGCATAAATCATAATCCAGGTAACCCCTGATGCTCATGGCATCCAGCCCTGCGATCCTGCCCCCATATCGATGACTTTTGGGATGGTACCAAAGAAAAGGCAAAGGGACTCTTGGCGCTATAGTAGCTTTGCAGCCTTTTATGCCTAGCCGTCACTCAGATAATCCGTCAAAAACACACACCATTATTGCTTGTCTCAAGCGAATTGATTCACAATCAAGACGCTGAAAGATCATAGCTATCACAGCAGCCCCCCGCTCAATCTGGCAGTGAAGAGGCACCGCCCCTCCTTCTCCTGCTTGGCAGATTTCTGTCGCATATTTTTGAGTCCAGATCCGTCTCTGGTTTCCATATCCAAACTAGCCGTAGCGGCTCAACGTGAAGCAAAGCCCGGACCGGCTTACGGCTCGGTGCAAAGAGCCATTTTGTTTTTATCCAACCATAGGTAGAAGGAGATGAAGAAAGTAAAGATGCCACCTATTGCGGGGCTCTTCACGGAACCTCGTAAACGCCCCCCTAAAGGCAGAGAGCCTTACTTTGAAGCTATTGAGGGCGTTATGTGCGCTCTCGTTCCTCTCGGAAAAGAAGGCAAGCAAGGACGAGCCATAATCGAAACAGACGATTGGGATCGTTACCTTGCCAACGACTATTCCCCGCGCCTCCGTCTCAATAGCAGCAGAAACGTCGTGACCGGGCACCGTCAAAGCGCCCGCGGCCGAAGCTGCGACACGACTGTCGCCCGGATCATCTTGCGCAGTGAAGCAAAGAAGGGCCACCGCGTCAGATACGTCAACAGCGACCGGAAAGACCTGCGTCGTAAGAACCTAGAATTGGTGCGAGGTAAGGGCGGAGACGCTTTGCGCCCTAACATGCCCGATCCGCGCACAGGCCGCAGAGAGGTGCATCCTGCGTTCATACCCAACAAGGAACAGGCGGATCAACGCAAGGACCTGTTCCATGCGGGAGGCGTTGCGGTCTCAAAGATGGGCCTTCCCCCGAACGGCTTAGAGTGGACTGCGGAAAACATCGCGGAGAAGTACGATTGGAAATGAAAGGAAGTGACGATTAGAAAATGCTACAAGAAAATATTGATAGTGAAGCAGAGAGCTACCCAAGTAGTCAGTTCCCACACGTTTCCAGCCACAGAGAGCGCGACGACGCTTATCGATATGTGGCTGCCTCCCTCACCGACAAGTGGCGTATCGCGTCTTGCCATGACGGCATGCAATGGATTGTCCAATACCGATCCACCAAGGATCAGTGGCGATCCAAGAACTTCTTTGCTCGCGCATTCCACGCTAAGGATTGGGTTTGCAGATATTTCGAACCGGACGCGTGTCAGACCGCCCATGATTGAACCGAGACACATCCGTATACATGAAGCTGAGTGGCTCCAAACACCCTTACACCGGCCACTTAGGAGAGGCGTACAGAGGTCTTCTTGGTTGGCAGACAACGAGAAGCCTTTGGAACTGTCCGAGAGTCTCAGGCCACGTCAAGCTGACGGAACGCTTAGCCGAGTTAGCGGTCATGAGACCGTCGGCGACGAGGTGAGCAACTGGGTTGTGCAGCTCCGTCCGCACTTCACTGTTGAGCGGACGAACCGTCGACTTGCCACACTGGACTGGAAGCGGACGTAAGCTCTCTGCATTCCGCGCCAGAATGTCAATGCAGCAGGTCGAACGCGATCGGGCCCTTGCGGTTGAAGCGCACTTTGAACGATACGGTATCGCCGGAGCGCAGCGAGTTCCACATCAGCGGCGGGGTATTGTCGGCATGCGTGAAAATGCGGGCCGGGTAGGCTGCCGACTGAACAAAGGCTATGGTGGCTTTGAGCGAGGCGATGGTGCCGGTGTAACAGCCCAACCGTTTGGTGATGATGGTGTCGCGCGCAGGCGCGCGCTGGCGGAAGTGGGACGGGGCTAGCCGGTCTATCTGGACGAACACCTGCTGGGCCTCGTGCGCTGATCCGGTAAGGAACAGGTACTGGGCGTGTAGGTAGCGTGCTTCGTAGTTGTGGTCGTTGCTGGCGTAGCTCTTGGCGAGGTGCTGCTGGATGGCGAGATGGCGGTCGGGCTCGTTGGCGAGCAGGTACTTCGCCATCTCAAGGTGTGCCATGCGATCGTCGGGGTTGCGCTCGAGGGCTGAGCGTAACACTTCGCCGGAGCGGGCGGGCTCGTGGTGTTCGTCATAATACTGAGCCAGCCGGATCGCCACGCCGGAGCCGCGCGGTCCGGCCTTCCAAGCTTTCTCGAGCGCGGCCACGGTCCGCTTGTGCTGGGAGAGGATATCGCGCAGGCGCGCCTCGGCCTTGTGCGGCTCGCTGTCGTCGGGGAACAGCTGCTGGAACTGCGCCAGCTGTTTCTCGGCATCCTTGATCTTGTCTTGGAAGAAGGCGAGGTCACGCTCGTTCGGGGGATCGGCGAGGGCCTGCGCAAGGTCGGCAATTTCATCTATGGTGATGTTGACACGAGTGGACAGTACATAGGCGTCCCGGTCGGCGCGCATTTCCGACAGGCGCTCGCGCGCTAGACGCCGGTATTGCTCCTTGGCGAGCGGCGATGTGGCAAGGTTGGCCCGCTTGCGGCAGATGAGGGCGTGCGTGTGCTTAATGGGCTTGGCATCGGGACCAAGCAACAGGGCTTCGCGCACCAGGCGGTCGGATTCATCGAGCGAGCCCTGCGGGTGGTTGAGCTCGAAGATTGCCCATTGCTGATAGAGGAAAGCGCGATCAGGCGCGGCTTCAAGCGCCGCCCGATAAATCGTGCGCCCCGCTTCGGGTGAGGCAAGGTCGTCGGCGAGTTTGCGGCCACGGGTGATCTCGTCGAGCGCACGCGCGTCCGAGCTATAGCCAATATCGAGCGCACCGACGATTCGTGCCAGCTGTTCGGCGCGCTCCTCGTCGCTGGCGCAGGCTTGTTGGAACACGAGCTTAGCGATGTGGGAGTGGCGGGCGATGTAGTGCCAGTCGCCAGTATAGTGGTCGACGTCATTGAGCACCACGTTCTCCAGGGGCACCAGGAAATTCTGCTGGTAGTCGGCAAAGCGGATGCCCGAGATGCGCGATATGGTGCCGGCGCGAGCGACTACGCCGTACTGGTGCAAGGTGCAGATATCGAGGTAGAGCTGGCGCGCCTGCTCGGGGACTATGCCGAGGTATTCCTCGTGCACGATCTTCTCGAAGGGCTTGCCGAGGGTGGTTTCGTGCAGCGCCACCAGCAGCTGACTCTCGGCACGATCGGTGAAAGCTCGCACCTGCGCGTCGCGCTGCTGGCCCGCCAGCAGACCAAGTGCGTTGTGGCGTGTCAGCAGGTCGAGCAGTGCCTCGATCTCGGCCCCGGTGAGGATCGGAATGGCCATGTCGTTAGGCATGCCTGATTGTTGCAGGCTTTCGCAGTAGACATTCCATTCGTTCAAGCGCTCGGCTCCGATCAGCGTGAGGGGGAGACCCTTCAGCTTAGCGGTGGTGATGAGGCTGTGCAGCACATCGACGCGCAGTGCGAGCTTGTCTACGAACAGAAACAGCCGCTTGCCGCTCAAGCGGTGCAACTCGGCGAGCGTGTCGAAGGAGATGGCGCCGCTGTCGTTGAGCCATAGCACGAGCGCGTCATAGTCGGCGGCGGCCTCCCACGCAGCGCGCTTTAAGACGATGGTCTTGCCGGAACCGGCCGGCCCAGTCACTACGTAGAAGTCGAGCTCTGGGCCGGCAGGGGGATCGAGCACGGCATCAAGCACGATGTTGTCGACGATGCGGCGGGGAAAATCGAGGCGCTGCGCGATCGCACCCCAGCCCGTATCGAAGCCCTGGTAGAAGCGCTGTGGATCCTGCGCCGCGAGCGGCATCTGCGGGTGCACCAGCGTCAGATCCCGCTCGAGCGCGGTGGCGAGCGCGGCCGGCGTTGGCTGGTTGGTCTTGAAGTGGCGCCGCACCGGTTCGGTGACCGTGCTCGGTGTCGGCGCGAGCGCGCGCGCCGCCGGTGGGATTTCGCGGTCGAGCGCCTGCATGAACTCGTTGAAGGTGGCCTTGATAATGTGCACGTTGCGGCTCGCCCAGAACTGCACCTCGAAGTCGGTCGCCTTTGGCGTGACGATGTAATAGGCGGGGCGCTTGATGCCGTCTGCGGCGAGATCATAGATCAGGTTGCGGATATGCGGATCCGCAAGCTGGTAGCCGACGAACACGAAGGCGCTTTCAAAAGCCCAACTGCGCAGCCGGTCATAGAGGCGCGTGCGGTGGCGCTCGTACTGGCTGTAATGCTCGGGTGAGAGTACCAGCGGCACGTCCTTGTCGTGCAGGTGGTTCAAGCAGCCGTGCAGCTTGAGGAACATCAACGGCGCCGCGTCCCGCTGCAGCCGCTCTTCCACCGGTTCGCTGTCCTTCACGAACGGCACTAGCGTTTGCAGCCGGTCGCGCGCCGAATAGGCCTTGTCGACCAGTAGGTCGTAGTTAGTGGTCGCAAGCCCGCGCCAGCGAAAACCCGGCAGAAGCTTGTGTGCTGGCGACGGCTGGAACGCGTCTAGCTGCGTGCGAACGAACTCGAAAACCGTTGCTTGGCCGTGCACCTGGATCGCCATCTCGGCCAGCACGGTGAGATCGTAGTCCTCCATCGGATTGTTGAAGAAGCGTATACCGAGCTGCGCACGCAGCTCCTTGGCCGACGGGCCATGACGGCCGTGCGTATCGAGAGCATCCATGGAGGCGCCGGCGCCAAGGAAAAGCACGACATGCTGGCTGCGCACCGATTGCTGCAGCGCTGCCGGCAGATCGACCCGTGGAGGAGCGAGCGTTGTGGTCATGCAATGACTGGCTGAAAGAGTGTGATGTGAGCACAAGCCTAGTGTATCGCGCCGCAAATGGAAAGGACGGCCGCGACCGGAACGGCAACTGTCCACCACCTCTTTCCGGCGCGAGCGGCAAGCGCTAGAGCGGCGCGTTTCTGCGGTGCATTGCGCGCCTACCGGCCAAAAACATCGGCACGCAATGGCCGCGCTACTACCCAAAGCAGAACTATGTTCGGTCACGTCCCCGAGCAAGCGCAGTCGCGCGCAACTTCCGACATTGGGACCGACCGTTGTACAAGGTGGCGGCACGCCTGCTATGGAAAAAATAGCACCAGACTCCGCCATGTCTAGAGTACCAACACACTTCGCCCACGGGGGGTTCTTTTGAAAGTCTTCTATTCTTGGCAGAGCGACCTGCCGGGCGCCACGCATCGCCATTTGATCCGCAGCGCATTGGACCGGGCCATCACCGAAGTGTCCAACGAGCCCGACCTTGAAGAGGCTGATCGTCCCGAGATGGACGAAGCCACCAAGGGCGAACCGGGCATGGTCGATATTGCCGCGACCGTGTTGAAAAAGATTGGAGAGTGTAGGGCCTTCGTGGCGGACCTGACGCCGGTATGCGAAGCGCCCAACGGCAAAAAGATGCCGAACTCCAACGTTGTCTTCGAGTTGGGCTACGCCTATGCCAAGCCGGGTCAAGGCGCCATCATCGCCATCGTGAACAAAGCCAAGTACAAGCCCGACGACTTGCCGTTCGACCTGCGCGGCAAGCGAGTCATGAGCTACAAGCTTGCCGACAACGCAACGCCAGCGGAAAAGAAGTCCGCGCTTGATGGGTTAACTCGCGGGCTGACCGATGCCCTGAGGCTCATCGTTACCAACGCCAGAGATGTAAAGGCTGCCACGACGGAAATTGAAGGGGTAGAAGCCGATCCCTCCAACCCCTCCATCTGGAAGGGTGGCCGCAGGTTCGACTTCACCATCCCCTACCTGAATGAGGATGTGGTTCACATTATTGACAGCCACCAGCGGTCTTTCGTCCGCATTATACCCGCGCCGTGGAAGGTTCCTAACATAACTGAGGTGGCTAGCCTGGCTAACGACCTATGGCCCTCTACGTCTGGCGGCACTGGCAGCGGAAACTACGGCGCTGTAGAGTTCGGCTACGTCAAGCTGTGGTACGCAGGCAAGAGGGATGACGGCCAATACATCGCCAAGAATGTCGCTGCATTCCACGAGGCCAGCGGCGAATGGTGGTTTATCGATGGTTCGTCGGTCATCGAATATCAAAACGAGACCTTCTTCGACCCCATCAAGACCTTCGCGGAGTGGCAACGGTCCATCCGGAACGCCAATGCTAACCTCGATAGGCTCGGCGCCCCACCTCTGAGGAAGGTTATCGTCGGTGTAGTGGGCACGCAGAATGCCATGTGGGCGGGCAGGCCCGAGAAAAAGTTTCGCAAACCGTCGATGGAGCACTCAGCGCAGAACGCTCAATGGACCGCGGTTGACGAGATGGTCTTCCTGAAGGACGCTTACAACATCGTCCGCAATGGCTTCGCCATGGAGCCGTTGGACCAAGTGAAGTTTGATAAGCTGCTAGACAAGCTCGTGTGAGCTGGCACCGATTCCAAACTCTTCTGCACCTGCCAAGCGACATACGCCGTAACTAGCAAGCGGCTATCCTCCCATTCATTTACAAGCTCAAACGGGCTAATCTGGAAGACGAGATGCGAGAGGGCGCATCGCAGTTCGTAGCGGAATACAAGCGGGCTAGCCGAAAGAATGCAAATCCCCGGTAGGTAGATTGTTTCAGATCTTGGCTAGAGCTTGCTTCAATTGCGTGTCAACGTTGCCCTCAGACACGGTCAAATGCACAACATCCCCGGTCCGAAGTCTTTCAATCACGCTTGGCAATAGAAGGCCTTCAGTCTCTTTAGGGGTGACCAGAAGCAAACGCGCTGCTCCATGCACATCGGCGAGGTATTGTTCAATAGCAGCATGTGTCAGACTCTCTGGCGTAAGCTTCGCTTCTAAAACGACATGCTTGTCGCCCCGCGTAATCACAAAATCTGCGTTGTTTCCTCGGTGAAGTTCACCTGACTTCAGGATCCTTTCAAGGGAATCCTTGATCATCTGTTCGAACTCAAGCGCATCGGTGATCCTCTTTGCTATCTCGACGGCATCATCTGAGGACCGGACACTGATGGTTTCTTTTCGACCATCTGGCTTAGAAACGATCAATTCGCGAAGCACTTTGTCTGCAAAAGCCCTCGATGTAATCCAAGAGACTAAAAGGCCTGCTGTCGTCGCGACAACCCCTGCAAGAAATGACAGCGTAAAACTTGCCTCCATCACACCTTCTCCTTCACAAATACGAAGGCCAGACACGACGCGTATACGACAATACCGATTAGAAGATGATCATTGATCCAAAGGTGAGCTGATTGCGGGAACTTAATCGAGACATAGCAGGCCGCACACCAGGCGAACAAGAAGAGCAGCAAAGTCATCCATACTATGGAAGTCAGGATATGATCCGCTTTTGAGACCGCTATGACGTCTGGCCGATTTCGAATCTTGACGTTGATAATCTTCGGACGGACTAGCGGCGGAAGGAACGAGACACCGGCGGCGGCCAGCGCAGGGCCCGTGAACTCAAAAGTATTAACCGACATGATAGTGCGAAGGCCCCACTCAAACAGGAGCAGGATCAACGGGAAAACACAGACGAAAGCAGTGTACATATCGCCCCCCCACCGCGCGTAAGTATCGTATATCTCTTCGAATTCCTCATCCGGATTCGATCACAACGAGCAACAAAAACTTACCGCAACCAACCCTGCCGCGAAAGCCATAAGTGCCTTTGGGGGATACGGCGGTTCACAGGGGAGCTTACGGGTCTGTGTCTGTAGTAGATGGCAGTGACTGAGCTTCACACTGAGCCCTTGTGGCCCAAAAATATGATCTGCGATAGGAGGTGGAACATACGCGCTGCGAGTCTCGCCGCCAGTACATCCGCTTTCATCAACAGCAATTCTCAAACGTCCGCTCAGCGTCTACGAGCGGAGTTCCAGACAAAGCGACATTTGGAAGGGCCTTGGGCGCCCCCGATGTCCGCAATTGGGACGCAACGTATTAGGTAGGTTGCTCGGCCGAGAAAGCTGACCTGTACGATTGCATGCGAACGGCGAATAGGGCCTCAAGTCCGATGTCAGCTTAGATCTTCTATGCAGACATTCCCCGCGCGCTCGTCGCCTTCGTCATTGCGGTACAGGATCACACCAAACGAGTTCCACGCCTGGCAGGAGGTGTGGTCTCGTGGATAAGGGGGAAATGTCCTTGCCTTTTCAGCCGCGATTGGGATCTCGTTTCCTGCAGGCCGTCGAAGCGGGAAAGCCCAAACGCGCTCATGAGAACAGATAAGCGGATCCAGGAAGCGGTAGAGGCTGGCCAGAAGAACCAGAGGACAATGCTTCTTGTCCGCAACTGGTGTTCGCATATGAAGGTTCGGCGCATGGGAGGCGTCGGGCTGATCGAAATGCAGACCAGACTGCCTATTGGTCACCACTCCTTGGAGTGCCCACATGCCGCCGCCGCCGGGATGGCCACTTGGGATTTGGCTGATGCCGCAGTCGATTTCTATGACCGCAACTGCGCGGGATGCTCGCACCGAAAGCCGGTCGGCTTTCCCAATATCTTCGAACTTGTAGCGGCGCGAGACAAGGCGAAGGCGGAAAAAGAAGAGGAGGCCAAGGCCTATCAGGAAAAGGTCGCCTCGGAACTAGCTCGCCGTGATGCAGCCCGTGAGGCAATTCGCCAAGAATTAAGCCCTGTCCAGGCGACGGTGCTCGATCAACTCCGGGAGCTGGACCACAATCCAACCTCAGAACGCGTTACTCAACTGGTGGAAACCGCCAAGGTAGCACCCGAGCACTTCACAGCCTCCGTACAGGACCATTTGATGGAGCTGCTCGACATAGGCGGGTGGTACCGCAGCGAAGCGTGCCTTGGGGTTCTTGAGGCCCTTGGCGCTCCTGCAGACAAACTATGCAACGCCGCCCTCAAAGCACTCGGGGCACACGACGCGGTTCACGAGGCGGCCGCTCTGGTTTTGAAGCATGCCGCTGCAGCGGATGAGAAGTTGATCGCAAAGGCATTGTCATCGCTCATTGGCCTGGCAAATCCCAAACCCTGTCCGATCATGGGAGGCCGCCAGCAAGTTGACCCTCGGCCCCTTCAAGTGCTGTTCCGCCATCACCCCAAGGCAGTTAAGGAAGGCATCGAGCGCATCTTGGATAGCAACTCGGCCTACCGTGTTGAAACGGCAGCACGAGGGATTGAGGCTATCTCAGAGAGCGATCCCGCGTTTGCAGTGGGATTTGCGACGACGCTGGTTTCCAAACTCGTTCGTGCCAATCACTTACTACAAGATCTTGATGAACGAGATTTTGAGCAGACCGGCGTCATCCGTAAAGCGATTGCCGCGGCATTCGCTTACAGTCCCGATGAAGTCGACAAGATCATTCAAGGATTTGTAGTCGGCGCAGACGACGATGGGCGCGCTGCAATTGTAAGCATCTACAATGCGGTCTTTCGAGACTTACAATTTGGCAGAGGCCGCTTCGGTGCGGAGAAAGTACCGCCCACGAACGCACACGCCCTCGCATTCAAACGCCTCATCTGGGCAGCGACATCAATGCAAGGTACGGAAACTTTGCAAGCCCTCCAGAGCGCGCTCCATGGAGAGCTCTACGATCTAGCGCCCCTGGCGACACAGGAGATCGATAGTCTCTTGGGCGCCTCCGCATTGCTGGACGACAAGCTGAACACAAAAACCTCGCCGCTTCTCACAGGGATTCAGGATCCTGTGCCGCAGGAATTGGCGGAGCTGGAACAATGGAACCGGCAAGGCACTCTTAGCGGGCTCCAGGAAACATTCGTGCGTTGGGCCTGCCAAGCAGCGCGCGCCGGCGGCATGCCTGCCGTTGAGACGGTGCTTGCTTTCTTCCGGCAGCTTCCGGAAGACCGCGAAAATCTGCGTGCGGCCTTCATCGGCAACATGCACAAAATGATAAGCGGGAATGAAACGCTCAACGCGATTCTGCCGGATTTTTATAGCGCATTGGTGGGCGGGTCCCAGCTATGTCGGTCTTCGGCTGCCTCTGCCCTTGGTGAATTCGCGGGCCGCCGTCACAACGACCTTCCTGATCTTGTGTATGAGGCTTTTGTTCCCCTCCTGACAGATCCTTTTGTCATTGTTCACCAAGCCGCAGTTAGGGCTCTTGAGCGGTTCACCTTGCCGGAGGCGCTTGCTCCCCAGGCGCGCAACGCGCTTGTCGTTTTAGTCATGACCTATGCGCAAAGCCGCTCAAACGATCGGTTTCTCCTCGATTGCCTTGAGCTTCTATGCGGTCGTTATGAACCAGGTCCGGAACTTGAGCCACAATTGGCCAGCACTGTTCTCGCGCTGCTCAAGCGCGCAAAGCCCTCAGAGGTGTCACGGGACATCCGCTTCTGGGGGAGACGCCTGCGCAACCACGCGCGCTTTGGAGACCTCCTGCTGCACCTTCTTCAAGACCGAGAGGCAATCGGATACCACGCGGACAATCTCTATTCGGAACTGAAAAAACTGCCTCACCATGTCATTCAAGCCAATCTCAATGCCATTGAGCGCTTCGGGCTCTTGGGTAACCAAGTTATCCGAGGACGTTCTGGCTTTATCGTTGGTTTGCTTTCAGAGGCCGGAGCTGGGGAGAAGGTCCTCAATGTTGCCCGCGCTGCCTATGCCGCAATTGAAGACACGGCTTGGAATAAGCCTGCAAAACTTGACGCTGAACTCAGAATGATTGCGTGTGAGTATGAACACGCCATCGCATCTGGTGACAGCGCGGGCCTCGCTGGAGTTGGCCAGCGATGGCGGAGAGCCCACAAGGAACGTGAGGTCGACCTTGCGACGCACAAGCAGCGGAGAGATCCTCTCCGAGGTCTACTCGGCTAGAATCGAGGCCGTGGAAGCATTGACCGCCGCAGAGGCGGCACCTTCGGCTGCCAATGTTACGGCACTGACTTCGGCAGCTGACGCTCTGACCAAAGCTTCCGCACGATATGGAAGCGCGCCGACAGGCGACATCTACCACGCGTTCGCAAAACTTATGGAAATCGCAGGCTTGCTTGGTGAGTGGCAACTCGCTGTCCTGAATGCAGCTCCTGAGGCCGACCGTTTTCTTCGTGCTGCCAAGGAACGTGCCCAGGCTATGAAGGGTGAGTCGGTCCCGCCCTTGTTAGAGCAACTGCCAGACTTGGTCGAAGCAATCTCAACTACTGCACAGGCCAAGGCCTTCGTTGCCCAACTCGCCAAGGTGCCTCTTCCGATTGGCCTATACCATGTGGCACCTGAGGAACCGAGAGAGCGGCACACAAAGCACGATCCGGATACCGAATCCGCGAAAGCGAAGCTGGCTGTGGCGTTTCTGGAGTTCACCGTCGATGGTCGCCCCTTGGCGGATGTGCACTACATGGCTCCCATGCAAATCCATGATCTGGATGTCACCGTCAGGGTTTCTCGTTGGCCAGAGAAGGCCGAGCGGCTGGTGTTGCGTCCTGTGAGCGTCGTGAGTGCCTCGTTTTACCAACTTCCAACCTTTGAATTTCTGGCACCTTCGGGTGATGGGCCCTTCAAGTTCCAGGATCATAAGCACGCCACCCTGACGATGGCTCAATCCATTCTCGCCCGGCCTCTCGAATTCAAATACACAGCGGAGTTTGAACCTCGAGGAACAGAACAGCCAGTCGAAGTCGTTGGGCAGCGGACATTGCGGTTAGAAGCCATTGACTGGGAGCGCAACCCTCAGACCGGGTACACGAGCATCGATCGCAAACTTATTCAGATCCGAGACCAATTGAGGGGTATGGCTGGCGTTCCCGAGGACGATATAGCGGAAGCACTGAAGATTGCCGTGTCTCTGGGCAAGCTTGCTGGCCAAGCTGTGCAAGACAATCGCTTTCCTCAGCCGCTGAAGGAGAAGGATTTCCAGACAGAAACCCTTCGGCATCTGCGGTCCGAACCTTCCGTCGGTTCAACCCTTCAGGAACATCCTCGAGCCGGAGGAGGCATCACCGACCTATCCTTTAAGGGGCTGCCTATCGAGCTGAAGGCTGAAACTGACAAGACGCTTCAACTGCAAGACTGCCAAGGCTATGTGGAGCAATCCCAAGCTTATGCCGTCGCTAATGGTCGGCGGTTAGGAATCCTATGTGTTCTTGACACTTCCCCGAAGAAGGCCCCACCGTTCCCTGCAGAGGAAGGCATAGGACTCCTATTCAGGAATCAGAATGATCGTCGTGTCCCCATAATCACCCTGCTGATTCAGGGGAATCTAACCAAACCAAGTCAGTTTTCCGTGTAGGTGCGCGGGAGCGGGGGCGAAGCTCCTCTGGCGCTGCGGGCAAATGAGTGCACTCAGGCCCTATCTCATCCACCACTGCCCTGTTGCATCCCCCAATCTTGCAGGGCGATCTCGAATCGTCGCTGATCACCTTCTTCTTTATCTCGGGAGAAGGTCGATGCCCCAAGAAAGCAACACGTTTCGCTGTATCTACTGCGGAAGGGAAAAACCCGCCGTCGCCCGATCCTACGAGCATATTTGGCCGGATACCTTTGGAGGTGGAGCCTCTCCGGATTGGTTCAAGACGAACGATTGCTGCGGGGAGCCACGCAAGCCGAAGCAATGCAATCACCTGATGGGCCAGTTCGTCGATGCCGAGGTCGCGCGCACGCCCTTTGGAACCAAGTGGCGACTCAGCGCCGAGATGCCATTCCTCGACACTGAGCGTCCGCAAGCGTTGCCGTTGGTTTTCATGGGTTGTCAGACGGAGAACCCTTCGGCCGACGAGATATGCGAGAATTGGCTCGGGTCTCGCGGCGAGGCCGTCTATTGCATTCATCGGATCGACCGGGACGATTTCAAGACCTATGCCGGCGGGGATCCGATCCGGCGCAAAATGAATGACCCCGGTCGGGTGTACTTTGGGCTCACCAAGCTCAATGCCTACTGGCTGTTGGTGGCAGTTCTCTCGGTCAAGAAGAAGTTTCCCGGCGCGGAAATCCGGCTGCTAACCGCCGTCGATGATCCTCAAATCGCTCAGCTCCTTTCGCCCGAGACATCGCAATCCATCGCCGAGCGTCATTACCTCCTGCCCCGTTGGCGTAAACAAACCCAACACCTGAATCAGACCTGGAATCTGGACTATGGCAACCGCTTTCTCTGCAAGCTCGCAGTCGGATTTGGTCACGCGTTTTTCGGACCCGCATTCGCGGAGCGGCCGCACGAGAGAACCCTTCGCGAGGGCCTTTGGCGCCGTCCCGGAAACTCCACAGAGCCACTCAGGATAAAAGGCAAAGCGTTCTTTGAACCTGGTGATTCCGGCTTGAGCAAGCTGCTCACTAACGCCGCGGCGTTCACGCTTGTGTTCTCACGGACACCGGAAGGCGCGTGGGTATCTACTTTTATGCCGGACGGTATTTTTGCAAGCTGCATGATCTTGCCGGCGTCGGAAATGCTCCCTTCCGACTTCTTCAAGACATTCACCGATTGCTTCACCGTGCTCTTGTACCCGGCTCTCAACCAGTTCGTGGGGCCGTTGCCCCTTCAGGCCTACATCGAGCACCGGACTGGCGCGCGCACTGTCCAAGCGCTTGGTGAGATCGAGCAGCGGCAGAAGACGATCTCGCAGATCGAAGCGGAAGTGGCAAAGTTCAACATCGCTGGCAGTGAGGCCGCATAAGAGGGCGTTCCACTGCGAGTCTGCGCGACCCTTCAGGCGATGATCGGCGCGCTGACCGGACAAGCGCGAAGCCTGCTGAGCGTAGCACAAGGCATTTGAGAGATTGAATACGGAGTCAGTTTCCGGCGTCAACCAGCAGGCTTGCGCGATCAGTTCCAGCTCACTCGAGCGCTCCCTACCACTGAATTGAGATAGTTCGATCGGGCTTGATGGCAACGTTGTCCCAATGGGGTAATTTCCTGGACCACAGTTGGAAAGAGCGCGTTCCGAAGCCCGACGTTTGAACGACTTGCCGCGAGGATGTCTTGACCTGGATTTGTATTGCTGTGCTGCCCAACATTCGCCTCGAAAATTCGATCGAGGGCGGGCAGATTGCCATGGCTTCTGCGGAGGATGGACGCGTCGGAGCAGCCGTGAAGCAACATCCGCTGCTCGGAGACTTTCTGTCGCGGTTCTACGACACGCACAACAACCCCATCACACCGAGCGTGCTCCTCTGGAATGCCGCGACTGAGTCCGACCTCCCGCGGTTCGATGCCATATGCAATTTCCGCGACGTGGCTGCCGTGTCTCACGTGCTTTTCGCTAGAGCCAGCGCGATGATCGCTAGCAACCCACCCGCAGCACAGTGGATGGACTATTTCAGCATCTTCCCCTGGATGCTGACGCGCGATCACAAGTACATCGCGTGTAATACCCCTGCCATCCGTGGCTTGCATGATGTCAGTCGCTTCCGCGGGCAAATGTTACCGGAGCTCGTAGATCGCTCGCTTAGCGCGCGGGACTTTGATCAACCGCTTTTCGACGCCCTCATCCAGAAATGGAATGAGGTCCATCTGTTTGGTGCCGACACCCACGCCCATACGGCGCTCTTTCGTTCGCTTAATATGGCCTTTCGCGCTGGCGCAATTCCTGGTGGGATGGATGCGACTACCTATGACTACGGCCGGTCGTTGGCCCTTTGGGTGTCGGCCTTTGAGATCTTGGCGCACCCCGGCGGAAATGGTAAAGCCGATCTTCTCAAGGTCTATGAACTTCTCGAAAAGGCCCCTTACGAAATCAGGAAGGTCTCCAACGCCGTATATGCCGCCTATTACAATCGCAATAGGAAAACATCGCCAAAAAGAAACCTCGCTTGCTTGTTGTATGGCGAGATCTATCAAGCGCGTAACGATTTCCTGCACGGGAACCCGTTGCCGCCGGATAGGCTCCTCGTCAATGATACTGGCCGTCACCTGCTGAATTACGCTCCGCCGCTTTTCCGCGTGGCTCTAACTGCGACGCTCGACATAAGGTGGACGAAGCAGCGTCCGTCGATTGCGGATGTGGACGCAACCGGGCAGTGGATCTCCGATCAGATCGACTTCCTGGATCCCCAACGTGTGGCGGAACGGGCCTTAGCAACCAGTCTTGATCCGGTGACAGCATGATATGAAGCGCAATATTTGCATAACAACCACCGATCAGATCAATCTCTCGAACATCCTCATACCCGCGAACGTCCTTGCGCATAGCATAGAGCGCGCGTTTAACGAGGCTGACGCCGTGACTGGATTTGGAGGGTTTCCGACGTACATATCGCACGACTGGACGCGACCAATCGGATGGAACATTCCGCTAGGGCTACACTTGGCGGCAGGCATCGCGAGACAAATCGGTGAATTGTGGTGGCCCGAAACTTCCGATGAGAAAGCGGCATGTCAGGACGCTCAAACAGCGTTTTTAGAGCGTCTACGCGTCGAGAAAGCAGCACAGTATGGGACGGATTTGCTCGCGAGAGTGGGAACAGACGGGGCGAACGCATCTATCGTGTATGTGTCTGGGGGTGCCGCACTATATCGCCCGGACCTCGCACGAACCCTCTATCCTCACCTATTTGAAGTAGGTACCGATACAGTCGATAAGGATGGCTTGGTCGATTATCGATACCTTCGCAGTCGATACCCCGAGATGCGGCCCGGCATCTTCCACGATCCCGAGAAAGACGTGGTGCTTTTCGCCCATCCATATCTGCGTCGCAGTCTCTCCCGTCTCAACGTGCTCAACAATGACCTGCTCACGAGACTCGCTGCTTTGGCCGAAAGTGAACTATCAGTCACGCTTCGCCTAAGGCTCGATCCCGATATCGTGGGTTATCCTGACACCAGGGCAGCATTAGAGCTAGAGTTCTGGCGCGGCCCCAAGTTCACGGACGACATCGGCAAAATCCCAGCCGGTGTCACCGAACACAAGGCATCGGATCGCCTTAAAGAGTTCGAGGGTATCGATCGTACCCAATTCTGGTGGAAGACAGAGGACGAGCACAAACGAACGTTTGAAGCCGAGGAGATCCGCGACACGCCCAGCTTGGGTGTTTCAAACGACTACTATGGCTGTCGCTACATGCATTCTGAGTTCGGCACTCGCGAAGAGACGATTACACACTTTGACGGTGCGATCCGAGGGTACGACACAGAAGCCTTCGTAACGCGTATCGATCAATCCATTGACCGAGCTGGGAAGCGAGCTGACTACACAAAGCTCTTCAGAGTGGACGGCGGGCTAACTGTGGAACTCTGGAAAGAGTTAGTCTCCGACTATTTCCGTGGCAACACGCTGGTCCCGGAATACTTTGGTTCACCACCCCAACGTGACGAGACGAATAGAGCGCAGCCACGCGCGGCGCCGGTGTCAGAAACGACGGGGCAACTAATGATCGGCTACTTAGATCGAACGGCAATCACAGCAAGTGATTGTACGGCGCTCATATCCTTTGATCTGGTAGCGCAAGACGATGGGCCCGCACAGTTTCGCGTCTTTGAGGCACTGCCACCCGGCATAGCGGAGGCATTTTCGAGCTTCAGTGAGTACACCAACGGCGCCCAGATTGAGTACGGTGATCGGCTGGCGAACCTACCTGTGCTCGTATTCGGGCAGGCCAACGAGGCGACACAGGAATTCTCTCACTGGTGCGCTTGTATCCCGCGCGTCCTCTCGAAAGAGCGAGAGAACCTGGACTTGGCGGCGGCGGCATTTATGTGGCCTCGCGAGCGCTATTGGGTGATGCTTTCCCTTTGCGGGGATATCGTTTGGCTGATCGATGCGCTAGGCCAGTTGCCTACGGTGGTTCGCACTCAAGAGCCCCCATCGGTTTGGGTGCAGGACCTGAAGGCCAAACTAGCTAGTGGCGCACAAAGCAACGGCAAGATCGCTGATATCGACGATGTTCGTTGGCCGGGCTTTCTGAAGCTTCGGCGAACCCAGAGCACGGCATCATTCCGTGTCCCCTCTGGTCATCCCGCGTTCGACTTCTTGAACAAAAAGGCAGCGGGTCCAAGCGGTGGAGACCGAGAGCCGCGAACGGAGGGCTGAAGTTTTGCCGGTGCAATAAAATTGAGTTGGAAAACGCTCAACCACTCTGCCTCTACCAGAGATCACGCGCATATCACGCTTCTCCAAGCCTGGTTCAACCTTCCGCTTCAGCTCTCAGGATAGGGCCGCACCAACCTCGAATGCCTGATCGGTCATGCCGTGCATCCATGCCTCATACTCATCCTCTCGGGTTAGTAGCACCGTGAGGTACTTTGGCTTCGAGGTCTATGAGGCGATTGAGATCCACGAGAAGATCTGGATTCGATCGGCAGACGCGATGCCTCTCAGAGCGGACACAGTCGGCGTCGGGAGGCGCGGCGCCGATTGCGCCTCTCGCGGCGGCAGCTAATGGGACGAAGCGCCTTGCGGAGTCCTAGTCGCTGAAGCCTTCTCAGCAACCACTGGCCGCAAGCGGCCAATCCGATCCGATTGGTGCCCGTTGGTTCACAACGGCTCCCGCCCTCACGGATTGGGCGACGTTTGGCTGCTTGTGCGCAGCAGAACTCGCTCTCACGGGTTGGTCTGTGCGCGCTTCCTCTGCCAGTCAGGAACGGCCGAATCTTTGTAGCCGCAATAATTGGAGATAATTTTCATGAAAACATTTGAAAGAATAGAGCGCGAACGGCTGGAGGTGCAGCTGAGTGAGCGTCTCGATTGGGACTCGTGGTTTCCTCATACCGAGAAGAAACCGCCAACAACAGGATCATTCGCCGACCGAACACTAGCCGATCTCCGTAAGTCATTTTCCACATACGGTCATCGTCCGGCTGTTAGCATGTGGACTGCCATTGAAGACATTGTACGCACTATTGCTGAGATGGCAAACGGCAACGCGAAACCGATGTTCTATGTCTCTGCACTTGATCCTGGTGTCGGCAAGACACAAGCGATAGTGCATTCGGTCCGCAATCTAGATGCTGATGTTGGAGTACTGATTTGCCTTTCTCGTATCGAAGAGGTCGGATCACTCGTCAAGGAAATGGGGCTGGGTGATGGCTCCTACGGCGTATTGGTCAGCGAGAACAGCCAAGCGAGATTGAAGAAGGAGGGTATCCGTCTGGGCAACCCAGATCACAATGAGGCCCGCGTTCTCTTCACGACACAGCAAATGGTTGATAGCCGTTTGCACAACGTAGATGTCTTTCGAGTGCTCGATGAGTTTTTCTATCGCCACGAGCCTCGCGCGGTTCGTATCTGGGACGAGTCGATGCTGCCCGGCGAAGCGCTCACCCTCAATCTTGATCGCATCGGCAAACTGCTAGAGATGGTTCGCAAGGTTGATGGACGGCTAGCCGACCGACTCCTCGATTTGATAGCTGCCGTCAACGGTCACCCCAACGGATCAACGTACCAGATACCGGATTTTGAGGCTGAGCATAGCAAGGCATTGCGATGGCTATCTCGAAACAAGAACGAGGTAGATAAGAAGAGCAAGGAGAGTGCTAGCACGCTACGTCTGCTCTCTGGAAAGCCCGTCAGAATCACACACGATGCGAAGGGCAAGACTGTCCTAACGTATCGAGAGAGCCTGCCTAATGACTTCGCTCCCGTTCTGATCTGCGATGCAAGCGCACGTGTTCGCAAGACGTACGCGCTATGGGAGGTGCACCGAAAAAACCTCCTGACGCTCGCTAGGGCAGCTAAGAGCTATAAGAACCTTCGCATCCATGTCTGGGATACAGGAGGCGGAAAGAGCGCTTGGAGTGACAAGAAGGCCAAACTGAATGATCTCATCGATGGAATCGTTCAAACGATAAAGACCAAGCCCAATGAGGAATGGCTGATCGTGCTCCATCAAGAAGATGGATGGAACATCCCCGATCTCGCCTTAGAGATCACTTCGCTCCTGCCTGACACCGTCCGAAAGCCCTCGTTCATCACGTGGGGTGATCATCACGCAACAAACAAGTACGTTGAAATCAAGAACGTGATCCTCGCTGGTACGCTGTTTTTCCAGCCTTCGGACTACGAAGCCCGGTATAGGCTGTGCGCCGCAAAGCCAGTGAATGTTCCAATCGGGGATGATGACCTAGATGACTTGAAGTTGGGCGAATACGCTCATGTAATCCTGCAAGCACTCTGCCGTGGATCGGTTCGCAAGTGCGCCGAGAACTGTTGCGGTCCGATGGACGCCTACATCATCGCTTCTGCGAACACCCAGATTCCCAAGATACTGCCCGACGTCTTTCCTGATTGCGAGATTGTCCGGTGGCAACCTGTGGCACAGCCACTAAGCGGTCATGTCAAGCTGGCCGTTGAAGCCATAGATGAGTACTTCGCTGGTTCTACGGACTTAAATCACAGACTGTCATTCTCCGAGCACCGCAAGATGCTTGGAGTCAGCCCGCAGATGCATAAGAACCGCATCCGTGACCACTTTGTATTTCAGGATGAGATGGCGAAGCGCGGGATTGTTGAGTGGGGGAAGGGAGCGAGGATGACCCATTTCCTCAAACTCGTCTTTTAGATTTTGCGGCGTAAAGGTGGACCTGCGGTGCAAGTGAAGAGAAGTGATAGACACAAAAAAGAAGGGTAAAGAAGGGCCCGTTAGGGAGCAGTGCGAGCGAAGCGAGCACCGGGTAAAGAAACAAAAGAGAAGATAACTTGTATATCAAAACCCTTAAGAGCCTTCCTAAGGGTCGTGGTATACAAAGTGACGTTTTAAGCTGCAAATCCTCTCACACAGACAAGGACGAGGCTCCGGGAGCGAGGGGCATCCAGCCCCGAGCGTGAGGGTGCCGAGGTCTTGTCTGTGTCATAGAGTTTTGTCTCGACCTTCGGTCTCTGTCAGAAGCAGCTCCCACACCGTGACGACAAGGAAAGATGACTAAGACCGGAGAGCAAAGGAAGCTCTCTGGCGTCTCGTAGCTGAGTGCAGACGCTAGCCCCAGACGCGACTTGCAAGTTTGGCCAGCTTCCCCGTTCGCGACCCTAAGCTCGCGCTGTCGTGAAGGATCAGAGGCGATGCGACGTTGTCTTGAGGCACCGCACACGCCGCAATGTCGAGGATTGTTATTGATAGTTGGGGTACCCGTCCGAGCGCGGCAACAAGGATATCTTGGTCAACCGCGAAAGGCGTAGCCTCATTGCAAGCCTTCATCCACTCCGTGACCAAGGTGCGAGCGTTCTCGGTTGGCCGCAGAACCATCGTCCCGGATCGAGCACCGAAGACAGGCTTACCACTGCGGCGAATCTTGATCTTGGCGTAAAGGCCGATGTCACCTTCGATATCGGCGATAGATGCTAAGTCGTCACGCGTACATAGGACGTCGCAGTCCACGTCCAAGAGCAAGATGGTTTTATCGGGGTGGCGCTCCATGGCGTTCCGGACATGGAGGGGCTTCGCGAGCGTATTCGCTTCCCAGCCACCGGGCCGCTTGTCGACCTTCACGAAATCATGAGGGACACCGAGGGTGTCAAGGCGTTGCTGAAGTGGGGAAACCCACTTCGTATAATCTGGCGTGTACCAGCCACAGGCCACGAAGTGATCGTGAAACATAAGGATGTGTCCTCTCCCTCAGAGACGGGGAAGATACATTGACGATATACATGATACAAATGATTTATGCTAAATCGTTGATGCGTATGATGGATTGACCTCATCCTATGACACAGGCGCATAGTGCGCCGATGGATGACGATGTACGACCTTATCAAATCCGGCTCTCGACCGGCTTCTGGCGGAAGGTTGATGAATGGCGCCGCGTGCAGCCAGACATCCCTACGCGCGCCGAAGCAATCCGCCGCCTTGTTGAGATCGGCTTGACCACAGAGAAGAATAAATCGAAGCAATAGCCACTAAGTCTGCTTATGATCCATCTAGGCTGCTGAGAAATCTCTGATCGAGACCAGGATGGTGTTTGGTCTACTTAGAGCTGGGTCTAGCTTTGGCATAGCCCCTGGCTCCTCTTGTTCTTGCTCGTAGAATCGATCTTCAAAAATTTCTGCGCGATAATCAGAGCGAGTAATTCCTCCCCCGATAGGGGCGGGCCACCCCCCACACACCCCTTGGTGTTGTCCACCTCTCGGCAAGCTGAACACCGAGATGTGTGTCCATCACTGTCCGAAGTCGGAGCGTAGCGCAGCCTGGCCAGCGCAAGCACCCGTTAGCCCGCTAGGGCGAGGAGCACGAGCTTGCTCGCTGCGACGAGGGTGCGACCGTCGTGAGGCGTCAGCCGAGCGACGCACCAGACTGGATGCGAATGAGTGCTTTCGCATACCAAACGCATACTAAATCGTGATATTCTGTGGCTGTCGCCATCACAGGCAGACAGCTAAGAACTTGAGATTGCTGTGGGGGTTTTGGTCGGAGCGAGAGGATTTGAACCTCCGACCCCCACGTCCCCCAGACTGGTGCGCTAACCAGGCTGCGCTACGCTCCGACTTCGGCCCCCCTTATGTCCGGCATCGCGGCTTTGGTCAATGTCTCGTTCGCGTTTCGCGTCAACGTGCAGCCTCGCCCTCGGCAATCCATGTGGCGAGAGCGGCGACCCGGTCGGGGAGATGGCGCACCAGGGGCAGCAAACGCCCAGGTGGCAGAGCGACGGCAGCGAAAAGGCCGGGCGTCATCGTCAAATCATGGGCGACGACCGCGGAGGTGCCCGCAGCCACTGCGAGGCCGTCGGCCCCTTCCGGGACGCGGCGCGGCCTCAGCCGCTCAAGGATGGGCCCTACGCCGCTCCCCGTGGCTTTCGCGACCGCCTCGATGCGCACCCATGCCCTGAGAAACCGTGTGTCCGGATCGCCCTCCGCCAAGGGTACGCCAGCGGCCAGCGCGACGGCGGCGCGCTCAATGGGCGCGCGTCGGGCGGCGGGGATTTTAACCTTCCGGGCGTGCTCAAGATCGACGCCGACGGGGCCGACATCCGACAACGCGATCAGAGCCGATGCTGCCGTATGCGCCAAGCTGAAGCTTACGCTCGCGCACGCCAGCGCAGGCTTTCCCGATTCGCTCACGACGAACGGCGTGTTCCGAATGTCGGGGCCGCATTTGCGTTCGAGGAGAGCACGAAGCGCGATATGCGCAAGCCGGCGGTTTCGACGCGCGGCCGAATCCGTCATCGCGGCAAAGCGCGCATTATCGGCATCCGACAAGCGGGGCGTTGCGGATTCCAGCGCGTCGAGCGCACTCGACGCCTTTTCAAGATCGACGAACCAAAGTTCCGCGTGGGCCATCGCCGTTCCGTCGCACCTTTGTCAGCTCAAAGCTACGCCGGACCGGACGCGCTCGAAACGCCGACGCCGGACCATACGAATGCATGGCCCGGCGTCGCGTAAAGAAAAAAGCGAAACCTGTGCAAGCGTTGTAATCAGGCTCCGACGGCCCGGGCGCGGCGCGGCGCGCGCACCGGCTCGCTTTTCCCGATCGTCTCAAGCAGCATTGCGCGGCACTCTTCGAGCTCCTTGATGGCGGCTTCGATCGTTGCCAGTTGATCCGTCGCGCTCGTGCGCTGACGGCCACCGCCACGACGCGTTGCGGCCACGGCCACCGGGCCGCGTCCCGCTGCCGGCACCGGACCGGCAGCCGGTACGTTGGCGGGCAATGCGCGCGCATTTGCAGGTAGATCGCGGGCAACGGGAACGTTGCGCTCCGTCACCGAGCGGCCTTGCTGCTTGACGAAATCGATGCCCTGCTCGCGCAGAATCTTCTGAACGCCCTTGATGGTATAGCCTTCGGCATGCAGCAAATGGCGGATGCCGCGCAGAAGCTCCATATCCTCAGGACGATAATAGCGGCGTCCGCCGCCCCGCTTCATCGGGCGGACTTGGGGGAAGCGCGCTTCCCAGAATCTCAAAACATGCTTTTGAACATCCAGCTCATCCGCGACCTCACTGATGGTCCGAAAAGCCTCCGCCGCCTTGCTCATCGCTACCCCTCGATGCCTTGGCCCAGTCGTTCGATCATCCAGCTTTCGCCGGCTCCTGCATGACCGATGCGCACCGCCCGCCCCACACATTCTCGTTCGCGGCTGTGGCATTAAAATGCCCGTCTCGCATCTCGCGTCCTTTGCAGAGATGCCAACCGGTTACTCGACGCTTCAGTTAGTTGGGTTGATGATACCGCCAACACTCGTCTGCGTCTCGATCAATTCGATGAGAAGGCCACAGCTTTTTTTAACGTGCTCAACGCACGCACGAAATTGCGCGTGCGCCTTCTGCACACGTCCGGACGATGCAATGGTGGAGAGGAAAAAACGACGCAATCGCGGAGGGTGGACCGTCGTGCTGCTCTCGGTCCCGCACCGCGCTCAAGCGCGGCGCACTCAATCGCTTTGTGCTCTGGAAGATAGGAAAAGCGGGCGGCTACTCGGCGGCTTTCGTGCGGCGCGAGCGGCCGGAGTTGATCCGATCCTTCATGATGTTGCTCGGGCGGAAGACCAGCACCTTGCGCGGCGTGATCGGAACCTCTTTGCCCGTCTTGGGATTGCGCCCGATGCGTTCGCCCTTCTGGCGAATGCCGAACGAGCCGAACGACGATAGCTTCACCTGCTCGCCGCGCGCCAAGCTGTCGGAGATCTCGTTCAAAACCAGCTCAACGAGTTCCTGCGACTCGTTGCGCGGCAAGCCGACCTTCCGGACCACGGCCTCGGCCAGATCGGCTCTCGTCAGCGTCTTCCCGCTCATAGGTTTCGCGCCTCCCGTCGCTAGGTATTTTTCCTTATGCTACCGGGGGTCGCAGGGGCGGTCAATGCCAGAATCGCAACAAGCAACTGAAATCGCACGAGGATTTGGGTAGCCCTGCAATCCTGGTAAAGACGCGTTTGTCAGAGGCTCGATTTGCTCGGCCTATCGCAGGTTTTTCGGGTTTGCCGGCTTACCAGCGCGCCAGCACCGCGCCCCACGTAAATCCGCCTCCCATGGCTTCCATGAGCACCAGACTGCCTTCGCGCAGGCGATGTTCTTCGAACGCCGTGTTCAGCGCGAGCGGGATCGACGCGGCGGAGGTGTTGCCGTGCCGCCCGATGGTCATAACGATCTTTTCGGGCGCGACGCCGAGCTTCTTGGCGATGCCGTCCAGAATGCGAATGTTCGCCTGATGGGGCACGTAAAGGTCGATCTCGTCGGCGGCGTAACCTGTTGCGACAAGCGTTTCCTCGATGACGCCCGAGATCTTCTGCACGGCGTGGCGGAACACTTCGCGCCCGTTCATCCGCAAGTGCCCGACCGTCTTGGTGGAGCCCGGTCCGCCATCGACGTAAAGCTGATCCTCGAAACGGCCGTCGGAACGGATGAGCGTCGAGATAATGCCGCGATCCTCGCGCGCGCCATGCTGGGGCTGCGCTTCGAGAACGACGGCGCCTGCGCCGTCACCGAACAGCACGCAGGTCGAGCGATCCGTCCAATCCAGAATTCGCGAAAACGTTTCGGCGCCGATTACGACCGCGCGCTTGGACTGGCCAGCCTTGATGAAGTTGTCGGCAATCGTCAGCGCATAGACGAAACCCGAGCACACGGCCTGGACGTCGAATGCCGCGCCTTTCTTCACGCCAAGCTCGGATTGAATCTTGACGGCGGTGGCGGGGAACGTGCGGTCGGGCGTTGCGGTCGCGCAGATGACGAGGTCGATGTCGACGGGATCAATTCCAGCGCGCACCAGAGCCTGGCGGGCCGCTGCCGCGCCCAGCGTCGAGGTCAACTCGTCGTCGCCCGCGATATGGCGCTGACGAATGCCGCTTCTCTCGACGATCCACTCGTCGGAGGTGTCAACGATCTTCGACAAATCCGCATTCGTCATCACGCGCTTCGGCAGATGAGCGCCCACACCGCGAATGACCGATCGAATGACTGCCACGAAGTCCTCTTTTCTTCTTTCCGGAGCTTATCAGGACCCAGGTGCGGGAGCGGTTCCCTCCTGCCGGGGAGCCTCGGAAACGGTGTCGAGGCGATGATGGAAGGTTTCGAGATCGGCCGCGAGGCGCTCGATCAGCCCGCTTACCGACATTTCGTAACCGAGATCGACGGCGCTCGCAAAGCCGAGGGCGTCGGTGCCGCCGTGACTCTTCACCGCGATGCCGTTGAGACCCAAAAACGTGCCGCCGTTGATGCGACGCGGGTCGATCTTCTCTTTGAGAACGCGGAAGCCGCCACGCGCCAAGAAGGCCCCCGCCCGGGACAACCACGTCCGCATCATCGCGTCTTTCACGTACTGGCCGATCTGGCGCGCCGTACCCTCGGCCGTCTTGAGTGCGATGTTTCCGGCAAAGCCTTCGACAACAACCACATCGACCTTCCCCTGGCCGATCTCGTTGCCTTCGATGAAGCCGCGATAGTCGAGCGGCAGCTCCACCGCCTTCAGAAGCGCGTGCGCCTCCTTGACCTCCTCGGCGCCCTTCACCTCCTCGACGCCCACATTGAGCAGGCTGGCGGTGGGGCGTTCGACATGAAAGAGTGCGCGCGCCATGGCAGCGCCCATCAGCGTGAAATCGGTGAGCTGGCGGCTCGTGGCGCCGATGTTGGCGCCCACGTCGAGCACGATGCACTCGGCGTTGATCGTTGGCCAGAGCGCGGCGATGGCCGGGCGCTCTATTCCCTTCATCGGGCGCAGGATGAGCTTGGCCATGGCCATGAGCGCGCCGGTGTTGCCGGCGGAGACGGCCGCAGCCGCCTCGCCTGTCCGTACCGCATCGAGCGCGAGCCACATGCTGGAGCCTTTGCCGCGCCGCAGCGCCTGACTCGGCTTCTCGTTCATGGCCACGACCTGCGTGGTGTGGACGATGCGCGACCGGGCGGCGAGCGCGGGATGGGCTGCGAGAACGGGCGCAATACGCGCCTCGTCGCCCACCAGGATGAAGCTCAAGCCCGGATGACGTTCCAGCGAGATCGCGGCCCCGGGAACGATGACCTCGGGACCATGGTCGCCGCCCATAGCGTCGAGCGCTAATGTTCGTTGCTGTCCCATCTTGCGCGTTCTGACCTTGTCGGCCGGGCTCCCGTAGCCCGTGGAAAAATGGCGGGACTCGCATCGCGGGAATTGCGAACGGGATCAGACGACTTCGTGCCGACCCGATCCACATCCCGACCATGAGCTATGCCGCTCACGTCCCAGACGATCAAGTGCCCGGTGTGGTCCTGGAAAACCTGTCCCAAACCCCGTGTTCGGACGGACGGGAAAATACCCGTTTGCGCTTGCGAAACAACTTTTTTTCGGAACGCCCCGGTCTCGTATGGCGACGGGCGGGAAGCCACCGGGGAAACGCTGGCCGCTCAGTGTCTTGGCTCGCGCCTTTTCTCGATGCGTGGGCTCATGTCTCGCGCTTCAGCTGGGCGAGTGCGGCAAACGGCCCCTTGTCCTCCTTGATCTTGGGATCGACCCAATCGAATTCGACATCCGGTTTGCGCGGATAGGGATCGAGGGCCGCCGACAGAACCTCATAGATCAGGCTCCCGGCGTCGATCCGGTCGTTCTCGATCGGCGCCATATCGGCAATGGAAGAGACCTCACGGTCACCGGCAACGACCGGCTCGTCTTCGAGCGCAGCCGCGGGGGCGAGCGTGACGGAGAATTCCTCGCGGATATGGGCCGGCACCGGATCGAGGCTCACCACACACGCCTGCGTGACCTCGGCATCGAGATCTCCCGTAAAAGCGTAGCGGCCGCTGCCCAAGGACTTGAGCCGGTATGTTGCCTTCAGGCTGTCGCAGGAGAGAATATCGAGCTCGCGCGCGAGCTCCGTCCGCTCTTCCTCCGTGGCCACACGAATTTGGTTCACGTCAGCCGGGCCGATGTCCGCGAGGGCGTGGACCCAGTCTCGTAGCGCCGTCATGTGGGTGTCTCCATAAGATCGTCGGCGGATAAGGGCGCGAATGCGATGCGGCCTGCGAGCAGGCCATCTTCCGGCTCTGTCTTCAGACGCTCGACGGTGGCGAGCGCGAAGCCTGCAAGCGCGTTGGCGCCGGCGGGCGCTTCGCCAAGGCCCGGGATCGTGGAGGCCAGCTCGGCCGCAAGGGCCGGGACCGGAGCGGACGCGCGGGCCGCTGTGGAATAGGCCTTGCAACGTTCGCCGAGCGCCTGGGCCGCCTTCTTCACCTTTCTCGGCACGGCCATATCGCCGACGCCCATCTCGCGCAGGCAATCGTCAACGTCCGTCACGTAGGCCTCGGTGAGCAGCCGCGCCACACGGCGCGCCCGTGGGGTGCCGGCTTGCAGGCGGTCCAGCACAGGAAACAGGGCCAAAATGATCAATCCGGCGCGGCCTTCCGGGGTATCCTGGACACCGAAGCGCTCGAAAATGAGCGGACGGCGGGCCTCAGCCACGACCGCGCCATAAAGGTCGACTGCTGTCTGGCGATCTTGAGTTCTTCGTCTAAACCAGGCGAGCACGTGCGGTTTTCCAGTTTTTACTACAGGGGATGACAGGGTCCGCACCGTTGCCTCGCGGCCTTCTTTTGGCTAAGGGCGAACGCTAAGGGTTTCCATCAGTCTCCCAGGGGGTCGTTTCAGTATGCGCCGTCACGACGCGTCGCGCCAGGGCGTGCAGAGCCGCAGGGCGGGAGAGGTTGCGCTTCGCGCGCTGATGCCTCTGCTCATCGCGTCGACTGTGCTCATCACCGCCTGCAGCGAGCAAATCATCAAACGCGGCCACCAGTTCCGCGAATCCGACGTCGCGCAGATCTATCCCGGCATGGGCCAGGAACAGGTGCGCCTCGTGCTGGGCACGCCGACCACGACGACGAGCATCGGCAACGGCTCGGCCTATTACTACATCTCCAGCACGGAGCGGCAGGTCGCGTTCATGAAGGGAAGCGAAGTGGACCGGCAGGTGCTCGCGGTTTACTTCACGCCGACGCAAACCGTCGACCGCGTGGCGCAATACGGCATGCAGGACGGCAAGGTGTTCGACTTCGTCTCCCGCACCACACCGGCGCCGGGCGGCAAGGAAGACGGCATCGTGAAGCAGCTCTTCCGCAACCTCGGAACCAAGCAGATCTTCGGCGACTAGAGCGTTTTCCGATCCGATGGAACCGCGGAACGGTTCTTAGATTTTGTTTTATCGATCTTCTATCGGAAAATCCGCTCCCGCTTTTCCGGAGGCGCTTCAAACGCGCGGCCGTTTCCTGCTTGAACGAGAGATCCGAATGACCAGCTCGAACGACACCGGGCCAAATCTCGTGGACGACATTCGTGCGTTCGTGCGCCCGCAGGTGGCGCGCGGCACCCGGACGTTTGCCGACATTCTCGACGAGGCAATCGAGGTGCTGCTCGAAGAGCACGAGGACGCAGACCAGGGAACGGTCGAGCGTCTGGCGCAGGCCGAAATCGAGGCGGCATTCGCCGAGCATCTCTCCGCGCAGGCGACGTGGCCCAAGATCACGGATTGCGACCGGCTCGACCGCGCCTTCGACGTGCTCAACGAGGGCGGGATCGTCGCACGCCACGACTTCACGTGCTGCCAGAACTGCGGCTTTGCAGAAATCGGCGAAGAGATCGCCGAGGCCATGAAGGCGGGCATCGATGTGACCGGCTTCACGTTCTATCACACACAGGACACAGACAACGCCACGGAAGGCGGTGGCCTTTACCTCAGTTACGGCCATGTCGAGGGGGGAGACGTCAATGCCATCGCAGTGGGACGCGTCGTCGTGAGCGCGCTCCACGCGGCGGGGCTCCAGACGGAGTGGGACGGGACGGTCGGCAAACGCATCGCGGTGCGGCTCGACTGGCAAAGACGCATTGCACCCTCTGCAGCCGTGAACCCTTCCAAGGCGTGAAAACGCGACACCTTCCACAAATTGCCCTCTTCATACAAAGAGGCCCCGGATCGCTCCGGGGCCTCTCGTCGTTCGTCTCGTGACTTCCGTGTCGCTTAGTGCGCGAGCACGGCGAGCAGCAGCAGGGCCACGATGTTGGTGATCTTGATGGCCGGGTTCACGGCGGGGCCAGCGGTGTCCTTGTAGGGATCGCCAACGGTATCGCCCGTGACGGACGCCTTATGGGCCTCCGAGCCCTTCTCGTGCTTCACGCCGTCCTTGTCGACGAAGCCGTCCTCGAAGGCCTTCTTAGCGTTATCCCAGGCGCCGCCGCCGGACGTCATCGAGATGGCGACGAAGAGGCCCGTCACGATCACGCCGAGCAGCATTGCGCCGACCGCCGAGAACGCAGCGCCGCGTCCGCCGATGGCATCCACGACGAAGAACAGAACGATGGGCGAGAGCACCGGAAGCAGAGACGGGATCACCATCTCCTTGATGGCCGACTTGGTCAGAAGGTCGACAGCGCGGGCATAATCCGGGCGCTCCGTGCCCTTCATGATGCCGGGCTTGGCCTTGAACTGACGGCGCACCTCTTCGACGATGGAGCCCGCCGCACGGCCGACCGCGGTCATGGCGATGCCGCCGAACAGATACGGGATGAGACCGCCGAGCAGAAGGCCGACGACGACATACGGGTTGTCGAGGCCGAAGTTGATCTCCACGCCGCGGAAGAACTGATAGACGGTCGAGCCCGGCTCGTTCGCCTTCGCGATGAAGTACTGGAGATCGTAGTTGTAGGCCGCGAACAGCACGAGCGCGCCGAGACCGGCCGAGCCGATGGCGTAGCCCTTGGTGACGGCCTTGGTGGTGTTGCCGACCGCGTCGAGCGCGTCCGTCGAGCGGCGCACTTCCTTCGGCAGACCCGCCATCTCGGCGATACCGCCAGCATTGTCCGTCACGGGACCGAAGGCGTCGAGCGCCACGATCATGCCCGCGAGGCCGAGCATCGTCGTGGTGGCGATGGCCGTGCCGAAGAGGCCCGCAATGTTGTAGGTGAACAGGATGCCGGCAACGATGGCGATGGTCGGCAGCGCGGTCGCTTCGAGAGACACCGCGAGGCCCTGGATCACGTTGGTGCCGTGGCCGGTGACGGAGGACTGGCTGATCGAGCGCACGGGGCGATACCCGATACCCGTGTAGTACTCGGTGATCCAGACGATGAGGCCCGTCAGCGCAAGGCCGACGAGGCCACACAGGAACAGGCCCTGGCCGGTGATCGAAACGCCGTTGGCGACGCCGACTTCACCGAACCCGCCGAGAACGTAATGCGTCGCCGCCCAGAGACCGGCAATCGAAAGAACACCCGAGGCGATGACGCCCTTGTAGAGCGCGCCCATGATCGAGTTGTTGGCGCCGAGCTTAACGAAGTAGGTGCCGACGATCGAGGTGACGATACAGGCGGCGCAAATGGCGAGCGGATAGACCATCAGCGCGCTGAAGTTGGCCTGGCCCGCGAAGAAGATCGCGGCGAGCACCATCGTGGCGACGACCGTCACCGCGTAGGTCTCGAACAGGTCGGCGGCCATGCCGGCGCAGTCGCCAACGTTGTCGCCCACGTTGTCGGCGATGGTGGCCGGGTTACGCGGGTCGTCCTCGGGGATGCCCGCTTCGACCTTGCCGACGAGATCGCCGCCGACGTCCGCACCCTTGGTGAAGATGCCGCCGCCGAGACGGGCGAAGATCGAGATGAGAGACGCGCCGAAGCCGAGCGCTACGAGCGCGTCAATCACGGTGCGATCGGACGGGGCGTAGGCCAGAATCTCGGTGAGGATGTAATAGTAGATGGCGACACCGAGCAGGGCGAGACCAGCAACCAGCATGCCGGTGACTGCGCCCGCCTTGAATGCGATGTCGAGGCCGCGGCCGAGCGAGACGGTGGCGGCCTGGGCCGTGCGAACGTTGGCGCGCACGGAGACGTGCATGCCGATGTAGCCCGCGAGACCGGAGAGAACGGCGCCGACCAGGAAGCCGACGGCGACGGGGAGACCCAGGAGCACCCAGGTAAGCGCGAAGATGACAACGCCGACGACGCCAATGGTCTGATACTGGCGGTTGAGATAGGCCTGCGCACCTTCACGGATGGCGCCGGCGATCTCCTGCATCCGCGCGTTGCCCGCGTCGGCCTTCATGACCGTCTGAATCGTGAAGACGGCATAGAGGATCGCCAACGCCCCGCAGGCGATGATCCCCCAAAGTATCTCTGTCATTGAAACAGTCCCCTATCTGGCCAGCTCGTTGGCTGCGATCTCACATGAGTTCGCGCGGGACCATGCCAAAAGACACCTTCAGTGGCAACATGGACACAAGGAGCACAAGACGTTTGGAGCGCTTCTAAAGTCTGTGAGGAATACCGCTTTCTTTTCAAATCTCTACCGCGGCGCACACCGACGTGAGCTGGCGCGTGCGGCCGTTCTCGGCAACGCGACACCGGCGGAAGCCCCTGCCGCACCCGGCCGAATCAAATCGCAGGCGGCCCGCCGGGCATGACGTCGCTAAAGCAGAGGCTCCTCCACGACGCGCTCGCCGTCGACGACGAGGGCCTTGATCGCCACCTCGCCGGAGGTGCCGACGGCCAAAACCGCCGAGATCTTCTTTTCCAGCACCTTCTTCTCAAGCTCGCGGCCCGTGCCTTCCGGCACGAAATAGCTCTCGATGCCATAACGAACGGACGCGATCGGGCCTTGCCCTGGCCTATTGTAGACTGAGTTCACGATGCCTTTCAGGACGACGTGCTCCGGATTGGCGGGCGTGGCGAGGCTGAGAGCGCTGCTCGCAACTTCCCATCGGCCCTCACCTTCGCCGGGCATCAGCGTCACGTAGACCGTATCGCCCTGCCGCGTCTCGTTCGGCACGGGAACGTTGCCGCCTTGGCTGAAGCCATAGCCGAGGATCACGTAATCGCCGCGGAAGATGTCGCGCGGATCGACCGGGATCACTTCGGCCACGATCTCGCGGCCGTCGCGCAGAAGGGATATGCGGCCGTAGATGATGTGCACAAGCACGGCGGTCTGGATCAAGGCGACGAGCGCGACCGCGATCCACGACTTGGGCGACATGCGGATCATGCGGACACTCCCTCAGCAAGCGCGACGCGGCGAGCGTGGATTCGATAGGCAAGGGCTGCGAGGCCAGCCACGATGACGCCCGCAACCAGGAAGAACAGGGACGTATCCAGCAGCGTGCCGACGGTCTTGCTGTAAATCGAAAGGATCTCCACCGAGAAGGCGATATAGCCCAGCCAGAGAGCGCCGCGGTTGCCGGAATGGAGCCCCCAGGCAATCGCCGCGATGGACAGCGCGAGGGCGAGCACGGCGAGCAGGATGAAGACATCGAGATCCGGGTTCTCCACGAACTGGAGCGCCAGAAGCCCAGCGAACGCGATCACGAGACCGTAGTTGAGGATGCCGTGCCACAGGGCCCGTAGATCCGGCTTCAGTTGCTCGCCCACAAGCCCGATGCCGCCAATGCCGAGGCCCAGCGCAACGACGAGGCCGTGGGCGTGGCCGTCAAAGAGCCGATAGCCGAGGCTGATCAGAAAGCCAGACAGCGCAATCCCAGAAAGGTGGAGCCCGGGCCGCCAGCGCTGCCAATAGAACGCCGCCGAGATCAGCGCCCACGGAAGCAGGAAGGGCCAGAACACGCGTTCGAGCCGCAACGCTTCCATCACACCCCAGACGACGATCAGGACCATGGTGAAGGCGAGCGCCGGATTGGAGCGCAGGGCGACGCCTGCGAGGAAGCTGCCCGCCGCCCAGACCAGCACGAAGTCGGCCGGGCTGCCGTCCATGTGGTACATCTGCGAGATCAGCATGATGCTCGCGCCGAAGATGGCGACACCGAGCAGGATCGCTGCATCGGCGAAGGCCGTCATATTGCGTTGCGCCATCGCATGCGCGGTGGCGTAGGATGCCCACAGCGCGCCGATCAGCATTCCGATTCTCAGAATGCGGGGCATTTCCTGCCAGTTCGCTGCGACGAAGCTCATGGCCGCGAAGCCGATCAACACCGCCGCCAGGATGGCGAGCGCGTTTGCGAGGCCCAAGCCGTGCGCCCCGCTCGCGACATCTCGACGGATGGCGGCTTCGCCCTCCGGCGTGACCCAGCCCGCTTCGCGCCATCGCGCGAGATCGCGTTCGATACGTTTGCGATAACTTCTCATGCGGGGGACGGCCCTTGCTGCGGGGTGTTGTCGTTGACGGAGCCATCGAAGCGGCGGCTGAGGCTCCTGCCTTACGCTGAACTCTGATCATCCAGGTCTTAGTGTTCGCGGGGGCTGTGTCAGGAACGTGGCCGATGAGGCGCGCGCTTTCGCACGAGATGCCCGGCGCAAAAAATGCAGGCTGCCCGGGTGGATTTGCCCGGGCAGCGCTACGCGTTCTTTCTTGAGGTTTCGTCGCGGCTTAAGGCGTTGCCGGCGATGGAGACGGTTCCGGCGCGGCATCGGGTGCCGGCGTCGGCTCGGGAGCCGGTGCAGGATCAGACGGCGTCGGCTCGGGCGCTGCACTCGGCGTCGTCGCCTCGGGTGTCGCCGACGGCGTGTCCGTTACGGGTTGCGGGGTAAACGCGACGTAGGCGATCACGGCCAACGCAATCGCGGCGGCGACGGCAATGACAACTTTCGTGTCCATGGCGTAGTCCTCCGTGCTCAGAAAAATATGGGCGCGATTCATAGCACGCTTTCCCCTTTTGAGCCAGGAACGGCTCCCTTTCCATTCCTTAGGGGCTCGACGGCGGCAGCGGCTTTCGCCACAATGCGCGCGCTTTACGTGATCGCGCGCGTGTTGGGCGCCCAACTCTTGAGGCGAAGGGCCATGGAACTCGACGCAACAATGCTGGCCCGTATCCAGTTCGCGTTCACGGTCTCGTTTCACATCATCTTTCCCAGTTTCACCATCGGGCTCGCGGCCTTCATCGCGACACTGCTCGTGCGCTGGCGCATCACGGGGCAAGACCATCTGCACCGGCTCGCCCGCTTCTGGACGAAGATTTTCGCCGTCAGCTTCGCGATGGGCGTGGTGTCGGGCATCGTGCTCTCGTACGAACTCGGCACCAACTGGAGCCGCTTCTCGCACGTCGTCGGCAACGTGATGGGACCGCTGCTCGGCTACGAAGTGCTGACCGCATTTTTTCTCGAAGCCTCGTTCCTCGGCATCATGCTGTTCGGCTGGAACCGGGTCTCGCCCAACTTGCACGTGGCCTCGGCGGTGCTGGTCGCCATCGGCACGTCGCTCTCCGCGTTCTGGATTTTGGCGGCCAACAGCTGGATGCACACCCCCACGGGGCACGAGGTGCGCGACGGCATCGCCTACCCGGTGGACTGGCTCGCGATCATCTTCAATCCGAGCTTTCCCTACCGCTTCTCGCACATGTTCACGGCCGCGTTCCTTACGACATCGATCGTGGTGGCTGCGGTAGGCGCGCGCTATCTCCTGACCAATCGATTCAACGAAGAAGCGCGGACCATGCTTCGGATGGGCATCGGCATGGTGGCGCTGCTGGCCCCGCTCCAACTCGTCATCGGCGACCTGCATGGCCTCAACACGGCGGAGCATCAGCCGGCCAAGGTGGCCGCCATGGAAGCGCACTGGGACAGCAGCAAACCGGCGCCGCTGGTGCTGTTCGCGCTGCCCTCCGACAAGGACGAGACCAACCATTACGAGATCTCGATCCCGAACGTCGCGAGCTACATCATCACGCACGACTGGGAAGGCCGGTTCCCCGGCCTCAAGGATTTTGCGGTGGAGGACCGGCCTCCGGTTGCGCCCGTGTTCTTCGCGTTCCGCGTGATGGTCGGGCTCGGGATGCTGATGATCGCGGGCGGGCTGTTCGGCGCGTACCTCTGGTGGCGCGGGCGCCTGTTCGAGGCGGGATGGTTCCTCAAGGCGGTTTCCATTTCGTGGCCCGCAGGCTTCGTCGCTATCCTCGCAGGCTGGTGGGTCACGGAAACGGGGCGTCAGCCGTGGATCGCGCACGGCATCCTGCGCACCAAAGATGCGGCCTCGCCCGTGGCGGCGGGCGCGGTGCTGACCACGCTCATCCTGTTTGTGATCGTCTACTCCGTCGTGTTTTCGATGGGCATCTACTACATCAACCGGCTCATCGAGAAGGGCCCGACGGGCGCGGCGGTCAAGCCATCGGGCGGTGTGCCGTCGCGGCCGCTGTCGGCAGCCGAGGAAGCCACCCACGAAGCCATCGAAGGGACGAGGTGAGCCATGGAAGACACATCCTATTGGCTGCCCGTGATCTGGTTTCTCATTCTCGGCGTCGCCGTCGCGCTTTATGTGGTGCTCGACGGCTTCGATCTCGGGATCGGAATCCTGTTTCCCGCAAATCCGGCGGAAGCCGACCGCGACCAGATGATGAACTCGGTCGCTCCGTTCTGGGACGGTAACGAAACGTGGCTCGTGCTCGGCGGCGGCGGTCTCTTCGTCGCCTTCCCGATGGCCTACGCCATCATCATGCCCGCAATCTATCTGCCGGTCCTGATCATGCTGCTGGCGCTCGTGTTCCGCGGCGTCGCTTTCGAATTCCGCTGGGTCGCCAAACCTCGTCATCAGATGTGGGATCTCTCGTTCGCGGGCGGCTCGATCGTTGCCGCGTTCATGCAAGGCGTCATCCTCGGCGCGCTTTTGCAGGGCCCGCAGGTCCAGGGCGACGCTTACGCGGGCGGCACCTTCGATTGGCTGACGCCCTTCTCTCTCTTGACGGGCGTCGGCGTGGTTGCGGGGTATGCGCTGATCGGCGCGACGTGGCTCGTGATGAAGACGGACGGCGAAGTGCAGGCCCGCGCGCGGGTTCACGCACAGCTTTTGCTGCCGGTGGTTCTCATCGCCCTTGCTGTCGTGAGCTTGTGGACGCCGATCGCCATCCCGCGCATTTTCGAGCGCTGGTTCACGCTGCCGAACTTCTTGGTGCTGGCCCCGATCCCGCTGCTGACCGCGTTCGCCGCGTGGTCATGCTGGTCGGGACTGCACAAAGGCGACGATAAGCGGCCGTTCGTCTCCACGATCGGGCTTTTCCTGCTCGGCTTCTTCGGCCTTGGCGTCTCGAACGTGCCGTTCATCGTGCCGCCGTCTGTCGACATCTGGCAAGCCGCGGCGCATCCCTCGTCTCAGCTCTTCATGCTGGTTGGCGTCTTGATCCTGCTGCCCATCATTCTGGCCTATACCGTGTTCGTCTACTATACGTTCCGGGGAAAAGTCCGAGCCGGCGAGGGCTACCATTGATCCGCACCGTTGCAGCTTCCGTCCTTTCGTTATCGTTCGGCGTTGCCGGTCTGCCGACAGCCGCGCATACGCAGGCCAAAGTTGCCGTCGAGATCGAGGGCGGCAATATCGTGTTGACGAAAGACGGCAGCCGCACTCCGCTAACGGACCAAGCGCGCGATAGCGAAGCCGTGCTCTCGCCAGATGGGCAATGGGTCTATTTCACGCGAACGGCCGAGGCCGGCAAGCGCACGGACGACGACGAGTTTCCGGATTGCACGGCGCTTTCCACACCAGACGAGTTGAGGCGTATCCGGATCGACGGAGGCGACGATACGCTGCTCATGACGGGGCGACCCGGCACCGAGCCGACCGATGCCCTCTGCGGCTTTTTCGATAAACAGTTCTCGGCCGACGGCGGCACGCTCTACTTCCTCTCGCCCGCATGGACGACGTCAGCCGCGCTCCACGCCATGACACTCGAAAACACGTCGACCCGTTACATCATCCCGGCCAATGCCTATGCCGTGCTCTCCTGGTGCACCTCGGAAAAGCTCGCAGGCGCCATCGTGGCCGAGCAGCATCGCTACTTCGAACTCGGCGGCAGCTTCGATTGGTACTGGCTGTTCGACGGCACGGGCAGCAAGGAGATCGGCCCCGTGGGCGAATTCGACAGCGTAGACGATCTCAAGACCTTCCTTAACGAGGGCGGCCACTGCACGGGATCTTGAGTGCCGCGTGGCCGGTTCGGAGCCCCGGCGCGGCGCTTTCACGCGGCGGGCCTCGCGCGCCTTCCGCCTCGTTGTGATAGGTTCCGGCGCATGACCATCAACAGCCCCATTCACGTCATCGGCGGCGGTCTTGCCGGATCCGAAGCCGCCTGGCAGATCGCCCATCAGGGCGTTCCCGTCATTCTCCATGAAATGCGCCCCGTTCGCACGACGGACGCGCACAAGACCGACGGGCTTGCCGAACTCGTCTGCTCGAACTCGTTTCGGTCTGACGATTGGGAGACCAATGCCGTCGGGCTGCTGCACGAAGAAATGCGGCGCATGAATTCGCTCATCCTGGCGGCGGGCGACCGGCAAAAGCTTCCGGCGGGCGGCGCGCTCGCGGTGGACCGCGACGCGTTTTCGGCGGACGTGACGGCGCGGCTTTCCGAGCATCCGCTCGTGACCATTGTGCGGAGCGAGGTCGCCGGGCTGCCGCCTGCCGATTGGGACAACGTCGTCGTCGCGACGGGGCCGCTGACGTCACCTGCGCTGAGCGAGGCGGTCCGCGCGCGCACGGGCGAAGGCGAACTTGCATTCTTCGATGCCATCGCGCCCGTCATCCATCTCGACAGCATCGACCAGACCATCGTCTGGCGGCAGTCGCGCTACGATAAGGCGGGCCCCGGCGGCACGGGTGCCGACTATCTCAACTGCCCGATGTCGAAGGACGAGTACGAGGCCTTCATCGATGCCATGCTCGCGGGCGAGAAGACCGTCTTCAAGGAGTGGGAAGCCTCCACGCCCTACTTCGACGGCTGTTTGCCCGTCGAAGTGATGGCGGAACGCGGACGCGACACGCTGCGTTTCGGGCCCATGAAACCCGTCGGGCTCACCGATCCACGCACAGGGCGGAGGCCCTATGCCGTCGTGCAGCTCCGGCAGGATAACGCGCACGGGACACTGTGGAACATGGTCGGGTTCCAGACCAAGCTGAAGCATGGCGAGCAGGTGCGCGTGTTCCGCATGATCCCGGGTTTGCAGGACGCCGACTTCGCCCGGCTTGGGGGACTTCACCGCAACACGTTCCTCAATTCTCCGAAGCTGCTCGACGGAGGGCTCAGGCTCAAGGCCGAGCCGCGTCTGCGGTTTGCGGGACAGATCACCGGCGTAGAAGGCTACGTGGAGAGCGCCGCCATTGGACTGCTCGCCGGGCGGTTTGCAGCCGCCGACCGCACGGGGCGCGATGCCGGTCCGCCGCCCGCGACGACGGCGCTCGGCGCATTGCTTGCGCACATCACCGGCGGCCATTTGCTCGACGGAAGCGACGGCGGATCTTCCTCATTCCAGCCGATGAACATCAACTACGGCCTGCTGCCGCCGCTGGACGAGGCGCCAACGACCGACGCCGACGGTCGGAAGCTCAAAGGGAAAGCCCGCGGCGCGGAAAAGAAGCGCCTCATGTCGCGGCGCGCGCTCGCCGATCTCGGGCAGTGGATCGCGGCGCGGGAGCCCGCGGAGACATAGCGTGCTCCCCACGCTTGGCGTCGTGCCCCCTCACCCGGAAGCGGGCGCGTGCTTCTCTTCACCTCTCCCATAGGGAGAGGTCGACGCGCCGGCGCGAGCCCGAGCGCCGGGTGAGGGGTTAGACGGTACGGAGTTTGGCATGGGCGACGCCGAACAGATGATCGTGAAGGTGGCGGGGCGGATCGAGACGATTGCCGCCGATGCGTGGGACGCGTGCGCTAATCCCGAGACGCTCGCTTACAATCCGTTCGTTTCCCATGCCTTTCTTCACGCGCTCGAACAGTCGGGATCTGTCGGCGACGGCACGGGGTGGCATCCTCAGCACCTCGTGCTCGAAGGGCCGAACGGCGCGATTGCAGGCGTCATGCCGCTCTATCTCAAGACCGACAGTCACGGCGAATACGTGTTCGATCACGCGTGGGCCGACGCACTGGAACGGGCGGGCGGGCATTACTATCCGAAGCTTCAGTGCTCCGTGCCGTTTACGCCTGTTCCAGGGCGGCGCATTCTCGTGCGGCCTGGGCAGGACGAAGCGCAGGTCGAGCACATCCTCGCCGCGGCGGCGGTCGCGGTTTCCGAACGGGTCGAGGCGTCGTCGGTGCACGTGACCTTTCTCACCGAGGGCGAGTGGCGCCGCCTCGGCGAGACGGGGTTTCTGCAGCGGACAGGACAGCAGTTTCACTGGACGAACGCGGGCTACGCGACTTTCGACGATTTCCTCGCAACGCTCTCCTCACGCAAGCGCAAGGCCATCCGCAAAGAGCGCGCCGAAGCACAGGCGGGCGTCGAGATCGTGAGCGTCACGGGACACGACATCACAGACGCGCACTGGGATGCATTTTTCGATTTTTACATCGATACCGGCCTGAGGAAGTGGGGCCGACCCTATCTCAACCGCGAATTTTTCTCTTTCCTTGGCGCGGCGCTCGCCGACCGCTGCCTGCTCATGTTCGCAAGCGAGGGTGGAGACCTCATCGCGGGCGCATTGCATCTCATCGGCGGCGACTGTCTCTACGGGCGCTATTGGGGCGAAACGCGGCATCACCCGTTCCTGCATTTCGAGCTTTGCTATTATCGGGCCATCGACTATGCGATCGCGCACGGTCTGGCTCGCGCGGAAGCCGGTGCCCAGGGCGGACACAAGCTCGCGCGCGGCTACCTTCCCGAGACGACCTATTCCCTGCACTGGATCGCGGATCCCAGGCTTGAAGCCGCGGTTGCGCGCTATCTCGCGGAGGAGCGGCGCGAGATCCAGACGGTCAAGGCCGTGCTGCGGGATCGCGGACCGTACAAGAAGGACGAGCCGGCGTAGGTGCACGCGCGGCCCTTGGCATTGGGGGCTTGCGGAGCGCGGTCGCGGGTGCTCTTAGAAAGGCGGTATCCAGGCAAGAGAGAGCGACACGCGATGGCCTACGACAACGACAACATCTTCGCCAAGATCCTGCGCGGCGAGATCCCGTGTCACAAGGTGTTCGAGAACGACGACGTGATCGCGTTCATGGATGTCATGCCTCAGGGACCTGGGCATACGCTGGTGGTGCCCAAAGCCGCGTCGCGCAACCTGCTGGATGCCGATCCTGCCGTGCTCGGAAAGCTGCTGCCCCTCGTACAGAAAATCGCGCTCGCGGTGAAGGAGGCATTCACGGCCGACGGCGTCAGTATCTTTCAATACAACGAAGCGGCGGGCGGGCAGAGCGTTTTCCACCTCCACATCCATGTGGTGCCGCGTCACGAGGGCGTGCCGCTCGGCCGGCATTCGGACACGATGGAAGACCAGGCCGTGCTCGCGGCCAACGCGGAGAAGGTGCGCGCCGCACTCGGCGCGTGACGGCCTGAAAGCGGTATTCAGCGAACCGGCGACAGCTTGTCGTCGATGCTCTCGCGCAGGCGGATCGGGGGCGTCCAGTCTTCGACGGAGACGGCCGGCTCCGCAGGCTGGGGTACGAGCGCCGGAGCCGGTGCGGCGACCTTGGAGGCGACAGCGCCATAGCAACCGGCAACACACGCGACTTCGTCGAGCGGCACGGAGCGGCCGTCGCTCGTCGACGTTGGGACCATCATGCTTTCGCTCGTTTCCACCACGGGCGGGATTTCGGGACGAACGAACACGACTTGCGGCGCGCGGGTGTCGGCGCAGCCCGCTTCGCAGACAACGATCTCCTTGCCGGGATACGAGGCCGAAAGCGCGTGTGGCTTTGGGAGTAAGGCTTTCTCGGCTTCGAGCACCGACCTGGCGCGGCGGGTGTAATAATCCACTTCCGACGATGCAGCGGGCGGCGCGGCTTTCTCGGCTTCCTCGACGGCACCGGCGCCGGCAGGAAGAATGGCGAGCGTCGCAAGGGCTGCCACAACCACGAACGGCGAACGCACCAACCCAACGCTTCTCATGGTCTCATCCCGCTCTGAGATTGTCGTCCGGCGCAATTCGCGCCACGCCTTAGGACATTCTCAAAGCCGGGTTAACGAAATGCTGCCGGCCTCAGCGGCTCCCGGCGGGAAAGCGCCAGTATGCGCCGCGGTCGGTCGTGACCTCTTCCAGCCGCGGCGTGCGCAGCTTGGGCGGGCGAATTCCCCGCTCAATCAGAACCGCGATGTCGTCGAGCAACGCGTTGTTTTCGGCGTAGCCCGAATGGTTGAGCCCGAGGCTATCCATGCTGGCGGCGGTGACGTCGATGGTGTCGATGCCCGGCAGGACGAGCGGCCCCGTCACCGGCACGTCGCCCGCGCGCGGGATGCCGCCGTAGAAGTTCCGCGATACGATGAGCGCACGGTCGTTGCCGGCCGCGTAGAGCGTCACACCGCTTGCGAGGCCTTTGAGCTCGCGCGCGATGTTCTCGAAGTTGTCGCGGTCAACGTCGGGCGCTGCCAGGATCACCTGGCTGATGCGCACGTCGTCCGGCTTGGAGCGGCGCAATTCGCGCAGAACCTGGAGCGTCGGCTGGTTGCCCATGCTGTGCGCGATGACGCTGACCGACTTCGCGCCGGTCTTGTTGATGACCATCTCCATGAACTCGCGGAGATAGGGCTCGGCCTGGCCGGAACTTTCGCGGTCGTAGGTGTAGCTCGCGATGCCGCCGCCGGAGGGCCAGCTATAGGCGAACGGTGCGCCGTCGAACTTCAGATCGTAGGCGATCTGCGCGGTGCGATAGATCGCGTAATCGAAGCTCGTGTTGTAGCCATGTACGAATATGAAGGCGTGGTCCTTGTAGCGCTTGGACGCGGCCAGCCGTTCGCGCACCACCGTCAGGAAATCCTCCTCCGAGAGCGTCTTCACCTCCTGCATGGTGAAGTGGCGGTTCGGGTCCTCCGCTTCCTCGTACAGCGTGATGTTGAAAACGCGGATCGCCCACGGCCGTTCGATCAACGGCTCGCGGTGCGCCTTCGGCACCGTGACGAGCGCGCGCCCGAGTTCGAGGCGGCGGCCGCGATCCGTGCCGTAATCGAGGCGGTCCTTTGTGGATCTCTCCGCGCGGTCGGTACCGTAGTAGACCGGAACCACGTCCCATTCGCCGACGGCGGCGCCTGCGACCTCGGGTGGCGGCGGAGGCGCGGCTTCGGCAGGAGGCTGGTACTCGGCCGAAGACGGCGGGGGCGGCAGAGGTACGCGACCGGCAGGAGGCGGAGCCGCGCCTGCGCGCGGGGGCGGCGCCGGACGGAATGAAGGTGCGGGCTGTCCGCCGCCTTTCGGATCGAACCGCTGGCGCTGGTTATAGTCGGTCGCGGGCGGCGGCGACGGGACGGGCGCGGGTGCGGGCTCGGCGATCATGTCCGTATCGTCCATGCCCCCGCTATCGGGCGCGCCGGACACATCCGGCGGCGGCGAACCCGCCGTTGGCGGGTCCGGGGCTTCAGAGCGATTGGGCGCCTCGCCACACGACGCCAGGGCCAATGCCGCGAGACATACAGCCAGCAACCCAAATCTGCGCACAACTCCCTCCACACCCTGCTCATCGACGCCGCTATTGAAGGATTGCCATCGCGTTCCCAGGTCTTTCGCGTGGTCACCATCGAGAGCTGGCGGAGCCTAGGCCCGAACGCACGACAGATCAACGAGATCGCGCGGGCGCGCGGCACCTCCCCTGCCCGCTTTTTGCACAGCTAATCTGAGCGGTCCTAAAACCAATGCGGCAGAGAGACACCATCCTCTTGACGGGATTCGGTCCTTTTCCGGGCGTAGCGCAGAACGTGAGCGAACGCTTCGTTTCGAAGCTCGCGCACCTCGCCGCCCGCCGCTTCAGCGCGCACCGGGTGGTGGCGCGCGTCCTGCCAACCGAGTGGGAGCGCGCGCCGCAACGGCTGGAAGCGCTCTACGAGCGGGAACGTCCGAAACTGGTGCTGCATTTCGGCGTGTCGGCGGACGCGAGTTCGTATGTTCTCGAAGGTATCGCCCGCAACACGTGCAAGCCGGCAGAAGACGCGGCCGGGGCGTTGCCGCCCGCAGACGTCGTCATCCAGGGCGGCTCCGACACGCTCGACGCGAAGCTCCCGGCCGACGACATCGTCGAGCGTCTCCTCGCCCTTCGTGTGCCCATCGTCACATCCCACGATGCGGGCGGCTACCTCTGCAATGCGCTGCTTTACCGCTCGCTGTTCGTCGCCAACCAGCTTCGGGAACCGCCCGTCGTCGGCTTCTTCCATATTCCGCGCGTCATCCCGGCGGCGCAGGCCAAGCCCGGCAAGACGAACGAGTTGCGCTTCGACTGGGGCACCGCGCTCACCGGGGGGCTCGAAATCATCCGAACCTGCCTCGGCCGCCCCCCGCCCAGGCGTCACCCACGGGCGAAAGCGCGTTAACGTCCTTTAACCGGCTCCGGTGCATGATCTCGCGTCTGGAGATCACCCTTATGCCCCTCGATCGGCGCACGCTTCTTTCGACCGGACTTATCGCAACCGGATTCGCCGCAACGACCGCTTCGGCGGGGGCGGGGCCGCGTGCGCGCCCTGAGGCGACGGCTCCATCGGTCTTATCCGTTGCGCCGACGAGCGGCGACCAGACGGCAGAGGTGCAGGCCGCCATCGACAAAGCGGCCGAACGCGGCGTGCCCGTGGTTCTCGCGCCGGGGCGGTTCCAAGTCGGCGCGCTGACGCTGCGGCCGCGGAGCCACCTGATCGGGACGCCGCGCCAGAGCGTGCTGCAATTCATCGGCGGCGCAACGTTTCTCGCCGCCGAGGGCGCGCCCGACGTGCGCCTCGAAGGCCTTGTCGTCGACGGTGACCGGCTGGCGATGGACGCGGCGCGTGCGACCTCGCTGATCGCGCTCGTCGATTGCGAGGCGTTCGTGCTCTCGGATGTTGTCGTGCGGGAGGGTTTGCTCAACGGCATCGGGCTTACGCGCTGCTCCGGCCGCGTCAACGACTGCACGATTGCCGGCATGTCGGACGCCGGGCTTCTCAGCCTCGACGCTCGCGGCCTCGATATCGCGCACAATTTCGTCACCGATTGCGCGAACAACGGCATCCAGGTCTGGCGCAGCGCGCCCGGCGACGATGCCACCATCATCTCGGGCAACCGCATCGAACGTATCGCCGCAAAGGGCGGCGGCACCGGACAGAACGGAAACGGCGTCAACGTCTTTCGCGCGGGCGGGGTGCTGGTCGCGAACAACCGCATCACGGACTGCGCCTATACCGCCATCCGCGGCAACGGCGCGGACAACATCCAGATGATCGGTAATTCGTGCTCGAAGGCCGGCGAGGTGGCGCTCTATGCGGAGTTCGCCTTCGAGGGCGCGCTGATCTCCGGCAATGTCGTCGAGAAGGCCGCGAGCGGCATTTCCGTGACCAACTTCAACGAGGGGGGCCGCCTCGCTGTCGTGCAGGGCAACCTGATCCGCGACCTGTTCCGGCGCGAGCACGAGATCGTGGACGTGCGCGGGATCGGGATCGGGATCGAGGCCGACACAGTCGTCTCCGGCAATGTAATCGAGAACGCGCCATCAGCAGGGATCAGCGCGGGCTGGGGGCCTTACCTGCGCGACGTTTCCATTACGGGGAACCTGATCCGCAACGCCGGTATCGGGATCGCGGTCTCGTCCGACGCGGCAGGCGGCGCGTGCCTGATCAGCAACAACATGATTTCCCGCACGCAGAATGGCGCGATCAGGACCATGGACCACGCCGTTCCGCACGGGCCGGATCTTGCGTCCGCCGACGCGCAGCCGCCCGCACGCATCGTCGTCAGCGGCAACGTTGCGGTGTAGCGCGCGGCTTTTTACTCCTGCGGCTCGGCCGGGGCCGGAGGATTGGCGCGGATGAGCGTCAGCAGCTCGCTATCCTTCGAAATCTGCGTCGTGTCGCGGCACTGGTCCTTCGCCTCTTCCGAGCACTCGACCGTCACCGTGTAGGGTACGCCGAAGCGCGTGATCGTGTACTCGGCCAGGAAGCCCTCCTCGCCTCCATAATCGGTTTCGTCGAACACCGACACGGCCGGACCGGCGGTCGGCGCCGCGCCTCGGCTCTCGTCCGTGAAAAGCTCAATGGCGCCTTCCGGGAATTCGTGCTGGACGCGAAGATCGGCGGAGACCGAAACCGTCACATCACCGTAACGTTCGACGAGCTGGTACCAGACGGGCTCGGCCTCATCCATGACCACGTCGCGCTCGACGGCCGGGCGCGGGCCGATGTTCAACGTCTTTTCCACAATGCCTGGCGTGCTGTCGAAGGCCAGGACGGGGAGCTTGAGCTTAGCAAGCTGATCGTCGGCCGTCGGCCCCAGAGACCGCGCCGCGGCATCGCGATGCGCACTGACGAAGCTCTTGATTTCAGGATCGGACCACTCGACCGCGATGAGCTTGCCCGCTGCCAGAGCGGCCGCGGACCCTGCGAGGATCGCAAGCGTTGACGAGGCGATTGCCGGGGCGGCCAGAGACTGCACCCGGGCGCACAAGCCCTTGATCGACATGCGTTCGTTCCCTCAGTTCCTCGGCCGGCTCGCTTCCAACGGGAAGTCTAGCCATGCCGTCCGTTTCCAATCAAGCCCGATAGGGGCATCGTCTCTTGCGTGCCACGCTCGGCTGCTCGCGTTCCGTCGGCGGGTTGAAGGGTGGAGCCCCGCATAGTATCTCGACATCGAGGCTCGCGTTCTCGTGGGCCCGCTCCCGCTTGGCTCGCGTCATTGGGGGGAGCACACCGTCAGTTCTCGTCGTCTGTCACGATCTCCGCCGTACCAGCAGCTTTCGGCGCGATCGTGACGAAGCGTTGCGTGGAGACCCGCATGGTAGAAGATACCGGAGCGCCAACCGCCTCGGCGGCGGCAGCGGGACCCAGAAAGCGCAGCAAAGGCTGGCGGATTTTCCGCCTCGTGCTGATCGGCGTCGTCGTCTCGGCGGGATTGCTGCTCGCCTTCCCGCCGCTCGGGCTGATTAAGGACCAGATCGCCAAGAGCGCGGGCGACGCAATCGGCCGCACAGTGACCATCGGCGAGATGGACTACCGGCTGAACCCGTTCCTCACGCTCGAATTCAAAGACGTGCGCGTGTCGAACCCACCCGGAATGGCGGAGCGCGACCTGTTTCGCACCGACACCGCCCGCGCGACGGTCGAGTTCTTCCCGCTGCTCAAGGGGCGGGTCCGGCTGGACAGCCTCGCATTGATCAACCCGCTGCTTTCGCTCGAAGAAGCGGCGGACGGGAGACGGAACTGGGTCGTGACATCGCCAGGCACCGCGCCGGGCGTCGCGCCGCAGGCAGCGACAGCGACGGTTGCGGAGTTCCGCCCACCCTCCGTCACGACGGTGGAAAACGGTCATGTCACTTATGCGAGCGCCGCGGCCAGCAGCCAGCACGCGGCGAGCCGGATCAACGGCACCGTGCTGCTCGATCCCGCAACCGGCGGGGCGACGGCAAAAGGCAATCTCGACGCGGGCGGCGAGACGGTGACTTTCGATGCCGCGCTCGGCGATTACGACGCGCCCCTGACGGGGGGCTCGTCGTCCCTCAAAGGTTCGCTCGAAGCGCGTCTCCTCAAAGCTACGCTCGACGGTGATGCCGCGTTCGCCTCGGACGCCGAATTCATAGGCGGGCTTGCGGCATCGACGCCCTCGCTCATCGATTTCGTGCGTTGGGTCGGCACCGACACGGCACCGGGCGGAGAACCGCTCAAAACATCGCTCGAAGGGCACGTCGTCGCTACCACGGGCGACATCGCGTTCACCGACACCGACGTGATGGTCAACACGACGGCGAGCCGCTTCAACGGCACGCTCTATTTCGCAGGCGAACGGCCGAAAGTCGCGGGCGACATCGCCAGCGAACACATCGACATCGACCGCATTCTCGGCACGACGCGGCGGACCTCGTTCATGCCGCTCGAACCCGAGACGACATTCGAGCCGCTCGTGGCACCCGGCTGGGAGCAGCTTCTCGCCGACCTCAAGGCGCTCGAAGCCGGACCGCAGGCCGCGCCGCAGGCGGCTCCTTCAGCCGTGGCCGCGCCAGCGTGGAGCGAGCAGCCGTTCAATCTCAAGGCGATCCGCGCGGTCGATCTCGATGTCACGATCCGTGCGATGCAGGTGAGCTACGGCCAACTCGACCTGAAGCACGGCAAGGTCAAGGCCGACATCGCGGACGGCGTGCTCGACGCGAAAATCGAGGAACTCGCCGTCGGTGCGGGCAACGCGGTCGGTACGCTCAATCTCGACGCGCGCGCAGAGCCGCCGAAAGCCGCCGTCAACCTGACGCTTAACAATGTGGCGGCCGAACCGATCGCCATCGAGCTTACCGGCAATCCGCTGCTCAGCGGCACGTCCAATGTCGAGATCAGCGCGACTGCGGCCGGGCAGAACCAAAGCCAGCTTACGGCGACGCTCGACGGCAAGGCGCGTTTCCAGATGGGGCAGGGCGCGTTGCGTGGCTTCAACGTGCGGCGCATGATCTTCGAGTGGTGGAAGAGCTGGACGTTCGATCTCTCGCAACGCACGAGCTTCGAACGGCTCGATGCGCAGTACGACATCCGCCGCGGCATCATGCAAAGCCGGCCCGGACTTTCGATGGGCGGCCCGGAGGTGGAGATCAACTCGACGGGATCGGTCAACGTGCCGGCGCGCAGCCTGAACCAGGAGATCCGCGTGAAGGCGATCCCGCCGCCGACGGCGCTGCCGATCCCCGTGCGGATTTCGGGAAGCTGGGCGAGCCCGTCCATCGGGATCGACTGGTGGGGCCTGTTCTCGGCCGCGCCGGATCTCGGCGGACCGCAGGCGCTTCAGCCCGCACCGGAGCCGCCGCCGGCAGAGGTCGAAGTGGCGATCCGCCGTGTGCTGGCGCTCAACCTTCCGTCCGACCAACTCTCGCCGCAGGCGCGGGATATGCTCCGCTCTCTGCTGCCGAGGAATGACGATCCGACTGAAGAGTCTCCTTAGAGATCAGTCGAAAATGGGCGTGCGTTGCCACGGCAAGACAGTTTGGGCATTATCCGGCGGGGGATCCAGATGCACAGCCAAGCTGCAATGGATACAGGGGGTGTGGCGTGAGGGTAGCTCGTGGACTGGCGTTGTGCGCCGTGCCGGTGGCAATCGGCGGCGCGTTGCTCGCGGCCTCGGCACCGACGCATCAGGACCGCGCGCATGCGGCAGGGCCCAGCGCACCGCCCTCTCATCTCATCGGCCGCGATATCGCGACGTACGCGCTGATCCAGAGCATCGCGGGGCCGGGCCTCGGCGCCGGGACGATGCCGGGTGTTGCGACACGTAAAGGTCAACCCGCTTTCGATCCGTCTTGTCTTGCCGATAACGGTGGAACAGACGGCGTGCAGCTTGCGCGTTGCAGTCTGCTTCCATTGCCGGGCGAAGAGCCATCCGAACCGGAGCCCCCCGGCGGCGGGACGGGCCCGGAAACGCCTCCTCCCTCAAGCGGCGGCCAGACGCCCGAACAGGCGGGGTTCGCGTACTATCCTCCCGGCAAGATGCACGACAACGATCTGCGTCAAGGCCGCGTGGGCGACCGCTACGTCTATCTGCCGAACATCGTGTTCCCGCTCAAGCTCGGGCAGGGCCAGTTTCCGCACATGAACTCGCAGATCTTCGGATACGGCGGCGGCGGATGGGGCGGCAAAGGCAAGGCGGGCGGCTCGGAAAGCGACCGGCGCAACTTCGATCCGCTGCGCCAGCAGGACAATTTCTGCGAGGTGCGCTCGTGGGCGATGCCGATGTGTCCGAGCGGCACGGGCCATCAGGGCCAGGACATCCGTCCGCCGACGTGGCAGGACAATCATTGGGACGTCATCGCGGCGACCGATGGCACCGTCACCAACGTGACCAGCAATACGACGGTGCAGATCAAAGCGCCCGACGGCACCGACTATTACTATCTCCACATGCATCCGCGCTCGATCACCGTGAAGACGGGCGCGAAGGTCAAGCAGGGCCAAGTGCTCGGCAAGGTCTCCCGCTACATGGGCGGCAAAGTCGGCACGAGCCTGCATCTGCACTTGCAGGTTCGTCAGCGGATTTCCGTCGGCGGCAAGGTGCAGCAGGTTTACGTGCCGATCTATACGTCGCTGATCGCGGCGCTCCGGCGCGAGAAGGGACTCGAAGCGGGGATCGGAGCGGACGGCAATCTCGCCGTCGACCACCTGCTCGAAATCGGCGCGCCTAAGCCGCCGCCAACGCCGCAGCCCGAGCCGTCGCCCGAGCCAGAGCCAACGCCTCAACCTGAGCCGGCACCCGAACCAGAACCCGCGCCCGAACCTGCGCCGCAGCCGGAACCTCAGCCCGAGCCGACACCGGAGCCTGGACCTACGCCTGAGCCCGAACCTCAGCCGGAACCCACACCGACGCCGGAGCCGGAGCCCGAACCGCAGCCTCAGCCTCAGCCCGAGCCTGAGCCGACCCCGGAACCGGAGCCACAACCGGAGCCCGCTCCGACGCCAGAGCCAGAGCCGGAACCGACACCTGCGCCTGCGCCGGAGCCTGAACCCGCGCCGCCGGCCGAAGAACAAGGCTGGTGGGATTGGATCAAGGGCTGGTGGCCGTGGGGCGGCTCGCAAGAGCCTGCCTCTGGAGTTCAGCCTACACCGCCCGCGCAACCGTCCGAAGACGGCTGGTGGGAGCGCATCAAGAAGAACTGGGGCGAGCGGCTGGGCTACTAGCGCCTCGCCTCTCTGTCCGCTTCCCTTTCCGTTGTATCAGGAGCCGCAACGATGCCGAGACATACGCCGGGATACGCCGTGGCGATGCTCATGGCGCTTACTGTGCCGATCCTTTCGACGGCGGAAGCGCAACTTCCGCCCTCGCAGTACGACCGGCTGCAGCGCACGCTCGAAGAGCGCTTCGCGCCGCCGAAGCAGCAACGGCCGAGAGCGCCCGCCACCGGCGGCACGTCCGGTTCGACGGGCGATTTCATCTATGTCGAGCCCGACGGCAAGGCGAAGCAGACGACGCCCGCGCCTCTCCCGAAGCGCTCCGACGTAAGCTCCGACGGGAGTTGGGGCAAATCGATCTATTCTTTCTTCGCAACCCGCCTCGGCGGGGCTACGAGGCAAACGGAAGTGGCCGACGTGCGCGTGGCGGAAGGCCCCGCGCGAGCGGAACCTGCCGAGGCCGTGCAAGAGACCGAAGCGGATTCCAAGACCGAAGAGGTGCGCCAGCGCTCCCGCGAGCGGCGCGCCGAGCGGAACCGCGAACGGCGGCGCTATCATCGACGTCCGGAGCGCGGCACGGGCGAGCGTCACCGCCACCGCGTGCCCGTCGCCAAGCCGAACAGCTACGTCATCCAGCTTGCGCCCGACGCCGCGGCCGACGACATCGACTCGTTGCTCACGAAATACGGGCTCACCGTTACCAAAATGATCGCCCCTCTCGGCGTGCTCACCGTCGAACTCGATCCCGCCGCGGTGCGCCGCGAGGCCGCGCGTGCCGCGCCGGAGCCTGCGATCCAAGATACCAAGACGCAGCTTCAGTCCATTCTCGAACCGCCGCTGATCCAGGAGCTGCGCGAGGAGAAGATCGTCGACGCCGCGTTCGTCAACTCGGTGATGGAAGCCCGCCATCTTCCCGGCCCGACCGGGGCTTCGATCACAGTCGATAACGAAGTGTTCTCGTGGCGCTGGAACGCAGGGGCTGGCGAGGACGGAAACTGGGGACTGAAACAGATCCGCGTGCCGCCCGTCTGGACCGTGCTCAAACGCCATCGCGAGGCCAATCCGGATGCGTTGCGCCCGAAGATCGGCATCGTGGACGGCGGTTTCGCGACCGATCCCGCCGTGTCATTCGCGTCCATGCAGAACGTGCGCCCGCTCGCGACGCATCAGGCCGGTTGCGGCACGCATCACGGGATGCACATCGCCGGTATCATCGGCGCACGCCAGAGCGGGCGGCCGGGCATCGACGGCATCATTCCGGACGCGCGCATCGACGCGATTGCGATCGACGACGCCATCGTCGGAGATTCGGGCATCGTCGGCATCGACGCGGGCTGGCAGGTGCACGCGCTTCTGTTCGACGATGTGCTCGCGCGGACGCTCGACTACGTCTATGCGGACCTTTTGAAACCCGACAACCTGCGCGTCATCAACATCAGCCTGGGCTACAATTTCGTGGCGTCGAACCTGCTCGGCGACGCGCATCCGCAGGATGTGCCGGGGCTCGGGTTGCACATCATGCATCAGGCGAACCTGATCCGGCTGATGGCGAGCCGGGTGCAGGAGAACGTGCTGTTCGTGGTGGCGGCGGGCAACGATTCCGACGGCCGCGAGGACCCCATCGAAGCCAAATGGGCGTCTCCCTTCGCCTGGGCCGGCACACAGCGCTCGGCGGCCGGCGAAACGCCGTCCAACATTCTGGTCGTCGAAGCGATCGACCGGGACGGGCTTCGCGCCGACTTCTCGAACACGGGCGGGCACGTCTCGGCGCCTGGTGTCGACATCATGAGCACACTCGACGCGAACCGGATGCCATTCGGCGTGTGCAGCGGAACCTCGCAGGCCGCACCGCACGTGGCCGCGCTCGCCACCATCCTTTTCGAACTCGCACCCGACAAATCGCCTGCGGACATTGCGCGCATTCTGCGCGAGACCGGCACGCCGCCTGAAGAAGACGAGGAGAACGCGCCCACCATCGACGCGTTCGACGCCGTCGTCGCGCTGGCGCCCGACAAGGCCCGCCTCGTAGCCGACCTCGACGGCGACGGCGTGGTCGGCCCGAACGATCTCGCGCTGTTCCAGCGGCATCTCGAAAAGGTCGCGACGGCAGCAACGGCCAACACCACCTTTGCCGAGGACCTCAACGGCGATGGCGTGATCGACGACAACGAGTGCTTCTGGCCCAGGATCGACCTCAACGGCAGCGGGCATGGTGCGCTCGCGTCGCGAGATGCGCGGAAAATCGGCGGGGCCGACCTCACCGATCTCGCTGTGATCGAACTCTTCTGGTCCGATCCGGCAGTTCCGTTCGGCACGGCAATCGCCGCTTCCGGCCTTGCGACGCCAGCCGAGATCTACACGGTCGCGGAACTCGACCCGGCTCCGATCACGCAGTGCCGCCGCACGATCGGGCCCGATCTCACAGTTGCGGACGCCACGCCGGTCACGCCGGGCTCCGGCACCTCGACAGCGCTTGCAGCCACGGCCAGTGGCGCGACAGGCGGCGTCGCGGATGCCAAAGCCGTTCGCGCCGACGTCGAAAAAGCCATCGCGGAGTTGCGTAAGACCCATCCCAACCTGCGCGTTACGCTCGATCCGAAGACGGGACTGCCGAGTTCCGTCATGGGCATCTCGCCGCTTCCGGGCACGACGTCCATCGGCGCGGGCCGCACGGGCGACCTCACGGAGGAAGAGGTCAAGAGGGCGGTCGATGCCTACTTCGGGCAAGGCGGACTTGGCTCGCTTCATCCGTCGCGGAACACGCGCGTGACCTCCGAATACCTCGGCCGCCGCAAAGACCCCGACTTCCCGGATCGCTACGTTGCCGACGTGGAGCAGCGGATCGACGGTGTGCCGGTGTTCGGTTCACAGGCCAAGCTCACGGTCTCGCGCGCGCTCGGGGTGACGAAATACAGCGGCACGACGTCCAACGTCGCAATCGAGACGACGACGCCGAAGATTGCGGAAGGCGAGGCCATCGCGGCCGCGCGCGCCAAGTTGGCAGAGGTGCTGCGCAGCTCGCCGGATGCGTCGCGTGCATTCCCGCTGGCGCCGAACCCGGAGAAGGTCGAGGTCGGAAAGCCCGATCTCATCGTGTTCGATCCGGCGCTGGTCGGAAAAGTTCAGGATGGCGGGCGCACGCGGCTTGCGTGGCTGGTCTCCATCGACGCATTCCGCATCTTCGTGGACGCGGAGACGGGCGAGCCATTTTACTATTATCGCGATCAGCCATCGGGGATGCTGAGGCGCATCTACGATCTCGGACAGAATACGACGTTCCCGGGTGCGACCGCGATTGACGAGAAGGAACGGCGGCGAACGGAAAAACTCTCGCCGGAGGCGCTGATTGCGTTTCGGAACGCCGGTATCGTGCGCGACTACTTTTTCATCACCTTCGGCCGCAACAGCTTCGACGACAACGACGGCAGCGGTGGTGCACCGCTCGAAGCCTATGTCCGCTACGGAGAGACAAAAAACGCCTACTGGTGCACGGGCAAATCCTATGGCTGTCCCGGCGCCAACGTGATGGTGTACGGGCCCGGCTATGCGGATGCCCTCGATATCGTCGCGCACGAGATGACGCACGGCGTCATCGTGCACGAGAAGAACCTGCTCTATCTCAACGAGCCGGGTGCGGTGAACGAGTCTCTTGCCGACATCTTCGGCGCGCTCATCGAGCTGGAGTTCAAGGGAGAGGCCGGGAACTGGCTGATCGGCGAGCGGACGCCGGGCTTCTCCGTCACGTCGCCGCTGCGCAGCCTCGCCGATCCGAACTTGCGGAATGTGCAGGGCCAATCGATGTTCGACCGGACGCAGCGGTACTCGCTCGCCAATCGCGGGCAGCCGGACCATTACAGCGAAGTTCTGACGCCCGCCGACACCATGTGCGGCTCCACCGCCTATAACGATAACGGCTGCGTGCACTTCAATAGCGGCATCCTGAACAAGATGGCCTACCTCACCTCCGAGGGCGGCACGCATCGGGGCGTCACGGTGCGCGGCATCGGGCGCTACAAGCTCGCGCGGATCACGTATCGCGCGATGACGGTCGGACTCAATCGCAGCTCGACGCTGTCGCACGCCGCGAATGCGTTCGTCGAAGGATGCTTCGAGCTTGCGAGCGGCGAGATCGGCGGGCTGGTCCCGGCGGACTGCGAGCAGGTGATGGCGGCGCAACGCGCCGTCGGTCTCGACGTGCCGTCGAGCTGATCGCAGCGCCTGCGGAAAAGAGAACCGGCCGGAGAGGTTGATCCTCCCCAGCCGTCATTCTTGAAAAATGCGTCCTACGAGATCGGCGAGATCGTGCCGCCTTCGACAAGCGCTTTCAGCATCACCGCCGCGCCGCACTGATTGGAGACCGCGTTCGCGTCCCACACGTTGTCGCGGACGAACTTGCCCTTGGTGTAGTGGTTGGAGAAGCTCCAGAGGTAGGGCGTGTTGATCTTGTAGAGCAGACGGCTGCGCCAGCCGTTGTAGGATTCCCAGCGGTAGAGCGTGCTTGCGAGATCCCAATCCGCCTGCTCGTCGAGCTTGTCGTAGCGCAGCGCGTCCGTCGCGCTCGATACCCAATCCGACGGCGGCAGCCACGGCACGGGGCGGCCCGCCGGAACGCGCGTCGTCTTGGCGCGCAAGGGATCGCCGTTGTGAAGGTGCGAGTTCATGTCGAAACCGCATTCCATGCCGTGGATGATGGCCACGACATACCACGGCACACAGGTGCGCTCGGTCACGGCCTCGTAGTTCTTGCGGCGCGCGGGATCGGTGATGCGCGTCAGATACCACTGCACAGTGGAGCGCTTGTCGGCGCGGATCTGGCATGTGGCGAAGAGCTGGCGGTAGCCGTCGGCCACCTCCGAGAGTGGCGGGCGCTGGATGGGCTGTGCCTGCGGGCCCTCCGGGATATCACGAGGAACGCGCTCCTCGTCGAGCAGCGAACGGAGAAGATCGGACGCGCGCTCCACGAGCCGGTCCACATCGGCCGACGTTGCGCCCGGCGCATCGGGCGCGGATGCCGCGACCGAATCCATGAAGTCCACGATAGACGTCTGCAGCTCGATGAAATCCTCGCCCGCGGCCGAGGGCGCGAGCCCCATGCGCGGCACGGAGAGACCGAGGCGCTGCGCTTCCTCCGAGAGGTCAGCGAGGGACGACCACTTGTCTCTCACGATCTGGGCATATGCGGGCGTGAACAGATCGATGTGGGCGGCGAATGGCGCGGCGAAGGCCGCGGCAGCAAGACCCATCACAACCTGCCGCCTGTCGATGTTCCCCCGTGTCATGGGTTCTCCCCTCGTCTCACGCTAAGCTAGGCGGAACAGCCTTCAGGGCCTGCGCCATCCGGCGCGGATTATTGCACCAACTGCCCACGCGGCACAAACCTGCGGGAGGGCTTAGCCGCTCATGACGGCAAAGGTGCGGCCTTGGCGTCACGGGGCCTATCAGGCCAAGGCGACACCGCACGCGGCTGGCCATCCGAGGCCGGCCAGCGTGTCGCCGCGGGGCTTATATTCGCAGCCGATCCAGCCTGTGTGGCCCGATGCGTCCACCGTGCGGAACAGGACTGCATAGTCCAACTCGCCCGATCCGCCGGGCTCGCCCCGGTCGGGCGGGTCCGCGCACTGATAATGGCGCGTGATCGCGGCGAACTCCGCGATGGCAGCTTCGACGCCGCCCTCCGACACGTGGCGATGGTAGAGGTCGAATTGCAGGCCGAGATTGGGCGCCCCTACCTCGGCAATGACATCGGCTGCGTCGCACGTACGTGTTAGGAAGTAGCCCGGCATGTCGCGCGTGTTGATCGGCTCGATCAGGATGTCGACGCCCTGCTCCGCCGCCCAAGCCGCCGCAAGGCGAAGGTTCGCGACATAGACTTCGCGCGTGGCCCCGTGATCCGTGAGACCGGCCATGGCATGAAGGCGCGGACATCCCAATGCGTCCGCATAAGTCAGCGCGAGATCGACGGCGGAGGCGAACTCATCCTCGCGGCCCGGCAACGCCGCGAAGCCGCGCTCGCCTTTGTCCCAGTGACCGGGCGGCAGGTTGAAGAGCACCAGCTCCAGGCCGTTCGCATCGAGCCGCGCGCGGATCTCGTCTGCCGGCGTCGCGTAGGGAAACATGAATTCGACGCCCTTGAAGCCCGCATTGGCAGCGGCCTCGAAGCGATCCAGGAACGGCAGCTCGGTGAACAGGAAGCTCAGATTCGCGGCAAAGCGAGGCATGGCGATCTCGACGTAGCGTGGCGGAGGTTCAATCGAACGAACGGGACATCAATCAAGTGGACGGGATTGGCGCAACTTCTTGACGTTGCCGCGCTTCACCTTGCTATCGACGCGGCGTGCCTTGGCCGCGCGGCTCGGCTTGGTGGGTACGCGCCGCTTCGGCACATACAGAGCTTTCACGACGAGTTCGACCAAGCGCGCGCGTGCGTCCTCCCGGTTCAGTTCCTGCGTGCGGAAGCGTTCGGCGCGGATGATGAGCACGCCTTCATCCGTCATGCGGCTTCCCGCAAGACGTTCGAGCCGTTCGCGCACCGCTTCGGGCAAGCTCGGCGAGCTGCGCACGTCGAACCTGAGCTCGACGGCGGTCGAGACCTTGTTGACGTTCTGCCCGCCGGGGCCGGACGCGCGAATGAACCGCTCCGTCAGCTCGCGCTCGTCGATCGCAATCTTGTCTGTGATCTCCAGCATGGCGGGGATTTAGCAGAGTTCGGACAGCCTGCGCTCTATAAAAGCGATGCGATGGCGAGCCCGACGGCGAGCACGGCCGCAACGTCGCGCCAGAGCACGTCTCCCGTGCCCCAGGCCGCCGCCACCGCGACCAGCACGAGCACGGGGAGCACGAGACGGGTCGCGATGCCGAGCGCGCTCTTGCCCGAAAACGGTTGCGCAAGCAGGCTCCTGCGCTCCCCCCACCCGTCGACACCGACGACCGCCGCCAACGCCGCGCCCGTGATCGTGGCCCACCACCATGCAGGCGACGCGCCATCACCGAAGGCCAGGATCGTGAAGGCCATGACCGAGAAGGCCAGCACGAGTTGCAGGATCGAGCTTGGAAACATGAGGCTTTCTGTTGGGGAGATTGGCGACGAGAAAAGTTCGGCGCCGAGTATAGCCCGGACTTCTCTCGGCGCTAGCTTTCGAGGTGACGGGCAATGCAAGCCGCGACGCCGTCCTGCCAGGGCGGCAGACGGAGACCGAACCGCTCGTAAAGCCGGGCGCAATCGAGCGTGGAGTTTTTCGGACGTGGCGCGGCGGTCGGATAGTCCGAACTCGCAATCGGCACGACGGTCGGCTCGGTATCGTTCGTGACGCAGGCGCGGGCCAGAATTTCAGTCGCGAGGCCGTGCCAGCTGGTCACGCCCGAACCCGCCGCGTGGTAGGTGCCCCACACGTCATCCGCGCGTTCCACCGCAAGACGATGGGCAATGTCGAGCAGAAGCGCGGCCAGATGCGGCGCATAGGTGGGGTTTCCGTGCTGGTCGGCCACGACGCGCAACGGCTCGCTGGCGTTGGCGCTCGCGAGGATGTTGGTCGCGAAGTTGCGGCCGCTCGGGCCGAATACCCACCCGGTGCGAACAATCACATGGCGCGGGTTTACTTCCGCGACGGCCCTTTCGCCTTCGACTTTCGAGCGGCCGAACACCGTCTGCGGCGACGGCGCGTCGGTCTCGACATAGGGCTCTTTTTTCGTGCCGTCGAAGACGTAGTGTGTCGAGACGTGAAGGACCGGAATATCCCGGCGCGCGGCAGCGCATGCGAGCAGGCGGGCACCGTCGCGATTGAGCGCGAAGGCGGCTTCCTCATCGGTCTCGGCGCGGTCCACGGCCGTGTAAGCGGCGGTATTGATGACGACGTTCGGCGAGATGTCGGAGAATGCGCGCTCGATGGAACGCGGGTCGCGGACGTCGAGAGCGGCTCGCCCGGCGGCGAGCGCCTTGATGTGCGGCAGAGACGGCGCGGCTTCGATCAGCGCGCGTGCCACCTGCCCATGCCAGCCGGCAATCAACAGTCGCATGAGCCCTCGGACCTGAAGATGGCAGCGACCTTGTGGCTGCTATCCTAACAGATTTCGCGAAGACCGTGGCATAAGCACGTCGGATCGGTGTGCGGCAAAGAAATCCGGGCGCCATGCCCGAGACCGAGCACGACGCCCGCTGTCATCTACACGTCAGAACGGCGGGGCTGAAATGCCCTCTTTTCCGATCTTCAGGCGCAGACGGCGAGACGAACCGGACTGTTGCCGTCCGCAGCGGGCACGGAGGCTTCCCTCTCGGCGGCCACACCTGCCAAGGGCGAGACACCGCTCAGAGCGCTGCTCACGATGTCTTGATCGATGCCGTGGTTGAGCGCTTCGCGTGCGAGATCCTGCGCGTACTTGAGCAACGCATCCTGCGCGGCCACTTGGAACGCTTCGACGAACGCCGCACGGGCGCGGCTGCCGCCGATAAATCCTTCGCCGCTCGCGAAGTCGATCGTGTACTCAGACCCCGACACCCGCGAGATCCCGAGGATGAGATTGCGCGTCGCGCGCAACTCCCGCTCGAACTCGAAAGCGAGGTCCCTTTTCATGGCCATGAAATCAGCGAGCTTTCCCATCTCGAAATTCCCTTGCGCGTTTCGATTTGCCCTGACTGGAAAGCTCGATTTATTCGGTTAGCAAATAGTTAACTTGAAACGCGCGTCGAGATTTTTTATCGCTATATCATATAGTTGATGATTTACAGGGGACCTGCCGCGACGCCTGTGCCCCGGCTCATTTCGCGGGCGTGCGCCACCAGCCCCGCATGTCGCGGAGAATTTCGCGGGCCGCGTTATGGCCCGGCACGCCCGTCACGCCGCCGCCGGGATGCGCACCCGAGGCGCAGAGGTACAGGCCCTTGAGCGGCATTCGATAGTCGGCGTGCCCCAGCGCAGGGCGCAACGAGAAGAGCTGATCGAGCGACAGCGCGCCGTGGAAGATGTCGCCATCCACCATGCCGAAACGTTCCTCCATGTCGAGGGGCGACAGGATCTGGCGGCCAAGGACGGCGGATTTGAAGTTGGGCGCGTGGCGCGTCACCGTCTCGATGACGAGATCGGCGAAGGCTTCCTTCTCGCGCGGGTCGCTCCAACTGCGCGGCGCGGGGAGATGCGGCGCGACGTGCTGGACGAACAGGCTTGCCACGTGCCGGCCGGGCGGCGCCAGCGTGTCATCCAGCGTGGATGGAATGAGCATCTCGACGACCGGCTCTTTCGACCATCCGGTCGTCTTCGCGTCGAGCCAGGCGCGTTCGAGATAGTCCAGCGTGGGGCCGATGACGATGCCCGAGGCGAGGTGATCGGTGCCGCCGCTGTTCGGGCGGCAGGTGAAGTCCGGCAGCTCGGAGAGCGCGACATTCATGCGGAAGGTGCCGGAGCCCGACTTAAAGTTCGCGAGGCGCGCGTGCAGCGCAGGCTCGACCGCGCCTTCCGGCACCATGCGAGAGAACAAGAGCTTGGGCGGCACGGCCGCGGCGACGCTTCGGGCGCGCACGACTTCGCCCGACTGAAGCACGACGCCGACTGCGCGCCCGTTCACGACGTCGACTTCGGCGACGGGGGCGTCGATACGGATTTTTGCGCCTTTTTCGCGTGCGGCACTGGCGATGGCGGCGCTGATTGCGCCCATGCCGCCAACGGCGTGACCCCAAACGCCGACCTTGCCGTTCACCTCACCGAAGCAGTGATGAAGCAGAACGTAGGCGGTGCCCGGCGTCGAGGGCGCGGCGTAGGTGCCGACGATACCGTCGAACGCGAAGGCGGCTTTCACCGTCTCGTTCTCGAACCAGCGGGCGAGATAATCGGATGCACTCTCGGTGAAGAGGCTCGTCAAGTCGCGCTGCGCTTCGAGTGGCAGCTTGAGGATGTCGCGCGAGAGACGCGCGCTCTTCCAGAATGCGGTGAGACCTCCGCCAGCGTTTGGCGGCGTTTCGAGCAGCAGCCCTTTCAGCACACTGGCCGCGCGGTCGAGCGCTTCGTCGTAGGCGGGGAGGCGCGCGGCATCCCGTTCCGAAAACGCCGCGATGGCGGCCTGACGGCCCGCAAGGCCATAGGGCATGACGAGAGCGCGGCGCTCGTCGACAGGCCAGAAGTTGGCGACGGCGCGCTCCACGATCCGGAGGCCGTGGCGATGCAGATCGAGGTCGCGGATGACCTTCGGGTTCAGCAGGCTCACGGTGTAGGAGGCGACGGAATTTCGGAAACCGGGGTGAAACTCTTCCGTGAATGCAGCGCCGCCCACGTGCGCATTCTTTTCCAGAACCACCACATCGAGGCCGGCCGCGGCCAGATACGCAGCGGCGGTGAGGCCGTTGTGGCCACCGCCTATGATCGCAACATCATGCAAGGTTTCGGTTTCCGCTTGAAGCGACAGTCGGATGCGCTGCCGCCGGGCAGACTAGAGGGCTTGCGCGCGAGGTCAAACGGCGCTCGCCTCCGGTTTCCCCCTCAGCCCCAGGTACAGCGTACCCGGTGGCAGCTCCGGCCGCGGTTGTTTCCGGCCGTGCAGGCCGAGCGCACGAAGCGGCAGACACGGCAGCTGTAGGACGAGAGGCAGCCGCGATAGCTGCCGCCAGGGGCAAACCGGCAGGTGGTGATCGACTGGCAGTCGCGCCCGGGGTTGATCAGGCCGCCCGGGCCTTCCTGCGCGAAGGCGCCGCTGTGGAACGCGGCCACACCAAAAAGCAGCAGCGCACTCACAGCGCCGATCGACAATTTCCGCAACATCTTCATGGGCATAGCCCTCCGACCCGCAGAGAACGCCAATTTTCTGCCACTTTTTGGCGGCTGGCAATGAGGCATCGGCATTAGGCTAATCAATCCCGCATCGGCTGTGCCGCACGGCACACGCCGCCGGCGTATTTCCCATTTAAACAGTTGGCCCCATCATCCTTCCGCACGCCCTACCGATGAGAGACGCCATGCCTCGCTTTCGTTTGCTCGCTCTGGCCGCAAGCGCCGCCCTGTTGGCCAGCCTGCCCGCAACTGGGCCTGCCCACGCCGACGACGCCTCGCTCACCGAAAAGCTCAACGCTTATGTCGGGTGCCTCAATCGTCTTTCCGGCCGCGCCTTTGATTCCCGGGAACGCTACTTCAGCTGGGTCGGCAAAAAAGGCCCGACGGGCAAGGAGCGCATCATCTACGGCACGTACACGATCTACGACACGTCCGACTGCCGAAGCGGCGTCGAGCGCGCGAACACTCTGGAGCCGCGCAATGGCGAGTTGGAGGACGCAGCGTCGGCCTATGTGGAGGCAGTGGTTGCGCTCGAACCTCTCTTGAAGGAGGCGGACGACTACTATTCGCAGGAGGACTACAAGGACGACAAGATGGCGAAGGGCAAGGCGCTGCATCCCAAACTCGTCGCCGCCTGGACCGCATTTGCGGACGCCGACACCAAGCTCCGCTCCGGTATCGACGTTGTCCAGGACATGTTGGCCGTCGAAGAGCTGGCGAACATCGAAAGCACCGAGGGCCGCACGGCGCGCTATCACATCCAGGCGCTGATGATGCACGCCAAGCGCCTTATGCGCGTGCAAAGCGCGACCAAGCCCGACCTCGCGAAAATCACCGAAACGCTTGGCGAATACGAGACCATCACCAAGGCGACCGACGCCTACGCCGCCGAGAGCAAGGACGACAAAATCGGATCGAGCTTCATCAGCTCCGCGAAGTCGTTCCTCGTCACCGCGAAGCAATTGATGCGCCGCGTGCGAGACAAGGTGCCGTATTCGGAGGGCGAGAAAATGATCCTCAATGCCGGCGGCGGCGCGTGGATGGTCGAAGGCTCTCCCGGACGGCTGATGCACGACTACAATCAGCTCGTGGACAGCTACAATCGCGGGGCACGCTTCTGACGCGGCGAGCGCCGCACCGCCATCACGCTTTTTTCGTTTTCCCTTCCACATGGCGAGCGAAGTTGTCGAGGATGGCCTGCCAGCCTTCGCGCTGCTGCTCGACTGAGTGCGTCTCCTCGCTGTCGAATGTGACGCGAACCGTGACACCCTCCGGACCGGGCTCGAACGCGACCACCGCCTTGCGTCCGCCGAACTCGTATTCGATGCGCTCGTGTTCAACGATTTTCGTGTACGTGCCGGCAAAGTCGAAGCCCATGCTGCCGTCCTTCGCCTCCATGCGAGAGGAGAAGGCGCCGCCCTCGCGCAGGTCCACCGCGGCAGCCGTCGTGTGCCAATCGTCGGACGCCGCGTTCCATTGCTTGATGTCGTCGGGCGTGGTGTAGGCCCGCCAGACTTCGGCGACGGGGGCGGCGACTGTCGTTTCGACCGTGATTTTCATGGGCGATCCTTTCGAAGGGGTTCAAGTCACAGCGTCAGATCTTTCTCAAGCGCTACCGCTCCGGCTCCCGGTTCTGGGCCAAGGACGCACCAGCACCACCCATGCCGACATCGTCCGACAGAAACTTCGCAACGCCGCTCGGCGCTCAAGAGGTCCGGTAGATCCGATCGAGCGTTTCCGCCTCACCCTGCCTTCCAAACGAAAAGACCTTCGCAGTGGGCCGCGAAGGTCTCACGTTTTCGCCATTTCACGCGAGCGCCTATTCGGCGGCTTTGCGCTTCGGCTGCACGAGCGCCATGTAATCGTTGAGAAGAGTTTCGGAGATCTGGCCCGGCGTATACTTGACGTGTCCGATCTCGGAGACGGGCGTGACCTCGGCTGCGGTGCCGGTGATGAAGCATTCCGTGAACGAGCCGAGTTCCTCCGGCAGAATTGCGCGTTCCTGGACCTCGTAGCCGCGCTGCTTGGCAAGGTCGATCACCGTACGGCGCGTGATGCCGTCGAGGAAGCAATCAGCTTCGGGCGTGTGGATCACGCCGTCCTTGATCAGGAAGATATTGGCGCCCGTGCACTCGGCCACGCGGCCACGCCAGTCGAGCATCAAGGCGTCGGCGTAGCCGTTCCGCTCCGCGCGGTGCTTCTCGACGGTGCAGATCATGTAGAGGCCAGCTGCCTTGGCGCGGGACGGGGCGGTGGCCGGATCGGGCCTACGATACTTCGCGTGGCCGATGCGAATGCCCTTGAGGCGCTGCTCCATCGGGAAGTAGGAGCCCCATTCCCAAGCGGCGATGGCCAGATGCGTCTTCGTCTGCTGGGCGGAGATGCCCATCTGCTCGCTGCCGCGCCAGGCAATCGGGCGCACGTAGCAATCGACGAGATTGTTGGCCGCCATAACATCGCGGCAAGCCTGGTCAATCTCGGCGACCGACTGCTCGATCTTGAATTCGAGGATCTCGGCGCTGTCGATCAAGCGCTGCGAGTGTTCCGTCAGCTTGAAAATCTCGCCGCCGTAGGCACGCTCGCCTTCGAACACCGCGCTGCCATAGTGCAGAGCGTGGGTCAGGATATGGATCGAGGCATCGCGCCAGGGGACCATACGGCCGTCTATCCAGATGAACCCGTCGCGGTCATGATAGGGAACGATCTCGGCCATAGTGACGTCCTCGGTACGTTTCTTCGGTTTGGGCAGGTTCAGGTTGCACGCTTCGTACCCAGGAGGTACGGCGGGCCTGGGCTCGCCGCAGCATTCTCTGTGCAGGGAGCTCAAGGCGCCGCGAGAACGGCAAAGAACGGTCTTCCGCCCCTCGCGCTCGGCACGGCGACCGCCTGAAAATGACTTGCCAGGAGTATCAATGGCCTTCAAATATGTCAACATGGCTGACATAACTCGCGACCCTCCACGCTCCCGCCGCAACGGCCCCCAGCGAAACCGCTCGGAGGCCGGGGCTACCGCGTCTCGGCCGGATCTCATCAGCCACGTGGAGCTTCTCTTTTTTGCCTACCGGGACTTTACAGGCGACCCCGACGCCATTCTCGCGCAATACGGCTTCGGGCGCGCGCATCACCGGGTCCTGCATTTCGTCAACCGAAACCCCGGCCTCAGAGTTGCCAACCTTCTCGACATCCTGAAGATCACAAAGCAGTCTCTGGCGCGCGTGCTGAAACAGCTCATCGGGGAGGGTTTCATCGTGCAGAAGGCCGGGGCCGAGGATCGCCGGGAACGGCTGCTTTTCGTGACCGTCAAGGGGACGAGGCTCGCGGAGCGCCTCACGACGCTGCAGGTGAAGCGGGTGGAGGACGCCCTCAGCGCTGCCGGGCCCGAGGCCGAGGCGGCAACGCGCGCGTTCCTCCTCGCCATGATCGCGGACGCGGACCGGCAGCAGGTGGAAGCGCTGGTCAAGTTCGCGCCCGAGGGCGATAAGTCGAACGAGGAGGACAGCCGATGACCTCACTCTCCGGCCAACGCGCGGAGCCGCTCCCCGACGACGCGCCACACGTGTTGATCGTGGACGACGACCTCAAGATCCGGGACTTGCTCGCGCGGTATCTGTTCGGGCAAGGGTTCCGCGTCACGACCGCGTCGGATGCGGAAACGGCGCAGGCCTCCCTCAGAGGGCTCGATTTCGACATTGTCCTGCTCGACGTCATGATGCCGGGCAAGAGCGGGCTGGAGCTGGCGCGCGAGATCAAAGCCGTGCGCGATATCCCGATCTGCATGCTGACCGCGCGCGCCGAGCCCGAACAGCGCATCGAAGGGCTCGAAATCGGCGTCGAAGACTATGTGCCGAAGCCGTTCGAGCCGCGCGAATTGCTGCTCCGCCTGCGCAACATCCTGCGGCGCGGGCAGACGCAGCAGCCGAGCCAGCAAACGCTCGCAGACGAGATCCAGATGGGGCCTTTCGTGTTTCACATCGCGCGGGGCGAGTTGCGCAACAACAACGAAACGGTGAAACTGACCGAGCGTGAGCGCGACTTGCTGCGGCAGTTCGCTCAGAAGCCGGGTGTGCCGATCCAGCGGCACGAACTCGCCACGGAAGACGCAACCGGAAACGACCGTGCCGTGGACGTGCAGATCAACCGCCTCCGCCGCAAAATCGAAAGCGATCCTTCCAACCCGGTCTATCTTCAGACCGTGCGCGGCAAGGGCTACATCCTGTACACGGATTGATCCAGTGGACTTGATGGGCCCCTTCTCGAACGCGTCAGACCGGGCGGGCCGCGCCTTCAGGTCGTTCTGGGAGGTCTCCGCCCCGGCCCTCAAGCATTTGCGGGCGGGATACCGCACGTTCGTGCGCCTCCTGGCAGACATGATGCCCAAGGGGCTTTATGCTCGCGCACTCATCATCATCATCGCCCCCATTGTCGTGCTCGAAGGCGTCATCGCGTTCGTGTTCATGGAGCGGCATTGGCAGAACGTGACGCGGCGTCTTTCGGAGACGACGGCGCGCGACATCGCGGCGCTGATCGAATTCTACGACGGCTCGCCCGCCACCAAGTACGACGACATCATCCGCATCGCGCGCGACCGCCTCAATCTCTCCATGCAGATCATGCCGCCGGGCGACCTGCCGGAAGCGCGGCCGAAACCGTTCTTCGACCTGCTCGACCGCGCCCTTTCGCGCGAGATCTCGCGCCACGTCCAGCGTCCGTTCTGGATCGATACGGTCGGACAGTCGCGGCACGTGGAAATCCGCGTCCAGCACTCGGATTCGATCCTGCGTTTTCTCGCCGTGCGCACGCAGACGTACGCCTCGAACTCTCACATCTTCCTGCTCTGGATGGTAGGTTCGTCGGTGATCCTGCTCACCGTCGCCATTCTGTTTCTCCGCAATCAGATCCGCCCGATTCTCAGGCTTGCGGAAGCGGCAGACGACTTCGGCAAGGGACGCGCCATCTCCGACGACCTCGAACCGCGCGGCGCGCGCGAGGTGCGCCAAGCCGCCGCCGCCTTCCTTGAGATGCGCGACCGCATCCGCCAGCACGTGGACCAGCGCACGACCATGCTCGCCGGTGTGAGCCACGACCTCAGGACCGTGCTGACGCGTTTCAAGCTCGAACTCGCCTTCATGGAGGAAAGTCCCGACGTCCAGTCGCTCAAGGCGGACGTCGACGAGATGCAGCACATGCTGGAGGACTATCTCGCGTTCGCGCGCGGCGACGGGGGCGAGGAGGCCAAACGCACCAATCTCACGGAACTGCTCGAAGAGATCCACGAGGAGGCGCAGGTTTACGGAACGGATATCGAGCTCAAGTTCCGCAAACGGCGCGGTGATGTCGTGCTTCCGCTCAAGCGCCAGGCGTTCAAGCGGGCCATCACCAACCTCGTCTCGAACGCGGTGCGCTACGGCGACAAAATCATCATTCGGGTCGCCACCGAGGGGCAATGGCTCCGCATCGAGGTGGACGACAACGGGCCGGGCATTCCGGCTTCCGAGCGTGAAAACGTCTTCAAGCCGTTCTACCGCATCGACCGCTCGCGCAATCAGGACGACGGCAACAGCGGCCTCGGGCTTGCCATCGCGCGCGACATCGCCAAGAGCCACGGCGGCGACGTCACGCTCGGCGAAAGCTCCATGGGGGGCCTGCGCGCGATCATCTCCGTTCCGCTTTAGATCTCAAATATCCTGAGTTGCATGCGCGGCCAATCTGTCGCGTCTCGGGCAATACTTCCTGCCACCGAGCAGGGCCGAATACCGTATTTTATAATAATTCAAATCACTTAAACGTATTATCCGCGCGCGCTTTCTCTTCACTACACAAACGCGTGATCGGGAAAAAGCCCCTGTTGCGGCAACTGTTACAGTATAGCATAACTCTTGTCGTGAGGGTGATGCTGCACTTGCAGCGGCGTCGATACCCAAACAGCCGAACGGCGGGACCGCCACCTGCCCTCGGCCGTGATCGAAGCACAGTGCTCCGTGTGACCGCCAAGCTATCCTCCTTGCTTGAATCGGTCCCCACCGTACGAGATCGCACCAGAGGATCCGATCGCCGGGGCCTTCGGGCTCATTCGGATCCGGTAAGAGGTTACGCAGTCGCGGGTGTGGTGAAGTTCCACGCCATGATCATTTCGCCAGCTCGCGGCTGCGCACCACTGCCGAGACCACAGCCTCCCGCAAATTGTCTTCCATGCCGCCCTTGGCCATCAGTACGTCGAGGGCCGCCGCCGTCGTGCCGCCGGGCGAGGTCACGTTGCGGCGGAGTTGGGCCGCGTCGAGATCGGACTGCGCGAGAAGCTCACCCGCGCCGGAGACGGTTGCGCGCGCAAGCTGACGCGCAAGTGCCCCATCGAGGCCCACTGCGACAGCGGCCTTCGCCAAGCATTCAGCGAGCAGAAAGACATAAGCCGGACCCGAGCCCGAGATGGCGGTGACGGCGTCCATCAGGGTCTCGTCCTCGACCCAGGCCACCTCACCGACGGCCGACATCAGCGCCTCGCAGATCGCGCGGCCGGCCGGCGTGACGCTCTCGTTCGCGACACACACGGTGATGCCGCGCCCGACGGCGGCCGGCGTGTTCGGCATGGCGCGCACGACGGCAGCGCCCGGCGCGAGGTGGGTTTCGAAGCTTTCGAGGGTGCGGCCGGCTGCAATCGACACCACCAGCGTGTCCGGCCCCGCAAGGGCGGCGACCGCGGGGAAGACGGCGTCCATCATCTGAGGTTTCACGGCCGCAAGGACGACCCCCGGCGGCGACGGCAGGTTTTCGACGCGCGCCTCGGCCGCGATCCCGTGACGGGCGAGCAAGGCGGCCACGTCGTTCGGCGGCGAGGGATCCTGCACGCGCACGCGGGCGGGATCGAAGCCGCGCGCGATCAGCCCTTCGAGCAGCGCGCCGCCCATCTTGCCAGCTCCGACGAGAAGGAGCGGTCCATCAAATGAGAATGACATCGGCTTCCTGACCGGCTCGGGCGCCGCGAAGCCGCGAAAAGCCTGGGGCGCAGTTTAGGCTTGGCCCTCGGTCTGGAACATCGTCGACACGAGCGCCTCCCGGCTCTCCTTACCCGCCCAAACGACGAACTGGAAGGCCTGATAGTAGCGCTCGCAGGCTTCGAGCGCCGTCTTGAGGACCGCTTCGCATTGCCCCGGCGTGACGACGGCGCCGTTGAGCACGAGGCCATGGCGGAACATCACCAAGCCCTCCTGCGTCCAGAGATCGAAATGGCCGAGCCAGAGCTGCTCGTTGATCTGGGCGATCAGCCGGTACATCTCGTTCAAGCGCGCGTCGGGGACCCGGAAGTCGAAGGCGCAGGCCAGATGCAGGGCCTCCAAGTCGTCGCGCCAGTTGAGGGAGACATGATAGTCGGTCCAGGCGCCGCTGACCACGAGCGTCAGCTCGTCATCGCCGGTGCGGTCGGTCGCCCAATCGTAGTTTGCGGCCAACTGCTCCACGAGATCGATCGGGTGAATGAGACGCTCGTGGCTCTTCTCGGACGATGCCATTCTGGCTCCTTAAAACCTCTGTGGCCGATCCCCTTGAAGGGTCCGGTCGTCCCCCGCCCGGCGGCTTCGATTACGCCGCCGACAGCACGCTCGGCTCATGACGGGATTGGGGCGAAACGCGACTTCTCCTCAGCCGTCGCGACGAAAACAGAGGGAGGCGCGAGTCGCAAGCCGACGGCGGCATTGTCCACGAGCAATGTCGGAGAAACCCACGGGTTCCCGCGGGATAAGGCATGTTTGAGGCGTTCACTCACAGGCGATGTTGAAAAGCCTGCGTTCCGGTGGACGGCGCGCGATAGCGCTCGACACGCTCGCGCGAATGTCGGGTGGAGAGTGACACACCGCGATTGGCAACTGCGGCCGATCAAACCGCTATGCGCGACCTTCGAGGGTGGCGAGACGCGCTTCGACTTGCGTTACGAGTTCGGATAGACGCTCGTTCTCGGCGCGGGCCTTCTCGGCCATGGCACGCACCGCCTCGAACTCCTCGCGCTTCACGACATCCAGCTTTTCGAGCATCCGCTCGGCCTGCGTCTGCATGACGGTCTCCGCCTCGCGGCGAAAGCCCTGCGCAGCGCCCGCGGCGTCCGTCATCAGCTTGGCGAATTCGTCCAGCAGGCGATTGGAAGTCTGGGTCATCGGCGTTCCTTCGGGTGCGCGGGTGCGAAACCCGCTCCTGTCGACCCGGACTATGGTGACTTCGCGCCCGCCATTCAAGCGGGGCGGCCCCTCATCGGCATTATCGGCGCACCTGCCCACATCCGAGCCGCCGCCTCGGCTTGACTTGCCTTCCCCGACCCGTCAGCGTCCGCTCGCCCGCCGCCCTCCTCCCTTGGGCAGTCGTACCGCGCCGTCCAAACGAGCCAGAAGAACACCGCATGACCCCTCTCGCCCTTCCGTTTCCGGAGTTCGATCCGGTTGCCTTTTCGCTCGGACCGCTCACCGTGAAGTGGTACGGCCTCGCCTATCTTGCCGGTCTCATCATCGGATGGATCTATGTGCGGCGGCTTTTGTCCACGCCGCGCCTCTGGCGCAACGAGACGCCGCCGTTCGGCGTGGAAAAGGTCGACGACCTCTTGCTTTACATCACCCTCGGCGTGGTGCTCGGCGGGCGTCTCGGCTACGTGTTTCTTTATGAGCCGGGGAGCTATCTCACGCAGCCGTGGGAGATCCTTGCGATCTGGAAAGGCGGGATGAGCTTCCACGGCGCGCTCGTCGGCTGCGCGGTTGCGGCCTGGGCGTTTGCGCGGCGGAACGGCGTCAGCGCGCTTTCGACGATGGACCTCGGCACGGCGGCGGTGCCGATCGGCATCTTCTTCGGGCGGGTCTCGAACTTCATCAACGGCGAACTGTTCGGCCGCGTCAGCGACGTGCCGTGGGCGATGGTGTTTCCGAGCGCGCAATGGCTGCATCCGGACGTCGAGCCCGCAACACGCCATCCGAGCCAGCTCTATCAGGCGGCGCTGGAAGGCCTCGTGCTGTTCCTCGTGCTGAGGGTTCTTACGCATCATGCGGGCGCACTCAAAAGGCCGGGACTGGTGGCAGGCACGTTCCTCGCGGGATACGCAATCGCGCGCTCCATCGGCGAAGTGTTCCGCGAGCCGCATGCCATCCATGCGCTCAACATCGGGCCGTTCACGGCGGGGCAAATGTATTCGCTGCCGATGCTCGCGCTTGGGCTCTATCTGATCTGGCGCGCGCGCCGCGAGGCCGCGCCGCAGGCACCATGACGACCGCGCCACGCGATACGCCGCTCGCACAGAAGCTCAAAGCGAAGATCGTCCGCGAGGGGCCGATCAGCGTCGCCGACTTCGCGTCGGCGTGCCTCTCCGATCCGGAGCACGGCTACTACCGGCGCATGCCCGCCATCGGCGCGGCGGGCGATTTCGTCACGGCGCCGGAGATCAGCCAGGTGTTCGGCGAATTGATCGGGCTCTGGTGCGCGGTCGTGTGGCAGCAGATGGGGGCGCCACGCTCGTTCAATGTCGTGGAGCTCGGGCCGGGACGCGGGACGCTGATGCGCGACGCGCTTCGTGCGACGCGGATCGTGCCGGGGTTTCACGATGCGCTGTCGGTGCATCTCGTCGAAAGCAACGCCGCGCTCCTTCCGCTTCAGCAGAAGGCCCTCGTACCGAGCGGGGCGGCGGCGGTCTGGCACGGCAGCACAGGAGACGCCGCGCTCGCCCTTTCGCAAAGCGCGGCGCCGTTCCTCGTCATCGCCAACGAATTTCTCGATACCTGTGCCGCCGAGCAGTACGTCGTCGAAAATGGCCAACCGATCCCTCGCGCGGTCGGCCTCGACAGCAACGGCGATCTTGTCTTTACGCTTCTCCCGGAGCGTGCACCTCCGCCGGATCTCGCACTCCCAGACGCCGCATGCGACGGGGATTGCATCGAGATCCAGGACTTCAGCTTTTTCGCGCCGTTTCAGCGGCTGATGGCGGATCGGCCAGGCGCCGCGCTCTTCATCGATTACGGGGCGGAGCGTTCGCATCCTTCGGACACACTCCAAGCCGTACAGCACCAGCAACAATGCTCACCGCTCGCATCTCCGGGCGAAGCCGATCTCTCGTTCCAGGTGGATTTCGCGCGTTTCCGTGCGTCCGCGCTCTCGGAGGGCGTTGCCGTGGATGGACCCGTGCCGCAAGCGGCATTCCTGGGACAACTCGGCATCGTCGAGCGTGCCTCGCGTCTCATGTCGGCGAACCCGGACAAGGCGGGGGCGATCGAGATCGGCGTGCAGCGGCTCATGGCGCCTGTCGGCATGGGCTCGCGCTTTCTCGCCATCGGCGTGCGCTCAGCCGCGCTGCCCGTGCTTCCGGGATTTGAATGAGGCGGCGCTTCGCGGTTCAATCCGAAACGGAAACCGCTTAGATACGGCTCACGCAACGCGACGCTACATCGAAACACAAAGGACGCCATGCTGAGCCCCATCGAGGCCGACAACCTCTCGATCCTCCCCGGCATCCGCCACGGCTTTTTCACGAGGCAGGGTGGCGCTTCACGCGGGCTCTACACGAGCCTCAACTGCGGGGCGGGTTCGAAGGACGATCCCGTCGCCGTGGTCGAAAACAGATCGCGCGTGGCCGAGCATCTGGGCAGCGTCATGGACGACGTTCAAACCGTTTACCAAATTCACAGCGGGACGGCGCACGCGGTCGACAGCCTTCAACCGCGCGACAGCTTGCCCAAGGCCGACGCGCTCGTCACGCGCACGCGGGGGCTCGTGATCGGCGTTCTCACCGCGGATTGCGCGCCGGTGCTGTTCGCGGACGCGGAAGCGGGCGTCGTGGGCGCCGCCCACGCTGGCTGGCGCGGGGCCATCGGCGGGATTCTGGAAGCCACCGTGGCGCTGATGGAAGAAAACGGCGCGGACCGTTCGCGCATTCTCGCGGCGCTCGGACCGACAATCGGGCCCAAATCCTACGAGGTGGGGCCGGAGTTCGTCACCGAGTTCGAGACGGCCGATGCCGCCAACGCACGATTTTTTACCATACCGAAGGGCCGCCCGACGCCGCACTTCGATTTGCCGTCCTTCGTTCTCGAAAGACTCGGCGGGCTCGGTCTCAGAGGGATCGAGCGCCAAGCGCACTGCACATACGAGAACGAATCGATGTTCTTCAGCTTCCGGCGCTCGACACATCGAAAAGAGCCTGATTACGGACGCCAAATCTCCGCCATTGTTGTGGCCTAACTGCAAAATCCACAACCATGCTGTGTATCCTGAGGACAGAATTAGCCACGTCAGCCTTTTCGTCTCGATTCCGTCTGGACGCACGGCGGAGGGATAGCTACAGGACTCGGAGTGGGTACCGGCAACGTTCAGGAGACTTGGGCCGCAAAGTGTGTACGCCGGCCGCCGGAGAACAGCGGATCATTCATAGGGGGGCGTCATCGTGACGACCATTGATGCTGCTGCGGCATGGCGTGGGAAGCGGTGTGTCGCGTTTGCAGTCCTGACGGGCTTTATCGGACTTGGCCTTGCCGGATGCGAGACGGGCTCCAGCCTTTTTGCAGGCGGTTCAGACCCTAATGCGTCCATTGCGGCGGGACAGCCGCCCGCTGCAACGGCTTCGCAATCGGCACGCATCGCCATTGCGCCCGTGATCGGCGCGCCGGATGCGGTGGCCAAGCAGCTTCAGACGCAGCTCACCACCGATATCGAGGCACGGCGGATCACCGTCGCCAAGTCTGCCAACGAATCCGCGGAATACACGCTGCGCGGCTATGTGGTGTCGGCGCGCGAGCAGGGCCGCACGAAGGTGTCCTACATCTGGGACGTGACCGATCCTGCCGGACAGCGCGTCAATCGCATCACGGGCGAAGAGGTGATCACGGGTGCGCGTTCCAGCGATCCGTGGGCGGCCGTCACGCCTCAGGTCGTGAGCACGATCTCGAACAAGACGGTTGGCTCGCTCGCGACGTGGCTTCCGACGCAGCAAAGCGCGGCGCCGGTAGCCATGGGCGGATCGCCGGCGGGCACGGCGCAGCATTCGCCTGCCGTCGCGGGTAGCCTGCAGACCGCCGCTTCATCGGTTGCTCACTCGCAGCCTGGAAGCGCTTACACGCCGGTTGCCGCTCCGACGAGCACAACCGCAACCACGACAACCGGAAGCATCGGGCGCGGCAACGTGACGGCGCTGGTCCCCAACGTCTCCGGCGCGCCCGGCGACGGCGGCGTCTCGCTCACCAACGCCATTCAGCGCGAGCTGACCCGGAACGGCGTTGCGCTCACCGGCGCTCCGTCGACGCAGACCTACCGCGTCGAGGGCAAGGTGGTGGTCGGCCAGGGCCAGAACGGGAAGCAGCCGATCCAGATCGACTGGGACGTCAAGGACCCGCAGGGCAAGACCTTGGGCACGGTGTCGCAGAAGAACGAAATCCCGCAAGGCTCGCTCGACGGGGCCTGGGGCAAGACCGCAGACGCCGCGGCCTCCGCCGCAGCGCAAGGCATCCTGAAACTTCTTCCCGGCCAAGGCCAGGCGCCGGGCTAACCGGCGGATGCCCTCCGGCCCCTCCGCCCCCCATGCCCGGCTGAGGGGCAGTCGGCTGAGGGGCGCTGGCCACACTGGCCTCACAGACCGTTCAACATGGCGAGCCCGGGTGGTTTACACACCCGGGCTCGCGCGCTATGACGCGCGTCATCGGACCGTCGCATGAGGGCATCCATGCCATTCGATGCGCGTGGTGAAAGTGCCAGGGGCAGCCAGACCATGAAGATTGTCGCCGGAAACAGTAACCGGCCTCTGGCGGATGCCATCTCCCAGTATCTCAAGCTGCCGCCTGCGCGCTCGCAGGTGAAGCGCTTTGCGGACATGGAAGTGTTCGTCGAGATCCAGGAGAACGTGCGCGGACAGGACGTGTTCGTCATTCAGTCGACGTCGTTCCCCGCGAACGACAACATGATGGAGTTGCTGATCCTCATCGATGCGCTGAAGCGCTCGTCCGCGCGGCGGATCACGGCAGTGCTCCCCTATTACGGCTATGCGCGCCAGGATCGCAAACCCGGCCCGCGCACCCCCATTTCGGCGAAACTCGTCGCCAACCTGATCGAGCGCGCCGGCGCCGACCGCGTGCTGACGGTCGATCTCCACGCCGGGCAGATCCAGGGCTTTTTCGACATCCCGACGGACAACCTCTTCGCCGCGCCCGTCATGGTGCGCGACATCGAAGACCAATACGGCACCGAGAACCTCGTCGTCGTCTCGCCTGACGTCGGCGGCGTGGTGCGCGCCCGCGCACTCGCCAAGCGCATCGACGTTCCGATCGCCATCTGCGACAAGCGGCGCGAGCGGCCGGGCGAATCCGAGGTCATGAACGTGATCGGCGACGTCGAAGGCAAGCGCTGCATCCTCATCGACGATATCGTCGACAGCGGCGGCACGATCGTGAATGCCGCGGACGCTCTTCTGGAAAAGGGCGCGACGGAAGTGGTCTGCTACGTCACCCACGGCGTGCTTTCGGGCGGCGCCGTGTCGCGGATCCAGAACTCGCGGCTGAAGGCGCTCGTCATCACGGATTCGATCCTGCCGACGGCAGCCGTGCAGGCCGCACGCAACATCCGCGTGCTGTCGATTGCGCCGCTCCTGGGCGAGGCGATCCTCAGGACCTCGCGCGAGGAAAGCGTGTCGAGCCTGTTCTACTAGGCAGAACCGACCGCCGCCCTCACCCGCTCGCGGCCTCTCCCCACCGGGGAGAGGCGAAAAAAGCGCTGCCCCCCTTTGCCTCTTTGCGGGTGTTCATTTCGGGTGCACGACTGTGCCCCGCTTGGGCTGGCATCCCCCTCCGAAGCTCCCCATAATTCCGTACCGATTCGCTTTGTGCCGTGCATGCGTTCCTCTGCATTTTCCTTGAATCCCGGGACCCATGCCTACCAAGAGCCTCACGCCCGAGCGGCAGAATACCCGGGTCGAGCTCATCATGCTGGCCGCGGCCAGTCTTGGCTGCGTGACGGTGCTGACGGCGACCATCGCATCGGGGCGACGGCTGCTCGAAGGCGGCGGATTCCCGGGCGGAACGTGGCTGCTGGCCGGGCTCGTCGCCGTCGCAGGCATGGGCACCGTCTATCTGCTTTTCCGCACGCTCACGGTCATGCGCCGGCAGGCTGCCCGCTCCCGCGAGGAAGCTCGTCGCTTGCGCCGGGCGCTCGCCGCCTCCGAAGCGCTCATCAAGGCCGAGCCGCAGGCGCTGCTGCACTGGGAGCAGGGCAAGGGCTTTTCCGTCGTCACGCATACCCTGACGGGCGTTCCCGGCTTCCCTGCGAACACCATCGAGCTGATCCGGTTCGGCTTCTGGCTCGACCAGAAGAGCCACACGGCCCTCAAGTCGGCGCTCGACGGTCTCCTGGCCGAGGGCCGAGCGTTCAATCTGATTTTGAAGACACTTGCGGGCGGACACGTGGAAGCGGATGGGCGCGCGGCCGGTGGACGGGCGGTGCTACGCTTCAAGGACGTGGCCGGATATAAGCGCGATCTTTCCGTCATTCTCGATCAGCACATGCGCCTGGCGCGGGACGTCCGCGCAAGCCGCGCGCTGCTCTCCGCGCTTCCGCATCCGGCCTGGCTGCGGGACCAGACCGGGCGGCTCACGTGGGTCAACGCGGCTTACATCAAGGCGGTGGATGCCGAGAGCGAAGCGGAAGTCGTGGACGGGCAAATCGAGCTGCTCGAAACGCGCCAGCGCAAGGCGGTGGCCCGCGTGCTGAAAATGGGCGACACGTTCAAGGAGCGTATGCCGCTGGTGGTCGGCTCGGAGCGCAAGTCGCATGAAGTGACCGTGCTGCCGCTCGGCGACGCGACGGCGGGTGCTGCCATCGACGTTGCCGACGTGGAAAGCGTGAAGGGCGAGTTGGACCGGCAGGTCGCCGCCTACGACAAGACATTGGATCGTGTTGCGACGGCGGTCGCGATTTTCAATACGGACCGCAAGCTCACCTTCTTCAACGCGGCCTATCAGAAGCTCTGGGAACTCGATACCGACTGGCTTCAAAGCGGGCCGACCGACGGAATGGTGCTCGACCGGCTTCGCGAATTCGGGCGCCTTCCGGAAGTCGTGAACTATCGCGAGTGGAAAACGAAGGTTCTGCGCTGCTACACGGACGAGACGGAGCAGGAGGACTGGTGGCATCTGCCCGACGGGCGCAGGCTGCACGTCATGGCCGCGCAACGTCCGGACGGTGGCGTGACCTACCTCTACGAAGACGAAACCGAACGGCTCGAACTCGAAAGCAATTTCAAGCAGCATATCGACGTGCAGACGGAGACGCTGAACGCGCTCAAAGAGGGCGTGGCGGTGTTCGCGACCGACGGGCGGCTTTCGCTCTTCAATTCCGCGTTCGCATCCATCTGGCGGCTATCGCCCCAACAGCTTTCGGAACACCCTCACATCGACGCGTTCGTTCGTGTCGCGAAGGTGCTGTTCGACGAGCCTGCAAAATGGTCCGAGATCGTCCACATCGTGACGTCATTCGATGCGCGCGATCCGGTCGAAGGGCAGATGCTGAGGCCGGACAACAGCGTGATCGACTATGCGGCCGCGCCGCTGCCGGACGGCGGCACGCTGCTCACGTTCGTCGATGTCACGGATTCCAAGCGCTACGAGCGCGCGCTGATCGAACGCAACGAGGCGCTGGAGACGGCCGATAAGCTGAAGAACCAGTTCATCGGTCACATCTCCTACGAACTGCGAACGCCGCTCACCAACATCATCGGCTTCTCGGAACTTTTGGCCAACCCGATCTTCGGCGATCTTACCTCGCGCCAGAAAGACTATCTCGACGACATCGCGTTCTCGTCGAAAACGCTGCTTCAGATCATCGACGACATTCTGGACCTCGCGACCATCGATGCGGGCGGACTCGAGCTCAAGCTCGAAACCGTGGACGCGCGCGCGCTCATCGACCGCGCAATCGGTGCGGTGCGCGAGCGGGCCGCGCGGGCGCGCCTCACTCTCGACATCGCCATCGCGGACGATGCGACGACGTTCATGGCCGACCCGGAGCGCACACGCCAAGTGCTGTCCAACCTGCTCTCGAACGCCGTCGGCTTCTCGAAGCCGGAGGGCGTAATCCACATTTCGTGCTGGCGGGAAGCCGGCGCTATGGTGTTCTCGGTGGAGGATCAGGGGGTCGGCATCCCGAAGGAACAGCAGCGGCGCATCTTCAACCGCTTCGAGAGCATGAGCCAGGGCGGCAAGCACCGGGGCGCAGGGCTTGGGCTTTCCATCGTCAAGAGCCTGGTCGATCTGCACGGCGGCGATATGGTGCTCGACAGCGAGCCTGGAAGGGGTACGAAGGTGACGGTACGCTTCCCGGAACGCGGTCTTGAGCAGGAGCAGGATGGTTCCCCCGCAACCCCCACCACACCACGCGTGGCTGAAGGCTGACGCCTCGGAGTCCGCTGTCCACCGGCTGGCCGAACATGTGGCACTCAAGCTGGCAGCTGGCGACGTGCTCGCGCTTCACGGCGACCTCGGCGCGGGCAAGACGACGTTCGCGCGCGCGCTCATCCGCGCGGTTCTGGCCGACGCCGATGCCGAAATCCCGAGCCCGACTTTTTCGCTGGTGCAGACCTACACGTCGGTGCGCCTCGACCTCATGCATCTCGATCTCTATCGCATCGGGCACGAGGACGAGCTTCTGGAACTCGGCCTCGACGATCATCTGGCGGTGGGCGCTGCTCTGATCGAATGGCCCGAGCGGGCGCCGGGATTTCGGGCGCCGAACCGTCTCGACATTCACATCTCTCAAGGCACGGGTGCGGACGAACGTACGGCGCGCTTCGAAGGGCACGGCACGTGGGCGGCTCGCCTCGGCCGCCTCGCGGCGATGTCCGATTTCCTCGACGCCAATCCGCCGTGGGACGCAGCGCGCGCGCTTCACCTTCAGGGGGACGCGTCGACGCGCGCTTACGCGCGACTATCGAGCGACGAGCGTACGGCGATCCTCATGGATCAACCGCGACAGCCGGACGGGCCGCCGATCCGGGACAGAAAGCCTTACAGCCGCATCGCCCAGCTTGCCGAGGACGTGCGCCCTTTCGTGGCGGTCGCGTCGGCGTTACGCGAGGCAGGCCTCAGCGCGCCCGAGATTTACGCGGCGGATCTCGATCGCGGCTTTCTCGTTCTCGAAGACTTCGGCGACCGCGTGTTCGGGCGCGAGATGGTGTCAGGAACGTCTCAGGCTGAGCTTTGGCGCGCAGGGGTCGATACGCTGCTCACGATGAGTACGTTGACCGTGCCCAACGCCATTCCGCTTCCCGACGGCAGCGTTCACATCGTGCCTGTGCAGGACCACGAAGTGCTCGGCATCGAAGCGGACCTGCTCGCGCAGTGGTATTGGCCGGCGATCCACGGCACGCCGATCCCGGAGTGCGCGCACGACGAATTCACGCGCCTTTGGGATGACGTCTTTGCGCGCCTCGCGGCCGAACCAAAGGGGTGGGTGCTGCGCGACTATCATTCGCCGAACCTCGTCTGGCTTCCGGACCGCGACGGAGCGCGCCGCGCAGGGCTACTCGACTTCCAGGATGCGCTCTCAGGATCGCTCGCCTACGATCTGGTGTCGCTGCTGGAGGACGCGCGCGTCGACGTTCCCGCTCCACTCGCAGACACGCTGCTCGCGTACTACCTCGACGTGCGGCGCGCAACGCAGCCAGGTTTCGACGCGGACGCGTTCCGTTTCGCCTATGCCGCGCTCGGCGTCCAGCGCAACACCAAGATCCTGGGTATTTTCGCACGCCTCGCGATGCGCGACGGGAAACCTTCGTATTTGCGTCATATCCCGCGCCTATGGGGGTATCTTGCGCGCGGTCTGGCGCACCCGGATCTGGCCCCGGTCCGCGGATGGTTCGACCGGCATTTTCCGGAAGCGGTGCGCCAGGCGGTGCCCGACCTTCCTCATTCGAAAAGCCCCTCTCAATGAAAGAACCCGTGACGACTGCAATGGTGCTGGCCGCCGGCCTCGGCACGCGGATGCGTCCGCTCACCGATGCGGTGCCGAAGCCGCTTGTGCGGCTCAAGGGCAAGCCTCTGCTCGACCACGTGCTCGACCGGCTGGCGGCGGATGGCATTCAACGCGCGGTGGTCAACGTGCATTACATGCCCGACCAGATCGAGGCGCACGTTGCGGGGCGGACGTCTCCCGCGATCACGATTTCCGACGAGCGCGGGGTGCTGCTGGATACGGGCGGCGGGGTGGCCCGCGCGCTGCCGCTGCTCGGAGACACGCCGTTCCTGATCCACAATTCCGATTCCGTCTGGGCCGAAGGGATCGGATCGAACATCCGCCGCCTCGTCCGCGCGTTCGATCCCGAGCGCATGGACAGCCTTCTGCTGCTCGCGCTCGGCGCCGACAGCCTCGGCTATGACGGCCGCGGCGATTTCGCGATGGCTTCGGACGGCGCGCTTACGCGACGCGGCGAGAGATCGGAAGCACCGTTCGTGTTCGCGGGCGTCTCGATCGCGCATCCGCGGCTGTTCGAGGATGCACCGGAAGCCCCCTTTTCGCTCAACGTGTTGTGGAACCGCGCCATGGCACGCGGGCGTCTGTTCGGGCTTCGGCTGGAAGGCACCTGGATGCACATCGGGACACCGCAGGCGGTGGATGATGCGGAACGGTGGATAGATCGCGCCGCGGGCGTCTGATTCCCACCGTTGGGGTGTACGGTCGCCTCCGATTCCCGCGGCTCATGAGGGGCTCGCGCGCTCGGAAGTTCGGGATACGCCGATCACCATGACCAAGCCGGAAGGCGCCAACATCTACACTGTCGAGGCCGGACGCCCGTTTCTCGACTGTCTTGCCGCGGCCATTCTCGACGGCACGCTCCCGAGGGCGGGCGGGTCCGCACCGTCCGTGCTCGATCTCCCGAGCATCACTCTCTACCTGCCGACGCGGCGCGCCACGCGCGCGCTCCAGGATGCGTTTCGGCGTGCCGCTGGCGGCCGCGCGCTGCTGCTTCCGAAAGTCGTGCCCGTATCCGAGGGCGAGGAGGATCTTTCGCTCATCACGGCAGCGGCGTCATCGCAGGCCGGCGAGATGAGCGCCGCCATTCCACCTGCCATTTCCGAACTGGAACGGCGCCTCGTGTTGACGAGCCTGATCCGGCGCTGGACGGAGACGTTAGCTGCGCAAGACGGCGAAGGTGGCCTCGCGGTCGATGTCATCGCCAGCACCTCTGCCCAGGCCGCGGTGCTGGCGCACGAACTGGCACAGCTCATGGACATGGTGGAGACCGAGGGCGTGAACCTCGACCGTCTTGCCGAACTCGTGCCCGAAACCTTCTCGGAGCACTGGCAACGGACGCTTCGTTTTCTGGAAGTAATTACGCAGGCGTGGCCCGGTTATCTCGCGGGGACGGGATTGATGTCGGCTGCCGCACGTCGCAACGCCGTGATCCGCGCCGAGGCGGAACGGCTGCGAACCGCGCCACCCACAGCGCCTGTTATCGTGGCGGGCGTCACCGGATCTATCCCGGCGACCGTCGAACTGATGCGCGCGGTGGCGGACCTTCCGAACGGCGCGATCGTGCTGCCGGCGCTCGATACGGCGCTCGACGATCCGAGCTTTGCGCGCATCGCGCCCGAGCATCCCGAGCATCCGCAGTTCGGCCTCAAGAAGCTGCTCGACGCGCTTGGACACGACCGGCGCGACGTGGCGCATCTCGGAGACGTGTCGAGCGGTGGATCGCGGACGCGGCTGATCTCGGAGGCGATGCGCCCCGCCGGGACAACGGCGCTGTGGGAAGCCTTCGCCGCCGAAGCGCGCCGCGATCCCGCCACGGCGCTGCCGCACGGTCTCAGCCTCGTCGAAGCGCCGACGGCGCAGGACGAAGCGGAGGCGGTTGCGCTGATCCTGCGCGAAGCGGCGGAAACGCCCGGCCGTACGGCGGCTCTCGTCTCGCCCGACCGCCTGCTTGCGCGGCGGGTTGCGGTGCGGCTCGAAGCCTGGGGCATCACGGTCGACGATTCCGCCGGGCGCCCGCTCCGCAAGACGCCGCCTGGTGCGTTGCTCGATCTCGTGATCGATGCGGTGGAGACACGTTTCGCGCCTGCTGCCGTTGTCTCGCTTTTGAAGCATCCACTCGCGCGGCTCGGTCTCGACCCGTTCGCGGTGCGCCGCGCGGCGCGTGCGCTCGAACTCGCGGCGTTCCGGACGCCCTATCTGGGAGACGGGATCGCAGGTCTCGAAGCGGCGTTCGAACGGGCATCCGACAATCGGGCTCAAGGCGTGCGTCAGCATCCTGCCGTCGACCGGCTGTGGGACGAAGACTGGCAAGGCGCACACGATCTGATCCGGCGTCTCTCCCTCGCTTTCACGCCGCTCACCGAGATTTACGCGCGCGACGGCGACGCGACGCTCCGCGATCTCGCGGATGCGCATTGCAAGGTTGCGGAGGCCGTGACGACGCTTCCGGTGGAAGACGGCATGGACACCGCCTCGGAATGTCCGCTCTGGCGGGACGAAGCCGGCGCGACGGCCGCGCGCTTCTTTGCGAGCCTGCTGGACGACGGGCTGCCTCCGCTCGATCTCCCCGCCGCCGACTACGCCGATCTCTATCGCAGTCTCGCGGCCGCCGAGACGGTGCGTCCGCGCGGCCCTGTGCATCCCAGGCTGTTCATTTGGGGGCCATTCGAAGCGCGTTTGCAGCAAACGGACGTGGTCGTGCTCGGCTCGCTCAACGAGGGCACGTGGCCACAAGCCGCCGATCCCGGGCCGTGGCTCAACCGGCCGATGCGAGAAGCGCTCGGATTACCCTCGCCGGAGGAAAAGAACGGGCAAGCCGCGCACGATTTCGCCACGCTGCTTGCCGCACCCGAGGTCGTGCTGACGCGCGCTGCGAAGAAGGATGGCGTGCCGACCGTGCCGTCGCGCTGGCTGCTGCGGCTGAAAGCGTTGCTCGACGGCATGGGCGCCCAGCATGCGCTAACGCCCAAACTGCCCTGGCTCCACTGGGCGCGCGAGCGCGACCGGGCCAAGCCCGAGCCGCGTCTCGCGGTGCCCGAGCCCCGCCCGGCGGTCGCGTCGCGCCCGCGCAAGCTCTCGGTCTCACGGATCGAGACATGGATCGCGAACCCGTATGCGATTTTTGCGCGCGAGATCCTGGGTCTCCAGCCGCTTTCGCCGCTCGGCGAGCAGCCGGGACCGGCGCTGCGCGGCAGCATCATTCATCACGCGCTTTCGGAATTCGCAAAAGCGTATCCGGCGGCGCTTCCAGAGAATGCGGAAGCCGAACTCGTCCGCTTTGCGCGCGCCACGCTCGATGCTTATGCCGCGCATCCTCGCATCGCGGCCTTCTGGGTGCCGCGCTTCGCACGCTTCGCCGCGTGGTTCGCCAAGACGGAAGCCGCGCGGCGCGAGGGCGTGCAGCAGGTGACGGCCGAGGTCGCAGGAGAGCTGATTTTCGACGCGCCGGGTGGGCCGTTCAAGCTCACGGCGAGGGCGGACCGCATCGATATCGCGGCGCACGGCCTCGTGATTTCCGACTACAAGACGGGCGCGCCGCCGACGGACAGGAAAGTGCTTGCGGGTGCGTCTCCGCAGTTGCCGCTGGAAGCGGCCATCGCGCTCGATACCGGCCCCGGCTTCGAGAAGATTGCGCACCTCCCCGTCACCGCGTTGCGCTACATCCGCGCGTCGGGCGGCGAACCGCCGGGCGAGGAACGCGACATCAAGGCGGACGATGTGGCCGCTCTCGCCGCGCAGGCACTCGATGGTCTCAAGCGGCATGTCGCGCGCTTCGACGATCCGGCGACGCCTTACCGGCCCTTGCGGCGCTCCGGTTTCAACTACGATTACGACGACTACGCCCACCTCGCGCGCGTCGCGGAGTGGTCGTCGGGCGCGACGATGCAAGAGGAGGCGTGAGGCATGACCGTTCTCGCTTCCATCGCCGCGGAGCTTGCGGAAACGACGCGGCGCCAAGCCGCCGCCGCCGATCCGCTCGCCTCGTGCTGGGTGTCGGCTAACGCAGGCACCGGCAAGACGCACGTGCTCACAATGCGCGTGCTGCGGCTTCTGCTTGCGGGCACGCCACCCGAACGCATCCTGTGCCTCACCTTCACGAAGGCGGCCGCGGCGGAAATGTCGAAGCGCGTGTTCGAGAGCCTTGCAAAATGGGTCATGCTGCCCGAAGCGGAGCTGGGCGAGACACTCACGAAGTTCCTCGGCCGTGCGCCGAGCGACGAGGAAATGCTGCTCGCGCGTACGCTTTTCACGCGTGCGACGGAGACGCCGGGCGGGCTCGGCATCGTCACTATTCATGCGTTTGCAGAGCGCCTGTTGCAAAGATTTCCGCTTGAAGCGGGCGTCACGCCGGGCTTCTCGATCCTGGACGATACGACCGCGAAGAAGCTGATGCGGGACGCGATCGATCACGTCATCGGCGCGGCCGCGCGCGACCCCAAGAGCACGCTCGGCCGCGCGCTCGAAGCGGCCATCGCCTACGCCGCCGACGATCACTTCGACGACATCCTGACAGACGCTGTGAGCCGCCGCGAATGGCTCGAAGGGATCGCGCGGCTTCCGTCCGATACAGAGGGAGGACCAGAGGGCCTCGACATGGCCGAGCGGCTCTATCGCCGTCACTTCGGCGTTCGCTCGGATATCACGCGGGCTGCCATCGAGAAGGAAGCGGCCGAGTTGCTCTCGGGTGCGCAGTTCGCACATCTCCGCGACGTTTTGAGGGGCGGCACGAAAACCGACGCGGGGATGGCTGACAAAATTTCTTCCGCCCTCGCTGCCCCCAGCGACGGCGCTCGCATGGAGGCGCTTTGCGGGCTCTTTCTCAAGAGCAACGGCGATCCGCGCGACAAATTCCTAACCAAGGCGTTGAAGGAAAAGAACCCGGAAGCCGAACCTATGCTCGCGCGCGCGCAGAGCCGGTTCCTTTCGCTCTGGAGCGAGCGGCAGGGCGCGGTCGCGACCGAAGCGACGATGGCGCTGATCCGGCTCGCCGACGCAGTGCGGCAGCGCTATCACAACGCCAAGGTGCGCCGCGCCGCGCTCGACTTCGACGATCTCATTCAGCGCGCGCAGAACCTGCTCGCCAACAGCTCGTCCGTCGAATGGGTGCTGTACAAGCTCGACCGCGGTCTCGACCATATTCTCGTGGACGAGAGCCAGGATACCAGCCCATCGCAATGGCGCGTCGTCGAAGCCATCGCGGGCGAGTTCTTCTCGGGCACCGGCGCGCGCGAAGACGTCGTGCGCACGCTGTTCGCGGTCGGCGACGAGAAGCAGTCGATCTATTCGTTCCAGGGCGCGGCGCCCGAGATGTTCTCGGCCATGGGCGACCGCTTCGCAACGCTCACGGAGAGCGCGGGCGCCACGTGGCAACGCATCCCGCTCACGCTGTCGTTCCGCACCGTGGCGCCCGTGCTCGACGCGGTGGATCGCGTGTTTGCCGATACGTCGCGCACGCCCGGCGTCACGCCTGCGCCCCACGTTGCGCAACGCGCCGGCCATGCGGGCCTCGTCGAACTCTGGGAGACGGAGCAGTACGAGGACGTGGAACCGGCCGACGCGTGGTCTCCGCTCGAAGACAAGACGGCGGAACCGCCCGTGGTGCGGCTCGCCAACCGCATCGCGGACACGATCAAAAGCTGGATCGCGACGGGCGAAACGCTTGTCTCCACCGGCCGGCCGATCACGCCGGGCGATATCCTGATCCTGGTCCAGAAGCGCAACCCGTTCGCCGCGCCGATGGTGCAGGCGCTGAAGGCGCGCGGCATTCCAGTCGCAGGCGCCGACCGGATGCGGCTCACCGAGCAGATCGCGGTGCAGGATATGCTCTCGCTCGGCGATTTCCTGACGCTTCCCGAAGACGATCTCGCGCTCGCAGAAGTGCTTAAAAGCCCGATCTTCGGCCTCGACGACACCGATCTCGAAACGCTCGCGTGCGGGCGCAAGGGCACGCTGTGGAAGGCGCTCTTGGATACCGCGCGCGATGTGCCGCGGTTCGTGGAGGCTGCCGAAACGCTCAAGCGCTGGCGCAAGGCGGCCGACTTCCGCCCGCCGTTCGAATTCTTTGCCGACATCCTGGATCGCGACGGCGTGCGCCGCCGCCTGATCGCGCGGCTGGGACTCGATGCGGCGGACCCGCTCGACGAATTCCTCGATCTCGCGCTCACCTACGACGACGGCGCGCCGCCGTCGCTTGCGGGCTTCCTCGCCTTCATGCGCGACGGCGAACGCGACATCAAACGCGACATGGAACATGGCCGCAACGAAGTGCGCGTGATGACGGTTCACGGCGCGAAGGGCCTCGAAGCGCCTGTCGTTTTTCTTCCCGATACGTGCAACGTCGGCTCGGCGGCGAGCCGCGGTGGGCGACCGATGACACTCGACGACATGCCGCGACCTGCGGGGTTGGCAGCACCCTTCGTATGGCCCGTGAAGGGCACGAGCGGGATCGACGCCATTCAGAGTGCGCGCCAGACATTGGCCCAGCGCGAGCGCGAAGAGCGCAACCGCCTGCTCTACGTCGCGATGACGCGCGCGCGCGACCGGCTTTACGTTGCAGGCTTCGAAGGCAAGCGGGGCCGCGGCACCGGCTGCTGGTACGATCTCATCGAAGCCGGGCTTGCCGATTGTCTGGAGCGTATCGCGCTGAAGGGCGGCCGCGAGGTGCGCAGGCTCGAAGCGCCGCAGACGGCGGAGGTCAAAGCGCCCGATCACGCCGCCGAAACGGAAACGCATGCTTCTCCACCGCCGGCCTGGAGCGTGCAGCCCGCGCCACGCGAGCCGCAGCTCACGGTTCCGCTCGCGCCGTCACGGCTTGCGCCTTATGAGACCGACGATGAAGGCGAACCGCTTCGCGTCTCGCGATCGCCCGATGCGCGCGACGAACCTGCCGCGCTCAGTCCGGGCAACCTTCACGGCGAGAGCCGTTTCCTGCGCGGCACGCTCACGCACGCGCTGCTCGAACACCTGCCGCAGATCGCGCCCGACGCGCGCGCACGCGTGGCGGAAGCTTACCTCGCGGAGCGGGGTCGCGGCCTACCCGAGCGCACGCGCGCGAGCATCGCCACGGAAGTGCTCGGCCTGATCTCCGATCCGTCGTTCGCGCCTGTGTTCGGTCCCGATAGCCGGGCCGAGGTTCCGATCGTGGCCGTCATCCCGCGCCCGGAAGGAGCGAGCCCTGGGCCGCCGCTTCGGATCGCCGGGCAGATCGACCGACTCGCAATCACAGACGACGCGATCCTCATCGTCGACTACAAGACCAACCGCGCCGCGCCAGTGAACCACTCGGCCGTCGCCGCCGTTTACCTTTACCAGCTCGCCGCCTACCGGCTGGCTGTCCGCGACATCTTTCCCGGCCGAGCGGTCCGCGCCGCTCTGCTCTGGACAGAAAGCCCTCATCTGATGGAAATTCCTGAGGAAATTCTAGAGGCACACGCCAAAGACCTGTGGCATGTCGACAGGCTCCGCCTTGACGCTTGAGGGGCCCATTCCTACTTTCACGGTCCGTTTGAGCCGGGCTCGCAGATCCCCGGCACATGACGCAATAGGAGAAACACCGAAATGACCGCACTCGTATCCGACGACACCTTCGACCAAGAGGTCCTGAAGTCGAGCGAGCCTGTCCTCGTGGACTTTTTCGCCGAATGGTGCGGTCCATGTAAGGCCATGGCGCCAGCGCTCGAGCAGGTTGCATCCGAGCTCAAGGGCAAGGTCAAGGTGGTGAAAATCGACGTGGACCAGAGCCCCGGGATCACCACCAAGTACGGCATCCGCGCCATGCCGACGCTGATCATCTTCAAGAACGGCGAGGTTGCCGGCCAGCACGTCGGCGCGCTCGTTCAGAAGCGCAAGCTCGAAGAGTGGCTCGGCCAGCACGTCGACAACGTCGCTTAAGCGACGATGCATTCCGAAACGTTCAAGGGCTCCCTCGCGGGAGCCCTTATCGTTTCAGCGCGTCCTTCCGCAAGCCGGATCGGGACGGCCATGTCGCCCCGCATAAAGATACTTGCATTATTCAAATATCCTTGTATCGTTTCTTTATGAATGAAACACACGCCGTCACCGCGCTCGCTGCACTGGCTCATCCGCAGCGCCTTCGCATCTTTCGCCTGCTCGTCCTCGAAGGACCGAACGGCCTTGCGGCGTCGGAGATTGCCGAGGCCGTCCAAGCCAGCCCGACGGGCGCCTCGTTCCACTTGAAGGAACTCGACCGCGCCGGCCTCATCCGCGGCACGCGCGACGGCCGCTATGTCCGCTACGCCGTGAGCGTCGAGACCATGCGCCAGCTTCTGAACTACCTGACCGAGGATTGCTGCCAGGGGCGGCCGGATCTCTGCGGCAAGACGATCCGGCGCACCAAGTCACTTTGCAGGAGCAAGGACGGACCGCAATGACCGATACGCCACTCAACGTCCTGTTCCTGTGCACCCACAATTCCGCCCGGTCGATTATCGCCGAATGCGTCATGAACCGCCTTGGCGCGGGGCGCTTCAGGGGCTTCAGCGCCGGCAGCCAGCCAAGCGGGCGCGTGCATCCCTACGCGATGGACCTGTTGAAGCAGCTCGACTACGACACGTCGGATCTCAGCTCGAAATCGTGGGAGGTGTTCACGGCCTTGGACGCCCCGAGGCTGGATTTCGTGTTCACCGTTTGCGACAACGCGGCCCACGAGGTGTGCCCCGTTTGGCCGGGCCAGCCGATCAGCGCCCATTGGGGATTGCCGGACCCGTCAGCGGCCCAAGGGACGGAGAGCGAGCGGCGCCTTGCCTTCGCGGACACCCACCGCATGCTGTATCAGCGCATCAGCATTTTCACCTCGCTGCCGCTCGCCACATTGGACAAGCTCTCGCTGCAGAGGCGGCTCGAAGACATCGGGCGAGGCGAGGTGATGTCATCGGAGCCAACGACTTGAGCGCGTCTTCCTTGCGGGAGAAGTTCGTCGCAGAGGCGCTTGGCGCAGGCTTTCTGTTGGCGGCTATCGTCGGCTCGGGCCTCATGGCCGAGCGGCTGGCGGGCGGAAACGCGGCCCTCGCGCTCCTCGGAAACACGCTGCCGACGGGCGCGATGCTCGTGGTTCTGATCACCATGCTGGCGCCAATCTCGGGCGCGCACATCAATCCCGCGGTGTCGCTCGCATTCTTCCTGCGCCGAGAGTTGACCGGCCGGGAGTTTCTCGCCTACGCGGCGGCGCAACTCGGCGGCGCCGTAGCTGGCGTCCTGATTGCGCACGCCATGTTCGACGCGCCGCTCCTGCAGGTGTCGGCCACGACACGGAGCGGGTTTGCGCAGACCTTCTCGGAAGGCGTGGCAACATTCGGGCTGGTGCTCACGATCCTGCTGACGCTGCGGGCGAGGCCACAGGCGGTCGCCGTCGGTGTCGGGCTTTACATCACGGCCGCCTTCTGGTTCACCGCCTCCACCTCGTTCGCCAATCCTGCGGTTACAATCGCGCGGACCCTGACCGACAGCTTCGCGGGAATACGACCTGACGACGTACCGGGATTTCTCCTCGCGCAAGTCGTGGGCACGGTGTCGGCCCTGATGGTCCTGAGGGCGCTGGCACCAGGATCGCTCCGGCAGACCGAACCCGCGCGTCTGACCATAGACTGACGGGACCACGCTTTCATCCCGCACAGGGCTGAAAGTGGACCGGCCGCGGATCAGTTAGCTTGCGGCTCGACGCCTTCCTGCAGCGCGAGCACGTGGCCCGCGAGATAGAGCGAGCCGGTGATCAGGATGCGCTTCGGGCCAGGGTCAATCGCATCGATACGCTTCAGCGCTGCCTCGACGGAGCCTTCCGCTTCCGCATTGAGAGAGACAGATTGCGCGGTTTCTGCGAGTTCATTGGGCTGGAAGGGGCTTTCGTGTGCGCCCGGGATCGGCACGCCGACGACATGGCGCGCAAGACCGCGGAATGCCCCGAGGAAACCCGCTGCGTCCTTCAAGCCCAGCATTCCGACCACGAGATAAAGCGGTTTCGGTGCGCGCTCTTCGAGATCGGCAAGCGTTTCGGCAAGGAAACGCCCTGCTGCGGGATTGTGCCCTCCATCCAGCCACAATTCCGAGCCGGGCTTGAGAAGCGACGGCAGAGGTCCGCCATCGATGCGCTGCATCCGGGCGGGCCAGCGCGCTTCGGTCAAACCGCGCTCGATCGCGTCCTCGGACACCTTGACGCCTTCGAGCAGGCTATCGAGTTCCAAAGCGGCGGCAACGGCCGCGCCCGCGTTGATGATCTGATGGGGACCGATGAGCGCGGGCAAAGGCAGATCGAGCAACTGATCGGCGCGCTGCACGACGAGGCGGCCGCGCTGTTCGTAGGCATCGTAGGCGCTGCCCCATACGACAAGGGGCGCCTTGAGGCGCGCCGCCTCGCGCGCGATCACCTCATGCACGGCGTCTTCCTGCTGCGAGACCACGCACGGCACGCCCGGCTTCAGGATGCCGGCCTTTTCCGCCGCGATCAGCTCGACGGTGCCTCCGAGCTTGTCGGCATGATCGTAGGAGATCGGCGTCAACACCGTCAGCACGGGCTTCTCGACGACGTTGGTCGCGTCGAGACGACCGCCGAGGCCGACCTCCAGCAGCACGACGTCGGCGGGGTGCTCCGAAAAAGCCAGGAGGGCTGCTGCGGTCGTAATCTCGAACTGGGTGATGTCGTCGCCATCGTTGACGGCCTGCGTGCGCGAAAGGACATCGACGAGCACATCTTCGGCGATGGAGCGTGTGACGCCATCGGACCCGGCTAACGCGATCCGCTCGTGAAAACGCACGAGGTGCGGGGACGTGTAGACGTGGACGCGCAGTCCGGCCGCCGACAGGATCGCCTTGAGATAGGCCGTCGTCGAACCCTTGCCGTTCGTCCCCGCGATGTGGACGACGGGGGCCAAGGATCTGTGCGGGTTGCCGAGCTTGGCCAACAGGCGTTCCACCCGGCCCAACGACAAATCGATGAGCTTGGGATGCAACAACTTCAGGTCAGCGAGAAGCTGGTCGCTGGTCAGGATGGCACGCCCCTCCTTCTCAGGGCCGCGTTTCTCGCCACATGAAACCCGACGTGATGCCGAGGTCAACCGGGCGTTTGGAAATCACAGGTGTCAGGATACATCGGGGGCCACGGCTCGGAACATCCCCGCCCCCCCGCCCGGGCCGGTCCGATCAAGTCTTCGGGACGTCCCTTTTGTCTTCCGCGTTCGCCGTTCCCGCCGGCTCGTCGTGTTGGTCCTCGGCGCTCTCCGCAGCCGCACCAAAGCGCTCCGCGTCCTCGACCGGCTCAAGCTCGATCGCCGTGCTCTCGATCAGCTTGCCGTCGACCGCGCTTCCGTTGGCCTGCGCGCTGCCGTTGCCGCGCCGCGACGACGCCGTTTTCTCGGCCGGTGCCGGATTGCCGGTCAGCAGCGCGCAAATGCGGCTCAGCGTCTCGCGCATCTTATGACGATGCACGACCATGTCGATCATGCCGTGCTGCAACAAATATTCGGCGCGCTGGAAGCCATCCGGCAACTGCTCGCGGATGGTCTGCTGAATGACGCGAGGGCCGGCGAAGCAGATGAGCGCGCCCGGTTCCGCGATGTGGATGTCGCCCAGCATGGCGTACGAGGCCGTCACGCCGCCGGTCGTCGGATCGGTAAGCACGACGATGTAGGGCAGCTTCAACTCGCGCAGGCGCTGCACGGCAATGGTCGTGCGCGGCATCTGCATGAGCGAAAGGATGCCTTCCTGCATGCGGGCACCGCCAGACGCAGCAAAAAGGATGAACGGCGAGCGGCGCTCGGCGGCGCGCAACATACCCGCGATCACCGCTTCACCGGCGGCCATACCGAGCGAGCCGCCCATGAATTCGAAATCCTGCGCGGCGGAGACGACGGGCTGGCCGTCGAGCGTGCCTTCGCCGACAAGGACCGCATCCTCCATGCCGGTCTTGGTGCGCGCATCCTTGATGCGGTCGGTGTAGCGGCGGCCATCGCGGAAGCGGAGCGGATCCTGCGGAACGGAAGGCATGGGCACGAGTTCGAACGCGCCACCGTCGAAGAGATGCGCGAGCCGCTGCCGGGCGCCCATCTTCATGTGATAGTTGGAGCCGGGTACGACGAATTGATTGGCCTCAAGGTCTTTGTAGAAGACCATCTGGCCCGTCTCCGGGCATTTCACCCAGAGATTTTCCGGCACCTCGCGCTTCGTGGTGAGGAAGCTGCGGATCTTGGGCCGGACGACGTTGTTAATCCAGTTCACGCTTGACCGCTCCTCACGTCCCGCCTCTCCTGGGACAGCGCCATTCCTACCGTCATCGTCTTCGAAAGTTCGCCGCGAGCCGCCCGCTTGCGACCGGGCCTCGGCTCATCCCGTCCGGGCACTCACGCTTCGCGGAGTGCCGCGCTCAGGCGACCGACCAAACTTAAGACGGAGCCGACCGTATTTCCAGTCGCGACGCCATCCTGAGTTAAGGTGTCCTCGATGGTCCGCACCAGGGCGGACCCCACCACGACGCCATCGGCCCCCTTCGCCATGGCGCGGGCCTGCTCAGGCGTTCTTACGCCGAAACCAACCGCCACGGGAAGCGTTGTCGCGCGTTTCAGGCGCGCAACCTCGGCTTCGACATGGTCCGGATTGGCCGAGGCGGCACCCGTAATGCCGGTGATGGAGACGTAGTAGAGGAAGCCCGACGTATTTTTTAGTACCGTTTTCAATCGCTTATCGTCGGTGGTCGGGGTCACCAGGCGGATGAAGTTGATGCCCCGCTCGATGGCCGGCAGGCACAGCTCACCGTCGACCTCCGGCGGCGTATCGACCACGATCAGGCCATCGACGCCAGCTTCGGCGGCCTCGTCCAGGAACGCCGCGTTCGGGTAGACGTAGATCGGATTGTAGTAGCCCATCAGCACGATCGGCGTGTCGTTGTCGGTCTTGCGGAATTCACGGACCATGGCGAGGGTATCGCGCATCTTGTGGCCCGCCTTGAGGGCCCGGAGCGACGACGCCTGAATGGCCGGCCCGTCGGCCATCGGGTCCGAGAACGGCATGCCGAGCTCGATGACGTCGGCGCCCGCACCGGGAAGCCCCGCGAGGATAGCCTTCGAGGTTTCGAGGTCCGGATCGCCTGCGGTGACGAAGGTGACGAGAGCGGCGCGGCCTTCAGCTTTCAACGCCGCGAAGCGCCGGTCGATGCGCGTTTCGTTTGTCTTGGTCAAAGCTTGATCCCCAGATAACCCGCAACGGCGAAGACGTCTTTGTCGCCGCGCCCGCACATGTTCATGACGAGAATGTTGTCCTGGGGCAGCGTTGGCGCGAGCTTCGTGACCCAGGCCAGCGCGTGCGAGGGTTCGAGCGCGGGGATGATGCCTTCGAGCTTGGCCGAGAGCTGGAACGCTTCGAGCGCTTCCTTGTCGGTGATCGGCACGTAGTTCACGCGGCCTGTATCCTTGAGCCAAGCGTGCTCGGGGCCCACGCCCGGATAATCCAAGCCTGCCGAGATGGAATGGCCTTCGAGGATCTGGCCTTCGGCGTCCTGCAGCAGATACGTGCGGTTGCCGTGCAGCACGCCGGGGCTCCCGCCGCTCATGGACGCGGCATGGCCGTTCTCGACCTCGACGCCGTGGCCGCCCGCTTCGACGCCGTAGATCGCGACGCCTTCGTCATCGAGGAACGGGTGGAACAGGCCGATGGCGTTCGAGCCGCCGCCGATACAGGCGACGAGCGTATCGGGCAGACGGCCCTCGCGCTCCATCATCTGCTCGCGCACCTCGTTGCCGATGATGGCCTGGAAGTCGCGCACCATCGCGGGATAGGGATGCGGACCGGCTGCGGTGCCGATCAGGTAATACGTGTCGCGCACGTTGGTGACCCAATCGCGCAGCGCTTCATTCATCGCGTCTTTCAAGGTGCCGGCACCCGCCGTCACCGGATTGACTTTGGCGCCGAGCATATGCATGCGCGCAACGTTCGGCGCTTGGCGCGCCACGTCGGTCGCGCCCATGTAGATCTCGCAAGGAAGGCCGAAGCGCGCGCACACGGTGGCGACCGCCACTCCGTGCTGGCCAGCGCCGGTCTCGGCGATGATGCGCGTCTTGCCCATGCGGCGGGCAAGCTGGATCTGGCCGAGGCAGTTGTTGATCTTGTGGCTGCCGGTGTGATTGAGCTCGTCGCGCTTGAAGTAGATCTTGGCGCCGCCGGTGCCGCCCGCGTCCCTGGCGATGTCGCGGAAATGTTCGGTCAGGCGCTCGGCGTAATAGAGCGGGCTCGGGCGGCCGCCGTAGTGGAGCAGCAGGTTCGTCAGCTCCGCCTGGAACGCAGGATCGTTCTTGGCGGCTTCATACGCCGTTTCGAGATCCAGGATCAGCGGCATCAGCGTCTCGGCAACGAACCGCCCGCCGAACAGGCCGAACTGGCCTTCCGCATCGGGGCCTGCCCTCAGCGTGTTGCGCTTGGCGTCCGCCGCCTTGTCTTCCTTCGAGGCCATCTCAGGCTGTCCTCTCGCGTAGCCGCCCGGGAGGGGCGAAAATTCATGCCTCCTTAGCGACCTTTGCGGCCTTAAGGAAGCGGCGGATGCGCTCAGGGTCTTTCTCGCCGGGCCGGCTTTCGACACCGGACGAAACATCGACAATGGCCGCACCTGTGAGCGCGATGGCGGCGGCGACATTTTCGGGCGTAAGGCCACCTGCAAGCGCGAACGGCGCGCGGCCCTTGGCGGCTTCGAGGATGCGCCAGTCGAACGTCAAGCCGTTGCCGCCAGGAAGCGATCCCGGATCGGCGGGCGGCTTGGCATCGAACAAGAGCATCTGGGCGCGCGTGCCATTGGGCTTCAGATAATCGAAGGCTGCGGCGACATCCTCGGCATCGCCCACCGGCACGGCTTTGAGGATGCGGAGACCGCTCAGCTCCCGCACCGCTTCGACGCGTGCGGTCATTTCGTGTCCGTGGAGTTGTATGAGGTCGGGTTTAATCTTCTCGGCAACGGCCTCGACGAGCGCGTCGTCGGGATCGACGAGCAGCGTCACGACGTCGGCGCCGCCGTGATGGCGCGCGCGCAATGTGAGTGCTGCGGCCTCGTCGAGCGAAACGTTGCGTGGGCTTTTCGGATAGAGCACGAGGCCAATCAGATCGGCACCGGCGTCGAGCGCTGCATCGAGCGCGTCGCTTGTGCGAATCCCGCAGATTTTTACGCGTGTGGACATCGGTAGCGCCGTGTCATTGCGGATTGGAACGTGACCTCGCATACGCGCCTTGCGTATGGAAAGCCAAAATGCACAGCGGGAGAGCGCTTACGCCGCGTCGCGCTTGACGGGTGCGGCGAGGGCCTTGGCGCGGGCGCCCACTTCCGCGTCGCGCTCGCGCATGAGCCGGTCGGCCTCGACCTGCCATCGCTTGGCTTCGCTCGCCCGCTGACGTGCAATGCGGCGCCATCGCCCTTGAGAAAACCACGTCGCCGCGCCGCCGAGCAGCACGCCGATCAAGAGCATCCCGAACAGGTAGGCATAGAACGGCAGCACGATCGACACCGCAGGCTGATCGGGCCGGAAGGGATCGAGCACGAGACGAACGCCATGGCGGTTCGCGACCGCAAGCGTGATCAGCAGCGCGGCCGCGGGAAATGCGGTCAACAGCCAAAGAATTCGCTTGAGCACGCCCGCTCCTCTCGTCTGCTACGCAACTCGCAACATCAATTGCCCGGGTCAGCCTTCGCCATCGTTCAGCCGATCGCGCAGCTCCTTGCCCGTCTTGAAGAATGGGACGAACTTTTCCGCGACCGGCACCGGATCGCCCGTGCGCGGGTTGCGGCCCTGACGGGCGGCGCGGTGCTTCACCGTGAACGCCCCGAAACCTCTGAGCTCGACGCGATCGCCCTGCGCAAGCGCGTCGACGATCTCGTCGAACACGACGTTGACGATGCGCTCCACGTCCCGATGGTAGAGATGCGGATTGGATGCTGCAATTTTTTGGATGAGCTCAGATTTGATCAAAGCACGCGCCTCCCGGAAAAGGTATTGGTTTTTCTTCAATTTTCGGAAGGTTGCCAAACAGATACGAGGCCGTCAAGGCCAACTCGCTCCAGCATGGCCGGAAGGCGCGGAAGGTTAAACAGGCTTCCTGCCAGGGCGGCGAGCGCGGTTCCGGTGGCGCCGGACTGAGACCCCGACAGGGCGCTCCAGGCGTTCTCGGCGCGGGGGCGCCACGTCACAACGTTAAGATCGGTCGAGATGCCCCGCTCGGTTTGCAGCCAGCGGACGGCTTCCGCTTCGCCGCCGATCTCGTCGATCAGCTTGGCTTCGAGCGCCTGGCGGCCGGAGAAGATGCGGCCTTCGGCCAGGCCGCTGACGCTGCGGGCCGCGATGCCGCGGCGCTCCTCGACGAGGGAAAGGAACCACCGGAACCCGTCGTCGATGGTTTCCTGCATCACCCTGCGCCCATCGTCGGTGGCGGGCGCGAAGGGGTTGGGCTCGGCCTTGAGGCGGCCGCTCTTTACCTCGTTGAACTTGATGCCGAGCTTGTCGAGCATCTCGCTCACCTCGGGCCACTGGGCCAGAACGCCAACAGACCCCGTGATGGTGTTGCCGCGCGCGACGATGCGGTCGGTGCCAAGGCCCACGATGTAACCGGCCGAGGCCGCCACCGTGCCGAACTGCGCCACCACCGGCTTCTTCGCCGCGACCTCGCGCAGCGCCTGATAGAGGCTTTCGCCGCCCGTCGTGGTGCCGCCGGGGCTGTTCACATGCACGATGAGCGCCCGCACATGGTTCGCGTCGCGGATCCGCTCCAGCATGCGGAGTTGGTCGCGATTGTCGGTGATGGTGCCTTCGATGGCCACGCGGGCAATCTGGTTCGGGCCGCCGATGGTCGAGAAGTCCTCGCTGCCGAACATCATGGTGCCGAGCAGGAGACCGACGAACAGGACGGCCGCGGTGCGCCAGAAGCTGATCCGCCGGCGCATACGGCGCCGGTCGATGACGGCTTCGGTCTCAAGTGACATGGAGATCGCTCCTCGGTGAGGGTTCGGGCGGAGTTAACGACCTGACGCCCCGGTTGGGCCGAAAATTAGGAAACCCGCCGATCCAACGCAACGGCCATCGTCGGCAAAGGGCTTACAGGTGGTTTCCGCCCCATTTAGAGCCGGGGCGTAAAAAAATGCGCGGGGCTTCCACCCCGCGCATGATGTGCTTTCAAGGCTCGGAAGGCCGTTAAGCCGATTCTTCCTCGTCGCCTTCGCCGTCCTCGGCGTCACGCTTCTTGTTGATGGCGGCCTTGAAGATGTCACCCAGCGAAGCGCCCGAATCCGAAGATCCATACTGGGCCACGGCCTGCTTCTCTTCCGCGATTTCCAGCGCCTTGATCGAGACGGCAATCCGGCGCGCCGCCTTGTCGACGGAGAGCACGGCGCCGTCGACCTTCTGGCCGACCGAGAAGCGCTCGGCGCGCTGCTCGGAGCGATCACGCGACAGATCCGAACGCTTGATGAAGGTCGTGAGATCGCTGTCGGCGATGCGAACCTCGATGCCGTTCTCCTGCACCTGAATCACCTCACAGGTAACTTGGTCGCCCTTCTTGTACTTGCCGAGCGCGTCGGCCGGGTCGCCGCCAAGCTGCTTGATGCCGAGCGAAATGCGCTCCTTCGAGCTGTCGACGTCGAGCACCACCGCTTTGACGGTGTCGCCCTTCTTGTAGTCCTTGATGACTTCGTCGCCGGCCTTCTGCCAGTCGAGGTCCGAAAGATGGACCATGCCGTCCACACCACCTTCGAGACCGATGAAGAGACCGAACTCGGTGATGTTGCGGATCGGGCCTTCGACCTCGGTGCCCTTCGGGTGCTGAGCGAGGAACGCATCCCACGGGTTGTCCTGGGTCTGCTTGAGACCGAGCGAGATGCGGCGCTTGCCGGGGTCGACTTCCAGGATCTGGACTTCGACCTGCTGGCTGGTCGAGACGATCTTGCCGGGGTGTACGTTCTTTTTGGTCCAGCTCATCTCGGAGACATGGATCAGGCCTTCGACGCCCGGCTCAAGCTCAACGAACGCGCCGTAGTCGGCGATGTTGGTCACGGTGCCGTTGAAGCGCGAACCGATCGGGTACTTGGCCTCGATGGTGGACCACGGATCGGACTGGAGCTGCTTCATGCCGAGCGAGATGCGCTGCGTCTCGGGGTTGATGCGGATGATCTGCACCTTCACCGTGTCGCCGACGTTGAGGATCTCGGACGGATGATTGACGCGGCGCCAGGCCATGTCGGTCACGTGCAGCAGGCCGTCGATGCCGCCGAGGTCGATGAACGCGCCGTAGTCGGTGATGTTCTTGACCAGGCCGTCGATGATCTGGCCTTCCGCGAGGCGGGCCACGATGTCGGCGCGCTGCTCTGCACGCGTCTCTTCCAGCACCGAGCGGCGCGAGACGACGATGTTGCCGCGGCGGCGATCCATCTTGAGGATCTGGAACTGCTGCGGCTGATGCATGAGGGGGCCGATGTCGCGCACGGGGCGAATGTCGACCTGCGAACCGGGGAGGAACGCCACCGCGCCGTCGAGATCGACCGTGAAGCCGCCCTTGACCTTGTTGAAGATGACGCCCGTCACCTTCTCACCCTTCTCGGAGAGCTTCTCCAGGCGGGTCCAGCTCTCCTCGCGGCGCGCCTTGTCGCGCGAGAGGACGGCTTCACCCAGCGCGTTCTCGATGCGCTCAAGGTAGACTTCCACCGTGTCGCCAACCTTGAGATCACCCAGCTTGCCGCCGACGCCGAACTCCTTGAGCGGCACGCGGCCTTCCATCTTGAGGCCGACGTCGATGACGGCGAGGTCCTTCTCGATGCCGACGACCTTGCCCTTGACGACGCTGCCTTCGAACACATCGTCCTTCGCAAGGCTCTCGGTGAGGAGGGCTGCGAACTCATCGCGCGTGGGGGTGTACTCTTTGCTGATCTCGGTGGTCATCAAGGCTCCTGGTCGATTGAAATGTTGATGCGCCCCACCCTGCGGCCTCATTGGCTTCAGAGTGCGACGGGTTTGTCGATGGGCTGACGGCGGAAGCGCCGAAGGCGCGATAAGGCGCACTCGGGCAGTCTGCTGCCGGCAGGGGATGTGGATCTTGTCTCGGTGCCGCCGTGATGGGCCTCAGCCCGCCAGTAAAAAATTGAGACGCGAGGCCCGCTTTGGGTGCCATGCGGCTCTATTGGCCGATCTTCCTCTTGATCAATCCGACGGCGGCGTCGAATGCGGCTTCTATACTCAAGTTACTCGTATCAAGCAACATCGCATCGGCGGCCATCGCGAGGGGAGAAATTGCCCGGTCCGCATCGCGGGCATCGCGGGCCAAAATGTCCGCCAGTACAGTCTCATAGGCAACGCCCGCACCACGGGCGTCGAGCTCGGAGAAGCGGCGGCGGGCCCGCACCTCGGGGCTCGCGGTGACGAAAATCTTAACGTCGGCGTCGGGGCACACGACCGTGCCGATGTCGCGGCCGTCCAGCACGGCCCCCGGCGCCTGGCGGGCAAAGGCGCGCTGATACGAGAGCAGCGCCGCCCGGACCTGCGGAATTCGGGCCACGATCGAGGCCGCGTCGCCCGCGGCCGCTCCCCGAAGCTCGGGGTCCTCAAAGCGGGCGGGGTCGAGCCCGCGCGCTACGGCAACGGCAGCCCAGGGATCCTCCAGCCGGAAGCCCCAAGCCGCCACGTCGCGCGCGACCGCCCGATAGAGCAAGCCGGTATCGAGGCAGGCATATCCGAGGTGATCGGCCAGCCGCTTGGCCAGGGTGCCCTTGCCGGATGCGGCCGGCCCATCGATGGCAACGATCATTTCGTCGCCTCGCCGAAGCGGGCGCCGATCCCTTCCATCAGCGACTGAAACGTGGGGAAGCTGGTCGCGATCATCGCGGTGTCGTCAACCGTCACGGGCGCGTCGCTCGCGAGCCCCATGACGAGGAAGGCCATCGCCATGCGGTGATCCAGGTGCGTCGCGACGAGGCCGCCGCCCGGCACCCCCCTTCCGCTGCCTTCTACCGTGAGAGTGTCGCCCGATGCCTCGGTGGTCACGCCGTTCGCAAGCAACCCGGCCACGGTCGCGGCCAGACGGTCGCTTTCCTTCACCTTGAGTTCCGCGAGCCCCTCCATGCGCGTCACGCCGCGGGCAAAGGCGGCGACGACGGCCAGCATCGGATATTCGTCGATCATCGACGGGGCCCGTTCCGCAGGCACCGTCACGCCGGACAATTCGGAATAGCGCACCCGGATATCGGCCACCGGCTCACCGCCCTCCTCGCGCTGGTTGAGGAAGACCACGTCGCCGCCCATCTCCTGAAGCGTCGTGTAGAGGCCGGTCCGCGTCGGGTTGACCAGGATGCCACGGACGGTCACCTCCGACCCCGGCACGATCAGCGCGGCCGCGACCAGAAACGCGGCCGACGACGGATCGCCCGGAACCGCGATGTCGCGGCCCGTCAGCTCTGACTGGCCGCGCACGGAAATCCGCGTTCCTTCGGGGGCCGGCGCAGTGGCAACCTCGGCGCCGAAATAGCGCAGCATCCGCTCCGTATGATCGCGGGTCGCTTCGCGCTCGACGACGCTCGTCTCGCCAGCCGTGCCGAGCCCCGCCAGCAGAACGGCGCTTTTCACCTGGGCCGACGGCACGGGCAGCACATAATGGATCGGCGCGAGCCTGGACGAGCCGCGAACGGTGAGCGGCAGCCGGTCGCCCTCCCCTTCCACATTGACGCCCATCGCCTTCAAAGGCCCCAGAACACGGGCCATCGGCCGCTTGGAGAGCGACGCATCGCCGACCATCGTCACCGTAACATCGTGCGGCGCAATCACGCCCATCATCAGCCGGGCGCCCGTACCCGAGTTGCCAAAATCAATCGGGCCTTCCGGATTGCGGAGGCCGCCGGTTCCGCGGCCCAACACCTCCCAGACGTCGCCGTTTTTCTGGGCCGGAGCACCCAGCGCCGTCATCGCGCGGGCGGTATTGATCACGTCTTCGGATTCCAGCAGCCCACGGATGCGTGTCCGGCCGGTGGCAAGCCCGCCCAGCATGAGCGCACGATGCGAGATAGATTTGTCCCCCGGCACGGCGATTTCGCCCTTCAGAGGGCCCGACTTCAGGGCCGCGAGGGGATGAGGGTCGCCGTGCGGCGCAGCGGGCTCGACGTGGGGCTTGGGATGCGTCACGGGCTGAAACGGGCCTTTTTTCCTGGCGTGGCGCGGACGTCCGAAGCGTGCGCCGCGCCATCGATCTTTCATGCGGGAATATTCGCATAGAGCCGCCGCGGGCGGGGCCTGTCAATGCCAGCGGCGCCTACCCTGCGGATCAAGCCGGTTTTCGTTTTGACAGCCGCCAGATGCTGTGGCAGACCCCGCTATCCCGAATTTACTGTGAGCACGAAAGCCATGGCGACAAAGCAAGCGCGCGGGACGAAGCGCACCTGCCAGAGCAGCGAATGCGATGCGCGGTTCTATGATCTCGGCCGCTCGCCGATCGTATGCCCGATCTGTGGCACGGTGTATGAGCTGGCCTCCTCTCCGCTCGGCGCTGCCGCAGCCAGCGAGGAGCGCAGCAGCCGCCGCGGCCGCAAGCCCGATTATGCGGTCAAACCCGCTTCCGAAGAGGCCGCCGACGACGCCGATGAGCTGGAGGTCGAAGACAGCGACGACGACGATTCGATCTCGGCCACCGAGGACGAAACATTCCTTGAGGAAGAAGAGGAAGAGGGCGGCGACGTCTCGAACATCATTGGCGGCCCCGTCAAGGAAGGCGACGAGGAACGCTGATTGCGAGGTGAGCCGGTGCGCGAGCATCCGATTTCCGTGCACCGCCGCCAACTTCGCACTTGCAGTTTTGAAGCGATCGGCCTAATGAGCCGGTCTTCCAGACCATGCCTCGGGCGGGCGGTTCGCTCCCCAGGCATCGGATCCCAACGGTCAGGGGCCATAGCTCAGCTGGGAGAGCGCTTGCATGGCATGCAAGAGGTCACCGGTTCGATCCCGGTTGGCTCCACCATTTTTTTTCGTACACAAGTGGCGATAGGCATCGCGTAACGTGCCGAGTGCAGGTGGATGGCCGGCGCACTCGCGCCGGGTCGCCTTGCTCCCGGGCCCTGCGGGCCGTGGTGGTATCTTCGTACACAAGCTGCGAGAAGCGTCGCTCAATCAGCGTGGTGCTGTGTGGAGGGCCGCGGCACTTGCCGCGGGCGCCCTTGGCGCCTGAGCGCTGACGCGCTTCGGTGAATTCGTACACAAGCTGAGATAAGCATCGCTCAATCAGCGTGGTGCTGTGTGGAGGGCCGCGGCACTTGCCGCGGGCGCCCTTGGCGCCTGAGCGCTGACGCGCTTCGGTGAGTTCGGACACAAGCTGCGAGAAGCGTCGCTGCCGCGGCTTCAGGGAGTCGCGGGGGCGAGTTCCACGTATGCACCGCGATGATAGAGCAGCGGGCTCCCGTCTTGCGATGCGGCGCCGGCGATCACCGCTCCGAAAAATACGGTGTGCGACGTCGTATGCTTGTAATCGGCCAGACGGCATTCGAGTTGGCAGACTGCCGATGCGAGGATCGGAGCGCCGCTCTCACCCACAGACCAGTCGCCCGTGCTGAACCGCTGCTCTCCGCGCAAGCCCTCCACGCCCGAGAACACGCGCGCGACAGCCTCCTGATCCGAGGCCAGGGCGTTGATACTGAAGACGCCGTTCTCGATGATGACGTCGTGGACGCTCGCCGCTCGATTGACGCAGACCAGAACCATCGGCGGTAAATCGGTGAGAGAACACACCGCGCTCGCAGTCAGACCGCTGCGCTGCCCCGGCTCTCCCGTGGCGACAATCGAAACCTGCCCCGCGACGTTTCGCATGAGGCGGCGAAACGCGTGGCTATCGATGGGTTCGGCGTTCATACAGGCTCCGGACGAAATACGATCGACGTACGGTGCGTTTGCGGGCTGCACGCGATCAGTTCCTAGATTTCAACTTAGCTCCGTATACGCTAGGTCGGCGAAATACGGCAAAAGGCCCGAGGGCGCGCTCGTGACGCGCCGCATCGAGCGAAACCGCATGCCTCCGTCGGAGACGATATACTATCCGGTTTGAGTTTGGAGCTAGAGCGTTTTCCGATCCGATGGAATCTGATCGGACGCTCTATCTCTTTGACGAGACCGATGATTCACGCTTCAGGCTGGTAGGGCCTGAAGCGATCATGGTCTAGCCCGCGCGAGAAACGCCGGCCTCGCCGGAATGCCGCGAGCGCTTCTCGTCGCGCCTGCGCCAGAACAGGCGGTCGGTGAGCGCAAGAAGGTCGACGGCGAGCGTCAGGAGGGGTGCAACCAACAGGTAAAGGATCTTGGTGTCTGTGCCGCAGTGACGCCATTCATGCCGCGCGATCCACAGCGCACGCCCGACGTAGAAGACGATCAACACGAGAAGCGCGAGCAGAATTGAACGGCCGGACGGAAAAAAGGCGAGGCTGATCGTGTCGTGAAGCACCGAAAACCACCAATAATGATAAATGCGCGAACAATTCTAACATCGAATTGGACCCGAGGTTCCAGTTGAGGCACCCCTTACGGGATTGCACCTATGGCACATCGGCGCATACGCGACCCGGTTCCTGACCGACGCCGCGACCGCCGTCCTTTACCTTGACGGCAAGGCTCGCGTCGGAGGTGGGCTTCATGGCATCGAAGATGCAGCCGGGGCCTCATGCGCAAGATATGGCCCCGTCTCCCGTTCTCGTCCCGTCTCACAATGGGATTTCTGCTGGCGATCTTCGCGCCGCAGGCCAGCGCCGCGCCGGACCCCGGAGGGGCTGTATCGGCGCCCGGGACCACTGGCATGGAACTGATCGCGTTCGAAGCGCCCGGCTGCGCCTACTGTCCCATTTTCCGTCGTGACGTCGCCCCTTCGTATGGGGCCAGCCGCGCCGGGAAAGCGGCACCGCTACGTTTCATGGACCTCAACGACGGGGCGGCGGACCGCTTCAAACTCTCGTCCCCGATCACCGTCGTGCCGACGCTCGTGCTGGTGCGCGACGGCGTCGAGATCGGCCGGATCGCGGGATACGTCGGGCCGGCCAACGTCTACCACATCCTAAATACGATGCTGCCGCCGGAGTGAGGCCGCCAAGACGAAGGCCCGTCAGCCGGTGCCGTCCCGCTGCTGGCCGTATGTCTTGAAGCGTTCGAGTACGACGGCCATTTCGTCCTCGGGAAGCAGGACCGGCTCACCCAGCGTCAGCAGCTTCACGTACTGCTCCGCCAGCGCCTCCACCTCGTGCGCGAGCGCGAGCGCGCCGGCCAACGTCCGGCCCATCGCAATCGCGCCGTGATGCGCCATCAGACACGCGCGCCGCTCGGCGAGGCCGCTCGCGACATGCGCGGCCAGGTCCGCACTGCCGAAGGTTGCATACGGGACGAGGGGAATATCTACGCCGCCCGCCACGGCCACCATGTAGTGAAACGCCGGGATGGAGCGCCCGGCGCAGGAGAGCACAACTGCGTGAAGCGAATGCGTGTGGACGACGGCCGACATGTCGGGGCGCGCCGCATAAGCCGACAGATGAAACTGCCATTCGGACGACGGGGTTTTCTGCTTGCCGGGCACGGTGCCATCGCTCGCAACGTAAACGATATCTTTCGGGCGCATGCCGGCGTACGCGAGGCCTGTCGGCGTGATCAACATGCCACCATCGAAGCGCGCCGATACGTTGCCGGACCGGCCGGGCGACAGGCCGCTGTTGCTCATCGCGCGCGCGGTCTCGATCACGGCGGCGCGCAGGCGGCTTTCCTCGCCGCCGACGGATTTGCGCGCGCCTGCCTTGGCTTTCGTCATGCTGCGCTCTCCCGACGCTCCGGGTAAAGCGCTGCGAGGCCCTCGCGGCTCGCCAGCGCAATGCCCCGCTCGGTGATCAGCCCCGTGACAAGACGAGCAGGCGTGACGTCGAAGGCCGGATTTGCGGCGGGCGAGCCGGGGGCGGCAATCTCAACCTCGGCGACCGTGCCGTCCGCGGTGCGCCCCTGCATCACAAGCACCTCGTCCGCGCCGCGCTCCTCGATGGGAATGTCGCGCCCCGAGGAGAGCGTCCAGTCGATGGTGGAATAGGGCAGGGCGACATAGAACGGCACGCCCGTATCGTGGGCGGCGAGCGCCTTCAGATAGGTGCCGATCTTATTTGCGACATCGCCGTTCGCCGCGACGCGATCCGTACCGACAATACAGAGATCCACCTTCCCGTGCTGCATCAGGTGTCCGCCCGCGTTGTCGACGATCAGCGTATGCGGAACGCCGTGCGCGCCGAGTTCGAATGCGGTGAGAGCCGCGCCCTGATTGCGGGGGCGCGTTTCATCCACCCAGACGTGGACGGGAATGCCCGCGTCATGCGCGTGATAGATCGGCGAGGTGGCCGTTCCCCAATCCACGCACGCAAGCCAGCCCGCATTGCAATGGGTGAGGATATTGACCGGCTCGCCCGCGGGCTTCGTTTTCGCGATCTCCTCGATCAGCTTGAGGCCGTGACCACCGATGCGGCGGCAGGTCTCCACGTCCTCGTCCGCCATCTCGGCCGCTTTCGCGAAGGCGCGGCACGCGCGGTCTCCGGGCGGTTGAGGCTGAAGCACGCTTCGCATTTCCTCCAGCGCCCAGCGCAAGTTTATGGCTGTCGGGCGCTGTCCGGCGAGAAGCTCAATCGCCTGCGCGAGGGCCGCATCGGATGCGTCGCGGACCAGCGCAAGCGCCAGGCCGTACGCCGCCGTCACGCCGATCAGCGGTGCGCCGCGCACCTGCATCACGCGAATGGCGTGGGCGGCCTCTTCTAAGGTTCCGAGCGTCACCGTTTCGAAGCGGTGCGGCAGGCGCGTCTGGTCGACGATCACGACGGATGCGCCGTCGTCGCTCGGCCAGATGGTTCGATAGAGGACGCCGTCGATCTTCATGTCAGGATCATCTCATTTTCCGTCTCAGTCGGCATCGCCCAACGTCGGCGATCCCAGCGGGATATGGATCGTCTCGTCGAGACCGCACCCGGCACACGCGAGGTGATACCATTCCGCATAGGGCCGGGCAGAGCGGTCGGCCAGAGCCAGGCCAGGCGCGCTGCACCGGGGGCAGGGGTGAGCCGCGTCGGGATCGCTCCGCCATGCGGCGATGACCTCCAGAGACGTGCGAAGCTCGTCCGCCGTCAAACCCATGCGGCCTCTGCTCAATGCCCGTCGAACGCAACCAATGCGTGACAGGGAATGCCATGGCTCTTCACAAGCTCAAGCCCGCCGAGCTCGGGAAGATCGATGATGAAGGTTGCGCCGACGATCTCGCCCTTCGAGCGGCGCAGAAGCTTCACGGCCGCGTCCGCCGTGCCGCCCGTCGCGATCAGGTCATCGACGATGAGCACGCGTTGACCCGGCGCGAGCGCATCCTCGTGGATTTCGATCACGTCGACGCCGTATTCGAGCGTGTACTCCTGGCCGATCGTCTTCCACGGCAGCTTGCCCTTCTTGCGGATCGGGATAAACCCGCAGCCGAGCCGGTCCGCGATGGCGCCACCCAGAATGAAGCCCCGCGCCTCTATTCCGGCGACCGCATCCACGCGTTCTCCTTCGAACGGTTCCGCCATCGCGGCAACGGCCGTCTTCAAGCCCTTGGCGTCTCCCAGCAAAGTCGTCACGTCGCGAAACATGATGCCCGGCTTCGGATAATCCGGAATCGTCCGGATCAAATCTTTAAGTCCCCTCACGAACACCTCCCCGTCAAAATCGCGGCGCAACTTAACAATAACCTCGGCCAGAGGATAGGAGAACGCGCCTGGGGAAGGGCCCGCGTACAAGGCTTTCACGGCCTTTTTCTAGTCAAGGACCCGATATGACGGATGCAAACTTTGCGCTGGCGGCGGACAGCGATTTCGACGACCTCCCGCGCACGTTGAGACGTGAGCGCGCGTTGCGCGACCGGGAAGCGCGCGAGCGCAAGGCCCGCGAGACGCGTGAGCGCGATGGCCCCTCGCTCGACTCGCTGGGCGAGCCGCCCCCCTATCTTGCGCGCTCCATTCCGCCGGTTGCCTATGGCGACGATCCGATCCCGGCTTCCGTGCAACGGTTCGAGGTGCCGTTTGTCAAGCTTGCGGCGTTCTTTCTCAAGGCCGTGCTGGCCGCCATTCCGGCGCTGATCCTTCTCGGCGTCATTCTCTATTTCGCCGGCAAAGGGCTCGAAGCTTATTTCCCGGATCTCGTGCGCATGAAGATCCTGATTTCCTTCCCCGGCGGCTGATTGCGACATTCATCGCAGGGGCCTTACCGCAAAAAGCCGGCGCGCAATCCGCGCACCGGCTGAAAGTTGTTTTGCGCCCGGCTTAATGCCGGATCTGTTTTTGTTATCAGAGCGAGTTCGACCAGTCATCGAGCTCCTTCTTGACCTGATCCTTGCCGTAGCCATAGCGCTCCTGGATCTTGCCTTCGAGCTGCTCACGACGCCCGTTGACCACGGTCAGATCGTCGTCGGTGAGCTTGCCCCACCGCTCCTTGACCTTGCCCGAAAACTGCTTCCAGTTGCCTTCGATACGGTCCCAGTTCATGGCGAACTCCTGTGTCTGTTATTGTCTGTTATCGGTTCTTCACCGTGGTTCCTGTGGCTTCGAGCCATGCCGGTGCGCGCCGGCTCATCGCCGAGCGGCAAGGTTCATGAGATCGAAGCTGTCGTGTCGGCGCTTAGAGGCGTCGTCAGCCCGCTCCGCGACGGATAAGTCCGAGGACGAGCGAAACGACGAGGAAGACGATCGCGACCCAGAAGAGGAGACGCGCACCTTCCATTGCCGTACCGGCAACACCGCCGAAGCCGAGAAACGCCGCGACAAGTGCAACCACGAGAAAAACCACGGCCCAGTGCAGCAGATTGCCCATAAAGAACCAACTCCCACGTTCCACGGTTTTTCTTAGACGGCGAATGAACGCACACCACGGAGCTTTGGTTCCTTGGCGTTTCTGGGCGTGCAGGAAAATAGAAATGTCCGTTCGCGCGGTGCCGCGATGCACGGTAAAGGGCCGAATAACGTTATCAGCCGTTCAACCTGCGGGCCCGATCGGAAAGAGCTGCGTCCATGCGGCACCGTCCGTGTCCTCGGCCGTGATCACCAATTCGGCCGCGCTGCCGGTCGTATAGTCGAACTCGACAACCGGGTTCTGCGCGAGCGTGATCGAGCCGGTCATTTCGAACATCAGCACGTCGCCTTGCCGGACCTCGATACGCGACACCATCCGCAACGGCGTGTAGTGCAGCGTGATCTGATCGAGCACCATGCCGGTGTGGTTGGGGTGGTTGAGCTCAAAGCGTGCGCGTGCGGCCTGCCGGGAGCCGGTGGGCTGCGCGCCGACGGGCGTGAGGTTCATCTTCCCCATGTTGGCTGCGATCTCGTCCGGATCACCCATCGGCGGCGCGGAACACGATGCCTGCCCACCGGCAAACTTGACGAATTGCTCGACCATGTAGAGCGCGCCGTCGCTCGCCTCCACCACGACACGCACGTCCGACTGCTGATCGAGACGAATGTGGGTGGCAAGGCGGATCTCGCTGCGCGCCTCGCCAAGGCGGAAGACGGCGGCCACGGGTGCCGGGTTCTCGTCGACGATGAACGAGACCGCGCGAACGGTGCGTCCGTCCTTCAACGCGATCTCGGCCGAGAGCGGCACGCTGCGGACATCGTCGGGGCGATAGGGCGCGGTGAGCGCGACGATGCCGCGGCCGTCGTGAATCGTGCGTGCGCCGAAGGCTTCGGCATGGATCTCGTCCCACCTCTCGCCCGCGGACGCATATGTTCCCGACGCCGTGACGATGAGGGCAGCGAGCAAAACGGACGACAATGCCGAACGGCGGACCATGGGGACGCTTCCCTTCTCTCGACCCGAACCGAAAAGACTAATGGCAACGCACGCGGGATATTCTCCCGGCGCGGCCGACTGTCTCTCCGGGTCCGGAGGAAGTCAATCCGTCCGTTATCGTGAGTAACGAGCGGCATCGACCGCCGCAGGCTCAACCCCGATCGCGGACGCGCGCATTGCGGCGCCGCTCGCGGAAGGCCCAGGCGGGCTCGGCTTCGCCCTGCCAGATTCCGGCTTCGGCGCTGCGCGCTTCCCGCTCAGCGGCCACATAGCGCGTCGAATATCTGACGAAAGCCCAGGCGAAGCCGCTGCGGACCATTTCGGCGTTGATGTCGAGGCCGTCCACGGTGCACCAGCCCAACGTGCGGCCATAGCGATCCTCGCCGACATCATCGCACGCGACATGGCGACCGCTCGTCATGCGCTTCAGGTGCTCCGTCGCGTCCTTGCCGCACGGCCAGAGCCCCGTTCCCTTCCGGCTGCACATCTGCGCACTTTCGGGAGCGTCGATGCCTTCGAGCCGGATGCGCGTGCCCGCGATCTCGATGGTATCGCCGTCGAGGACCTTGGCGCGGCCACTGACCACGGACGTTTCGCTTTCAGCGGTGTCGGCCGTGCGGGAGGAAACCGCCGAGGGAAGCGCGAGCAAGCCCGCCGCGACCAGAAACAGAACGGCGGACGAGAGAGGACGAAGAAGACGACCTTTTTCACTCATAGGTTGCATTTATGACTGAGTCGGGTGTCGAAATGCAGACCCGAACGTGGCGAAACGGGGAAACATCAACTGGAAAAAGACTTGGCGATTCGTTGACCTAGTCCATAAAATCCAACCGACCCCTCACCGCTTCCCCCGCCCGCATAAGTTGCAGATGACCGTAAAATCGAGATCCACGTCCGTGGTGGCCCGCTGCCCGCAACACGTGGATAAACGTGGCTGAGCGGGCGCAAAACCGGCCGCGCCCTGACACATTTGTTGCGTAGGGGCTTAAGGTTGCGGCCGTGCGTGGCCACAAAAGCTGGCCAACTGCCTGAAAGTCAGGAGCCGATGACGAGCAGAAATCCGCCTCCGGGGCGGCCACCAAGACTGGATAGCTATCGTCCCGCAGAGGAGCGGCCCGGGGGAATGTCCCAGCCGCCGCGTCCGGGGGCCCGGCGCACGCTCATCATGGGCACCCGCAGGGCCATCCCGGTTCGCTTCCGCCGCAGGGCGGTTACGCTCCCCAGGGCGGATACCCGCCTCAAGGCCAGCACAGACCGTCTCCCCCCCAGGCGCGGCGCACACCGCCGCCCCAGCCTCAACGCCCCAGCGTCGCGACGATGATGCTCTATGCGCTGCTCGGCCTGATGGCGATGGCCGCCGGCGCCATTGCGATCGCGATGTTCACGCTGCCCGCCGGCTTTGTGCGCGACCGCATTATCGTCGCCGTCAAAGAGCGGACGGGACGTGATCTCGTGATCGCGGGTCCGGCATCCTTTACGGTGTTCCCGTCGGTCGGGATCTCGCTCGGCGACGTATCGCTCTCGGGCGGGCCCGGCTTCGAGGATGCGGCGCCGCTCGTCAAAATGAGCGCGCTCGACGTCAGCGTCGCGCTGTGGCCCCTGTTCCAACGCGAGGTGCGCGTTCAAAAGCTCGCGCTGCGCGATCCCGTCTTCCACCTCGCAGTCGATGCCGACGGGCGGCGCTCGTGGGAGTTCGCCGCACATGACGGGGCGCCGGCGGCAGTCCGTTTCGCACAAGCCAATACGGGAGCACCGATCTCGGACGCCGATCCGGGCTTTGCGGCACCCGTATCCGATACCACGCCGCGCGGTTCCAACTTCCGCGTTGGAGATCTCGCACTCGACGACGTGCGCATCGACAACGGCGCGCTCACCTATCACAACGCGCTGACGGGAGGCGGCGCCGAGCTTTCGGCGATCAACGTTTCGCTCGCGGTTGCGGCCCTCACCCAACCGCTCAACGCAGACGGCAGCCTGGCGTGGAAGGGGCGCACCGTGCGCTTCGACGGCACGCTGACCTCGCTTGCCGAGTTCCTTGCCAACCAACCTGCCAAACTCAAGGTGGCGCTCGCCTCCGATGCGGCCGAGGCCACGTTCGAGGGCTCAGCGACACTTCAGGACGCGCTGCTGACGGAGGGCATTCTTTCGGCGACCTCGCCTTCCGCGCGCGATCTTTTCGCGTGGTTCGGGACCGACCTCAGCCCTTCCGATGGTTTCGGACAGCTGTCCGCCAAGGGCCTTCTGCGCGGCACGCGCGAGCAGTTCACCTTCTCAAACGCGGAGATCGTGCTCGACCGCACCACCGCGCACGGCGAATTGAGCCTCGACACGCGCGGCATGAGACCGTTCGTCAAAGCCAATCTCAAGCTCAGCGAGCTGGACCTCAACCTCTATCGGTCCAAGGGCGGGCAGGCGGCACCGGCGCCGCGCCCGCGCGAAACGGACGCGAACTCGATCGACGATATTCTCGAACGCACCGAGCCGGCGCCTCCCGGGCCGCGCGTGCAGGGCTATACCGCTCGTGCGGGGTGGAGCAACGATCCGATCGATCTCGACGGGCTCGGGCGGCTCGATGCCGACGCGAAGCTCTCCATTGCCCATCTCACGGTCGACACGATCCGGCTCGACCAGTCCGATCTCACAGTGCTGATCAAGAACCGCGTCATGACGACGACGCTCAACGAGGTGCGCCTCTACGGCGGCGTGGGGCGCGGCACGGTGATGCTCGATGGATCGGCCGGAGCCAGGGCGCGCCTCGGCGTCGACCTCAAGACGGAAGGCATCGAGGCGCTGCCGCTTCTCAAGGATGCAGCCGACATCGACAAGCTCACCGGCAAAGGCCGCCTCGGCGTCGTCCTGACAGGCGACGGGACGAGCGAGCGCGAGATCGTCGAGACGCTCGCAGGCCGCATCGAGTTCGCTTTCGAGGACGGCGCGGTGCTCGGCGTCAACGTGGGAGAAATGCTGCGCAACCTCAGCCGCGGAAATCTCGGCGGGCTCGCAACGGCCCCGACCGACAAGACGGACTTCAGCGCGTTGACGTCCACCTGGACCGTGACCGCCGGTGTCGCGGAGAACCAGGATCTCAGGCTCACGAGCCCCCTTCTGCGTCTCACGGGTTCGGGGCGTGCGCTCCTGCCTCAGCGCGAGGTGGACTACACGCTGAAGCCGCGATTGGTCGCCAGCCTCTCGGGGCAAGGCGGCGCGGCAGACTTGTCAGGCCTCGAAATCCCGGTTCGCGTAACGGGTCCCTGGGACGATCCGAAGTTTGCGCCCGATCTTTCAGGGTTGGTGGCCGATCCCGATCAAGCCGTTGGCGCGATCCGCGAACTGGGAAAGCAGTTCAAGGGCAAGAACGCGAACGAGATCGTCGACGGATTGCTGGGTAGCGACGGGGAGGCCCGCGGAAACGCGCGGCAGACGGGCAAGAAGCTGCTGGAGCAGTTCCTCGGACCGCGATAGCCGTCACGATCCAGGTTCATGCGCGTTGTTCGACGCCTAAATCTTCACGCTCAAACGCCGCGACAACACGGCCATCATTTTTTGAAGTCGAGGGGGCACTTTCTACTTGCGGGAGGGGGGCTGTTGCCTCATATCAGCTGTCTCCGTTCGACCACCTGCCCTTAAGGTCAAGGACAAGATCCCCAAACCCCCAGGTAAGGAGCGGACGGGTCACATCTATCTGCTGGTTGGGGAGGGTCATATGGCCTTTAATGACACCCTCTTCCAATTGGGGATGGACTTGACTCGTTCAAGCCCCGCCCAAAAGGAAGAATTTCGTGTGCCCGCGCGCGTGTCGCGCACCGTTACAATGGGCACTGGTGAGGATCAAGGGACTGCCCCAGCGGGTGGCAAGCATTTGCTTGTCGACCTTTACGGCGGCAAGCGGCTCGACGATGTCGGGCATGTCGAACGAACGCTGAAGCGCTGCGTGGAAGCCGCGGGCGCGACACTTCTCCATCTTCACCTTCAACCGCTTGAGCCGACCGGCGGCATCACGGGCGTTGCCGTGCTGGCCGAGAGCCACATCTCGATCCATAGCTGGCCCGCCGAGGGTTATGCTGCGCTCGACGTGTTCATGAGCGGCAGTGCGGACCCGCAGCGGACGGTCTCCGTGCTCAAGGAGGCCTTCGAGGCGGGCGAGGTTGTGGTCAGGACGCACCGGCGCGGCAAGGCATCGAAGTCGCGTTCCAACGCACCGGCGCGCAAGGTGCGGGCCGCCTGATCCGTTCGCCGTCTTGCAGATAGACAAAGGCGCGTGGCCGAACGCCGGACACGCGCCTTTTTTGTTGCGGAGTGCGGGTCAGGACGCCTTAGCCGAGCAGGCCGAGCAGCGCCCGCGCAGTTCCAATGTCATGGCGCGCACCGTGTATTTGGCGCGTTTGGCCCATGCGGCGAGCGCCTCAACCGCGCGCGGTTCGGAAAACTCGGAAACGGTGCCGCAGTCGTCGCAGATGGCGAACACTGCTGCGCCCTCATGCTCGGACGTATGGCAGCAGGCCACGAAGGCATTGAGCGACTCGAGACGGTGCGCCGAGCCAGACGCGATCAGGCGGTCGAGCGAGCGATAGACCGTCTGCGGCGCCAGCGAGGCGCGGTCGCGGAGATGGTCGATGATCTCGTAGGCCGACACCGGCCGCGCGCTTTCGCGGAGTGCCGTGAAGATCAGCTTGTCGTGCTCCTGCGCCGGACGGCGCTTGCTCAGTTTACGGGTCATCTCGTTCTCGGGAATCGTCATAAGTCTTGCCGACCGTAGCCTATGTAGCTTCGAATACGAATTGAAGCGCCGTTTGGCCCATAGCCATCGAACGGCGGCGGGCGCACCCTCCCCGTCCAATTCCAGACTTTTACGTACGATTTGGCCCACTTGACGGCCAGCTTCAGCGGCGGAACGGCGATTGCCAAGCTTCTCCGCCACGGCTATAACCCGCCGATCTCAAGCAAACGCGTGAGACCTGTCCGGCACCCTTGGAGGCCGCAGGCAGTGACATGGGCCGCTCAAGGCCCTTTTTTCATTGGAGAAAATGCCATGGCAGAGACCATCGAGTTCAAAGCCACGGCGCGCCCGCGTGCAGGCAAGGGGGCCGCACGCCAAGCTCGCCGGGAAGGGAACGTTCCCGCAGTCATCTATGGTTCCGGGGAGCCCCCCGAGACCATCGCCATCAACGGCAACGATCTGTGGAAGCAGTATATCAAGGGTCATTTCACCTCGACCGTGATCAAAATCACCGTCGACAGCAAAGAGATCCTCGTCATTCCGCGAGACGTGCAGGTCGATCCGGTGAAGGATCACCCGATCCACGTCGATTTCCTGCGCATCGCCAAGGACGGCATCATTCGCGTCGCGGTGCCCGTGCACTTCACGAACCACGCGCTTTCACCGGGCCTCAAGCGCGGTGGCGTCCTCAACATCGTGCGCCACGAGATCGAGGTGTTCTGCCCCTACGATCGCATTCCCGCGCAGTTCGAGGTCAATCTCGACGGGTTCGATATCGGCCGCTCGATCCACATCTCGTCGATCGCGATGCCAGAGGGTGTCAGCCCGGTCATCCAGGATCGCGACTTCACGGTTGCCACCGTTGCGGGCGCCAAGAAGGAAGACGAAAGCGCGTCGGCCACCGAAGGCGCGCCGGCAGCCGACGCCAAGGCTGCAGCTGGCGGCAAGGCGCCTGCTGCAGGTGGCAAGGCAGCTCCGGCCGCTGCCAAGGCTCCGGCTGCGAAGAAGTAAGCCACGAAGCGAGAGGCCGGCATCCGTCACGGGGGTGTCGGCCTTTTTTGTTGAGGCCCTTCCATGAAGCTTTTCGTCGGCCTCGGAAATCCCGGCAACGAATACGCCCGTAACCGGCACAACGTCGGGTTCATGGCGGCAGACGCCATTGCGGACGCGCATGGCTTCGGCCCTTGGAAGCGCAAGTTTCAAGGTCTCGCGGCCGACGGCGAGATCGGTGGCGAGAAGGTGCTGCTGCTTAAGCCCCAGACCTATATGAACGAGAGCGGCCGGGCTGTCGGCGAAGCCGCGCGCTTTCTCAAGATCGCCGAAAAGGACATCGTCGTTTTCTACGACGAGATCGATCTCGCGCCCGGCAAACTCAAAATCAAGACGGGCGGCGGTAACGCGGGCCACAACGGCTTGAGGTCGATGTCGGCTCACATCGGCAACGACTATGTGCGCGTGCGGATCGGCGTCGGCCATCCCGGCGTGCGCGAACTCGTCGCCCGCTGGGTACTGTCCGATTTCGCGAAAGCGGACCAGGAATGGCTGGAGCCGCTGCTCGGCGCCATCGCGAAAGCCGCGCCGCGCCTCGTGCGCGACGACCAATCCCGCTTTCTCACGGACGTGGCGCGCGAGATCGGAGAACCCGCCGATCCGAGGAAAGACGGCAAGACGGGAAAAGACGTCGATAAGGGCGACGGCGATGCGCCAGCCGCGCAGCCCAAGGCCCGCTCGCATCCTCGCGGCGAACGGGCGGGAAAAAGCGCAAACGCGCTGGCGGAAAACCTCAAGAAATGGCTCGCGGGCCGCAAGCCCAGCGAATAGCGCCGTCTCGTTTCCAATGGAAATCTGGGCTATACCCGTATCCAAAGCGTCTTCCGATGAGATCGGATCGGAAGACGCTCTGGATCTTTGAGGAGACCGATGATTCACGCCTCAGGCTGATAGGGCCTGAAGCGATCATGGTCTCTTGAGTTAGACCGATGATTCACGCTTCAGGCTGATAGGGCCTGAAGCGATCATGGTCTCTTGAGTTAGACCGATGATTCACGCTTCAGGCTGATAGGGCCTGAAGCGATCATGGTCTGGAGTTCATGAGGGGGGCGCCGCATGACTGCCGACATCGAAGACGCCAAGGAAAAGCGGCGCAGACGCGCGCGCGGAGCGTGGCGAACCTATAAATGGTTCGACCGCATCCGGAGCTGGCAGGACTGGTACACGTGGTTCGCCTCGTTCTTCCAGACCAATGCGGGCGTCGCGACCGCGCTTACGGCGACTGCTGCGGTGACGACCGCTGCTGTGATAGCGCACAACGTCGTCATCGATCCTTATGCGGAACCCTATACGCCGGTCGAAGTGGCGCCGCTCGTCGAGCCGGTGCGCCAGACGCGCGGCACGATGATTTTCGAGATCGAAGGCCATGACACGTTTGGCCGGCGCGCGACCTTCGACGTCGTCGTCGCCAAGAACCAATATTTGTGGGTGCGCGGAAGCTCCGACCAACTCGAACGCGACGGCCGGGTGATCTCGGGCGCGGAAGTGACGCGTGACGTCCTCGATCAGGAGGTGCGCGACGGGCTTGCGGGCGCGCGCGAGATCATCGCTGTGGGCACGGCCTCGCAGGAGGGCAGCGCGGCCGTGGAAAAGGCACGCGCCGGGCGTCGAGCCCAGCGTACGGCCGCGTTCGTTTCCGAGGTCGTTCCGGATACCGCCATTCCGATCTCGGCCTTGAACCTCGGGCAGTATCGCGAACTGAGAAGCCAGCGCGGCCAGGACGCGACCGACTGGCAGCGTCCGTTCATGGTGATCGCGGTGAAGGACGTGGAGGAGGGCGCCATCCTCGCGGAAGCGCTGTCGGACGCCATGAGCGGCCAAGACAGGCTGCCGAAGCCCGCCAACTATTCGACGTTCGAGCTGGAAAAGATCCGCTGAACGTGAAGGTTTGCGGGCGATTGGGCGCGTTTCGACGTCCCGCCCACTGGCCGCGGCGCCGTTCGGCATTGATCGGCGCGGCGCTCCGGTGTAATCGCCCGGCAACGGTATTCGATCTCAAGAGGCCAGCCGGCCTCTCGCGGAGCACGGCTCACGCCCGCGGTTTCGCGACCATCACGAAGGCTTTCTCCCATGGGTTTCAAATGCGGCATCGTGGGCCTGCCGAACGTCGGCAAGTCCACCCTCTTCAACGCGTTGACGGCGACGGCCGCGGCAGAAGCGGCGAACTATCCGTTCTGCACCATCGAGCCCAACGTGGGCGAGGTCGGCGTGCCTGACGAGCGGCTCGCCAAGCTCGCCGAGATCGCAGGCTCCAAGGAGATCATTCCGACGCGCCTCACCTTCGTCGACATCGCGGGCCTCGTGCGCGGCGCCTCCAAGGGAGAAGGTCTCGGCAACAAGTTTCTCGCGCATATCCGCGAGATGGATGCCATCGCCTACGTGTTGCGCTGCTTCGAGGACGACGACATCACGCATGTCGAGAACCGCATCGACCCCCTGGCCGACGCCGAAGTGGTGGAGACCGAGCTGATGCTCTCCGACATGGAGAGCCTCGAACGGCGCATCGCAACGGTCGAGAAAAAGGCCAAAGGCGGCGACAAGGACGCAAAGGCGCAGCTCGCCGTGATGGAGAAAGCGCTCGCCCCGCTGCGCGACGGCCGGCCTGCGCGCTTTGCCGATATCACGCCGGAAGAGCGCGCGATCTTCACGGGGCTTCAGCTCATCACGTCGAAGCCGGTGCTTTACGTCTGCAACGTCGACGAAGCGTCCGCGGCGAGTGGAAACGCGCACTCCGCGAAGGTCGCGGAGCGGGCGCAAGCGGAGGGTGCGGCATCCGTCGTGATTTCGGCGAAGATCGAATCCGAGTTCTCCGGTCTTCCGCCTGAGGATCGTGCGGAGTTCCTCGAGTCCATGGGGCTTTCGGAGCCCGGCCTCGACCGCCTGATCCGCGCGGGTTACCGGCTTCTGGATCTCGTGACCTATTTCACCGTCGGCCCTAAAGAAGCGCGCGCGTGGACCATCGTGCGCGGCACCAAGGCCCCGCAGGCGGCCGGCGTCATTCATACCGACTTCGAGAAGGGCTTCATTCGCGCCGAAACCATCGGGTACGACGAGTACGTGACGCTCGGCGGCGAGACGGGCGCGAAGGAAGCGGGAAAAATGCGCCTCGAAGGCAAGGAGTATGTCGTCGCCGACGGGGATGTGCTCCACTTCCGCTTCGCGAATTAGTCTCGTAGAGCGTCCGATCCGATGGAATCGGACGCTCTACGTTTTCGATGAGACCATGATCGCTTCAGGCTGATAGGGCCTGAAGCGATCATGGTCTCTTTCGTCAGACCGATGATTCACGCTTCAGGCTGATAGGGCCTGAAGCGATCATGGTCTATACTCCCCGCTTCCCGGCAGAGGAGTGTCGCGTGTCGTTTCGATCCCCGTTCACAGCAGTCGCTCTCTTTTGCGCACTCGCGGCGGGTGCCGTCGTCAGCGCACCTGCGAACACGGCGCATCCGCCCGAAGTGCTCTATTTTCCGACGCCGCAAGCGGCCGTCGACGTCATGCTGGAGATGGCGGATCTCAAAGAGGGCGATGTGCTCATCGATCTCGGATCGGGGGACGGTCGCATCCCCATTACGGCGGCCAAGCGCTACGGCATCCGGGCGGAAGGCGTGGACATCAATCCAGACCTGGTCGCGAAGGCCACCGAGAATGCCGAGCAAGCCGGCGTCGCCGACAAGGTCGTGTTCAAGGAGCAGGACCTGTTCGAGACGGAGCTTGGCGACGCGACGGTGATCACGCTGTTCCTGCTCACGTCCATCAATTTGAAGCTGCGTCCCGAGCTGTTGAAGCTCGCGCCCGGTACGCGCATCCTCTCCTACAATTTCGGCATGGGCGAGTGGACGCCGGACAGGACGGAGATCGTCGAGGGCCGGGCCGTGCATCTGTGGGTGGTCCCGGACAAGGCGCCGGAGTTCAAACCCATCGGGCCTTGAGCGATCTGCCGGCCGTGAGGGACATGGAGCGTTTTCCGATCATCGGATCGGAAAACGCTCCATCTCTTTAGTTAGACCGGGCTCAGGACTTCGTGAGCGCGCCCGCGAGCTTCTGCGAGACGAGGCCGAACACCGCGCCGACCACCATCGACGAAGCGATGACGATTGCCGGGTTCGACAAGTCGGGACGCGTCAACGCGAACGCGGTGTTCGTGAGCAGCGTGAACGCGACCGTCGAAGCAAAGCCGTAGACCTGAGCCGGAATGGCGGAGAACGGCGAGATTTTTGCGCCGAGGATCATCAGCGCAACACCAATCGCAACGCAAATGGCGGCCCAGAGGGGAAGCCCGAGTGTGCTCCCGTATCCCGTCTGCGTAATCGCGATGAGCGTGATCGCGCCCCAGAGCACGCCCCACAGGTTTGCGAGAACGCTCGACGTGAAGCCGCTCGTGCCGCCGCCTGCATGATAGAAGCTGGCCCAGGCGATGAAGGCGGCCCAGATCTGAAGGCCGAAGCCGAACGGTGACAGGAAAAGGTAGGTCGCAACACCGCCAAGCAGGCCGATGCTGACCGCAAGTGCCGTGATAAGGTCCATGGAAGTCTCCCCTGTTGCGGCCGATCGGTTCTTCGACGTCTTCCGGCCGTGTACGGAGGCTACTGCACAAACATGAGGCATATTCGCCACATGCTGACTCTTTATGATGGGCGCAATCACGGCAGGCCGCAGCCAACGCTCTTAGCTCTTTGAATGAAACGCGTTTTCTTACGGGAGGTGCTCAATGATCACGCGGATGTTTATGGTGTGGTTCGCTCTCGTGCTCGGAGGCCTTGCGGCGCACGCGACAGACAAAGGCGGTGCGGCGGGCTCCGTGCTGAGCCTCGACGACTGCCGCGCCATCTGGAATCTGGCCGCGGGGCGGAGCGATCTCGGACGGGACCAGGCCCAACCCTACGTGCCGGACTTCGCCGCCGTCGATGTCAACGGCGACGGCAAGATTACGAACGCAGAGTTCCGGGCAGGTTGCGAGACGGGCCTCGTGCACAAGGCCCGGCGCGCCGACTGAGGGCGCTTGCGCGGTCCGTTCAAATTCTCTGGATGAGCCAGTCGGCGAGCGGCGGGGGAAGCGCGCGCTTCGCGGCAGCGGCGATATACGTCGGCACCGTCACCTTGTAGCGCCGCTTGGGCCGCGCGCTTTCGACTGCGTGGACGAGCTTCCAGGCCACCGCTTCCGGCTCCAGCTTGAATGTGGACTTTCCGCCCTGCTCCATCGCGGCAAGGCGCCGGACGTACGTCTCGCGATGAGGCGAACCCTCGATATCGACGCTCGCGCGAAAGTTTGCGAGCGCGGTTGGGACGAAGCACGTGCGGATCGGCCCCGGCTGAATAACGGAGACGCGGATGCCGCTGCCCGTAAGCTCGTAACGCAAGGCATCGCTGAGCGCTTCGAGCGCATACTTCGACGCGCAGTAGGCGCCGCGATAGGGCACCGACACGAAACCCAGCACCGACGAGCATTGCACGATACGGCCTTCGCCTTCAGCGCGCATGGCCGGGATGAGGCGCCGCGTGAGATCGTGCGTGCCGATCACGTTGACCTCGATCTGGCGCCGCAAGCACTCGGGCGTTATGTCCTCGACCGCGCCGACCTGACCGTAAGCGCCGTTGTTGAACAGCGCCGTCAGGCGGCCGTCCGTGATGCGCAACGCCTCGTCCGCAGCCTGGGAAATGGAGACCGGATCCGCAAGATCGAGCGCAATGGGCGTGACGCCCACGTCGCGTTCGAGCATCGCGAGATCCTCCGCTTTGCGGGCCGTCGCAAGCACGCGCCAGCCGCGCTCCTTCATGAGACGCGCGGAGGCGAGGCCGATACCGGACGAGCAGCCGGTGATGAGGATCGAACGGGTCATGCTCCCGCATTTAACGGGAGCGGCCGGGAAAGGAAAGCACGGCTATTGCGGCGGGCCTTGAAAATAGAAATAGAGCGTATCGAGAAAGCTCGCGCCTTGAGGTGTGAACACGAGCGCCGACGGCTTCCCTTCGCATTTGATCTCTGCACCCTTTTCCGCATCGAAAGAGAGGAAGATGCCGTTCACGCGGAAGGCATTGGCGGGCGCTGCAAACGTGCAGCCTTTCTTTTCGAAGATCTCGCGCACGTGCTCCTGCAGCGCGGGGCCGGGCGCACCGGGCTGCTCGGGATTTGAAATCGCATCGATCACCGGCTTCGCGCCGTGTTTACAGACCATGTAGCGATCGTGCTGGAACTCGCAGTGGGAGAGCCACGTGCGGCCAGGGTCCGCCTCGAAAACCTCGGCACCCGGAAGTCCGTCTTCATACGCGTGGACGGGCGAGAGAAGGGACGCAAGGCATAGCAGTGAAGCGGCAGCAATCGAGGCGTGAACTGATTTCATTTCGGGTTCCGAATAAGGATTGATCGGGGGACGATTAATGCAACGTTCAGACTGCCATCCTACGTTTCACATCATTGATACGTTTGCTGTTTATCTGTCTACGAATGATATCCGTCATGATGAATACCTTTGGGCCATCGCACTTCATCCGCACGCTGATTTCTTTCCGCGTCCCTGCCCGCGCCTTGTGCGTGCGCTTCCTCGAACGTGGGGACGGAAGCGTGGCGATTCCGTTTGCGGCGTCGTTGCTCGGTCTCCTGCTCTTCATCGGCCTGGCCATCGATGCCGGCGGCGCCTACAGCACGAAAGCCAAGATCGACGCCATTACAGATTCCGCTTCGCTCGCGGGTGTGTCAACGGCCCGGCTGGCGCTTCTCGACGGCGGCCCGGGCGGTGGCAATGCCGAAACGGCCCTCGCATCTGCGAAGGACCGCGCTTCCAATTTCTTCGCCGTTCAGATGGCCGGCCTTTCGGGCATCGATGGGGCGGCGAACGTCTCGGTGACCTTCGATAACGGTCAGATTACGTCCTCCGTCACCTATACGGCGACCTTTCGCCCCCACCTGCTGCCCCTTTTCGGCTTCAACGAAATGACCATCAACGGACATGCCGTCGCCTCGTCCGCGATCCTGCCCTTTATGGAAGTCACGCTTCTCATCGACACGTCCGGCTCCATGGCCATCGGGGCCGATGCCCGCGAACAGGCGTTGCTGAAGAGCCAGATCGGCTGCGCGTTCGCCTGCCACGATAACGCACCCGTAAAAGGTTACGCGAATTCCTATCTTTACGCGAAGGCCATGGGCATCACGCTGCGCTACGATGCGATCAATGCCGGCATCAAGAAGATGATCGACGAGTTCGACGAACTCGATCCGGACGCAAAATCGATTCAGGCTTCGATCTGGTCTTTCGATACCTACTACAACCGCAAGCAAACGATGACAGCGAGCCGGTCTCAGCTTCGCTGGAACCTGCCTGCCGCGCCCGCCATGTCGGGCAAGACAGAAGGCGCGACGAAATTCAACGAGGGTATCGGCTCCGTCCTCTCGGCCATCGGACAGGGCGGAAGCGGCGCGACCGCGGCAAGCCCCATGAAGCTCGTCATTCTCGCAACCGACGGCGTGCAGGACCCGGGCCGCTTCTGGGTCGATCAGCCGTCGTACCGTTCCGAGGTCGCGCCCATCAATATGTCGTTCTGCGAGACGCTGAAGAGCCGGAACATCCGCGTGGGCATTCTGCACACGCCTTATATCCCGATGCCGGACGACTGGGGCTACATGGCGACGCTCGGCCAGCCGAGTCAACTCGGCAACCCCGGCACACGCGCGGACGATGTCTCGCGGGTGCTGAAATCCTGCGCGGGCGACCTCTACTTCGAGGCCGACAGCAGCAGCAAGATTGCCGAGGGATTCGTCAAGATCCTCCGCTCGGCAAACACGCCACGTCTCGTGATGTAGCCGCCGCCCACACTCCTACTTGTCTTCGAGCAGACGGCGCGCGATGACCTGCGCCTGGATTTCGGCCGCGCCCTCGAAGATGTTCAAGATGCGCGCGTCGCACAGCACGCGGCTCACGGGGTATTCAAGCGCAAAGCCGTTGCCGCCGTGGATCTGGAGCGCGTTGTCCGCGTTGGCCCACGCGACGCGGGCGCCCAAGAGCTTGGCCATGCCGGCTTCGAGATCGCAGCGGTGTCCCTCGTCCTTCTCGCGAGCCGCGAAATAGGAGAGCTGGCGCGCGATCATGGTCTCGACCGCCATCATCACGACCTTGTTCGCCACGCGCGGGAACTTGTAGATCGGCTTGCCGAACTGGTTGCGCTCAAGCGCGTACTTAAGCGCGAGGTCCATCGCGCACTGGGCGACGCCGACTGCGCGGGCGGCCGTCTGGATGCGCGCGCCTTCGAAGGTGTTCATGAGCTGCTTGAAGCCCTGCCCCTCGACGCCGCCGAGCAGGTTTTCGGTCGGCACTTCGAACGCGTCGAAAGAAATATCGTACTCCTTCATGCCCCGGTAGCCGAGCACCTCGATCTCGCCGCCCGTCATGCCGGGGGCGGGGAACGGGTCCTCGTCCGAGCCGCGCGGCTTCTCGGCAATGAACATCGAGAGGCCCTTGTAGCCCTTCTCGTCCGGGTTGGTGCGCGTGAGAACGGTCATTATGTCGGCGCGCACGGGATGCGTGATCCACGTCTTCTGCCCGGTGATCTTGTAGACGTCGCCTTCCTTCACGGCGCGCGTCTTGAGGGACGCAAGGTCGGAACCCGTATTCGGCTCGGTGAACACGGCCGTCGGCAGCCATTCGCCGGTGGCGATCTTGGGAAGATACTTCTCCTTCTGCTCCGGCGTGCCGTTGTTGTGAATGAGTTCGCCCGCGATCTCCGCGCGGGTGCCGAGCGAGCCGACGCCGATGTAGCCGCGCGACAGCTCTTCCGAGACGACGCACATGGCGAGCTTTCCGAGGCCGAGACCGCCGTACTCCTCCGGCAGCGTGAGGCCGAAGACGCCGAGTTCGGCGACCTTGTTGACGATCTCGATCGGGATGTAGGCGTTGGCGAGATGCCACTCATGCGCGTGCGGCACAACCTCGGCTTCCGAGAAGTCGCGCATCTGCTCGTGGATGGCGGCCATCGTCTCGTCGAGGCCGGAGTTTCCGAAGGTGGTCGCGCCTTGCGCGTGCTCGATCAATTCCGCGAGGCGGGCCTTGAGCGTCTCCGAGCTGCCTTCGGCCACGATGTCGGCAATCTCGTCCTCGTACTTGCGGATCGCGGCGCGCGGGATGCCCAGCGCGTCCGGGCGAATGATTTCGAGCTGGCTCATCGGGATGCCGCCCGCGATCTGTGCACCATATTCCGCGAAGGCCGCCAGCAGCAGAAGCTGCTCGATCTCGCCGAACGAGCCCTCTTCGTTGAGGCGTGCGGCCCAGAGGTTCATCTGGCGCAAGGCTTCAACGGTGGTGGCGAACCATGCGAGGCCGTGGGCTGCGTGCTGCGCGGCATCGACGCCGCCAGCCTCGGCGACTCTGGCCCGGACGCCCTGCTTCGCCAGGGCGAGCACCCCGTCGGCCGCGGCTGCGGCTTCAGCGGTCCGCGCGATCAACTGCGCAGGACCTGCCGCAAGGAGGCCACCTTCGGGTTTGAGCTCAGCAGTCGACATGGGTTCCATTCCTCCGATCGATGCGCTCCGCGACATTCCGTCCGCGCGCCAGCCTCTTCAGTTCGGCCGTTTCCGGACGTCATCTGCAAATTTCCGGGCCTCTCCGTCAAGCCATAGTCGGGCATGCGCGCCACAGCATCGCACCATTCGGGACATCTGCAACGCCAGCCCGATGCGGGAACTCCAACCGATTCCGCGCGTACAATTGAGCCGACGCAATGGACCTCGCGCCTCTCGATGGCTAGGGTGCGCGCTCATGACTTGCACAAGCGACCACCGAACCGCCCGCCAATGAAGCGTCTTCGCACCGTATTCACGGCCATTTACCGGCTCTACGAGCACTCGGGCTTCGCCATGGCCGGTGCGGTGGCGTTCGCGTTCGTGGTCTCGCTCTTCCCGTTCTGCATCTTTCTCGGCGGGCTCGCAGGCTTGTTCGGCGGGCGCGAGCTTGCGGCCGAGGCCATTCACCAGTTGTTCCAGAACCTGCCGCAGGACGTGGCGGAAGCGCTGGTGCCGCAGGTGGAGGCCATCATGGGCCGCACGCGCATCGACCTTTTGACGTTCGGCGGCTTTCTCGCGCTGTTCTTCGCCACGAGCGCGGTGGAAACGCTGAGGGCCGCGCTCAACGGCGCCTATCGCGTCGTCGAGACGCGCTCGTATCCCGCCTGCCTCGGCCTCAGCATGCTGCTCGTTCTGGTCAGTGCGGCATCCATGCTGGTGCTGACATGGGCGGTGGTCGTGGGACCTGCATTCGCCCAGCAGATGATCGAGCCCTCATGGGTCAAGACCCTGTTCGATTCCACCTGGCTGGGACCGACCGCACGCTACACGCTCGGTGGCATCGTGATCGGCGCGCAGCTTCTCGCGTTTCATCTCTGGCTCGCAGCCGGCAAGCGCCGCTTGTCGGATGTGCTCCCGGGCGTGGTGTTCTCGGTGGTGGTGTGGCTCACGATCGCGGGCCTCTATTCCTACTATCTCTCGATCAGCAATTACGCGCGCTTCTATGCGGGTCTTTCGCAGCTCATGATCGCGATGATCTTCTTCCAGGTGACGGCGGTCATCATCATCCTGGGGGCGGAGCTCAACCGAGGCATCATGGAATTCAAGAAGCTCGCGAACGGCACGCATCCCGACTTCATGCTTCCGACCCACGACGGCGACGTGTCGTAGAGCGTTTTCCGATCCGATGGAGCCAGATCGGAAACGGCATGTTTCGCGTGCCGCAATGAAAAAGCGCGGCACAGGTGCCGCGCTTTTCATGTTTCATGAGATCGTCGTGACGCTTGCGCTCAGTCGGCGCCGAAGCGCGACTGGCTCGCTTCCAGAACATCCTCGAACGTCCGCAGGCCCGTCGTGGGAGCCGATACGAGAACCGCCATGTTGCCCGGCTTGTGCTCGTTGCGCATCATGCGCATGTGGGCCTTAGGGATCTGCGCCCAGGAGAAGACCTCCGACATGCACGGGTCGATGCGCCGTTCCACAACGAGCTTGTTGGCCTGGCTCGCCTGAGCGAGGTTGGCGAAGTGAGAGCCCTGAACGCGCTTCTGATGCATCCAGAGATAGCGGGCATCCATGGTGAGGTTGTAGCCGGTGGTGCCGGCGCAGATGACGACCATGCCGCCGCGCTTCACCACCTGCACGGAGACGGGGATCGTCGCTTCGCCCGGGTGCTCGAACACCATGTCGACGTTCACGCCCTTGCCGGTGATATCCCAGATGGCCTTGCCGAAGCTGCGCATCTCCTTCAGCCAGTCGTTGTATTCAGGGCTGCCGACTTTGGGGAGCTGACCCCAGCACTTGAAGTCTTTGCGGTTGATTACGCCCTTGGCGCCGAGCTGCATGACGAAGTCGCGCTTGTCGTCCTCGGAGACGATGCCGATGGCATTGGCACCGGACGTTGCGCAAAGTTGCACCGCGAACGATCCGAGACCGCCCGAAGCGCCCCACACGAGGACGTTATGGCCGGGACGCAGCACGTGCGGACGATGGCCGAACAGCATGCGGTAGGCGGTGGCGAGCGTCAGCGTATAGCAAGCCGCCTCTTCCCAGGTGAGGTGCTTGGGACGCTCCAGAAGCTGGCGATCCTGCACGCGGCAGAACTGGGCGAAGCTGCCATCCGGCGTCTCGTAGCCCCAGATGCGCTGGCTCGTGGAGAACATCGGGTCGCCGCCGTTGCACTCCTCGTCGTCGCCGTCGTCCTGGTTGCAGTGGATGACGACTTCGTCGCCGACCTTCCAGCGCTTGACCTTGGAGCCGACAGCCCAAACGATGCCCGACGCGTCGGAACCCGCGACGTGAAACGGGTTCTTGTGGACGTCGTTGATCGGGGAAATCGGCGTGCCGAGCGAGGCCCATACGCCGTTGTAGTTCACGCCAGCGGCCATCACGAGCACCAGCACGTCGTGACTGTCGAGTTCCCAGGTGGGGAGAACCTCGACCTGCATCGCCGTGTCGGGCTCGCCGTGGCGCTCCGCACGAATGGCCCAGGCGTACATATTCTTCGGCACATGGCCGAGCGGCGGAATTTCGCCGATCTCGTAGAGGTCTTTCTTGGCTTCGACAACCGCGGGCGCACCCAGATCACTGGCGGTGCTGCTCTTGGAAGCGGCGCTTTGGCTCGACATGCTCTCGTCTCTCCCTGACGCAGAAGATGGATCGGAAGGCGTGGCCGATTGCTGCCCCCGCGGGCCCGGCTCCCGTACCTTTCGCCCCGTTTCAAGCACTTTTTGGCACTGCAATAAAGAGCTTGTCGCGGGATCGCAAGCAAAGGGTCGCTTGCGCCGCAGGCCGCACGGGGTCCGGCCCCCCGCCAGCCGCCGTTTTCGGCCGCTCCCAGCCCTCATCAAGAGTTAACGATCGGATGTTAGAAACGTCTTCCCCTCAGGGACTTGTAGAGCCAGCACGAGGTCGAACGCGATGTCTCTGGAGCCCATTCTCGACGTTGTCCGCTCCATCGCCATGGCCGATAGCATGAGCTATTGGCTGATCGGCACGCTGACGGCGGTGGCGTTCGTGCTGATGCGGGCCATGCTGCCCGTCAAGAGCCTCGCGTTCGTTTTCGCACCGGCCGTTTTCTGGGGTGGGCTCACGGGCCTCTATGCCGCGCGCCAGCTCGGTATCGTCATAACCCCCGACGAGGCCGTCCACACTATCGTCGTGTCGACAGGCGGCATGATCGCCGCGCTTTTCCTCATGATGTGCCTCGTGCGGCTCGCGGATGCGGCAACCCGTACCCGGCAGACCGCCACAAATCCGGTTGCACGCGCCCGCGTCTGAGCGTCTGGCCGCTTAAGCCCTCACCGCCGTGACGAATTAGACTTTTGCCTTGCGCCCGGCGGCCGGTACGCTATGGGAATTCCGTGAAATTACGAGGGTCGCGCGGCATGTCGGACAAGAAGGCGAACAGCACCACAGCAGGCAAAAGCCCCGAGCGGGACAAGCCTTGGCTGTTTCGCACGTACGCCGGCCATTCGACGGCTGCGAAATCGAACGAGCTCTACCGGAAGAACCTGGCCAAGGGCCAGACGGGCCTTTCCATCGCCTTCGACCTGCCGACGCAGACGGGCTACGATTCCGATCATGAGCTTGCCCGCGGCGAGGTCGGCAAGGTCGGCGTGCCGGTTTCGCATCTCGGCGACATGATGAACCTGCTCGACGGGATCCCGCTCGATCAGATGAACACCTCGATGACGATCAACGCGACGGCGGCCTGGCTGCTTTCGCTCTATATCGCGGTGGCCGACAAGACGGGAGCTTCCCGCACCAAGCTGACCGGCACGATCCAGAACGACATCATCAAGGAGTATCTGTCGCGCGGGACCTACGTGTTCCCGCCGGAGCCCTCGCTCAAGCTGATCCAGGACACGATCGTCTTTTCGTACAAAGAGGTTCCCAAGTGGAACCCGACGAACGTGTGCTCCTATCACCTGCAGGAAGCGGGCGCGACGCCGGTGCAGGAACTCTCCTACGCGCTCGCGACCGCGCTCGCCGTGCTCGACAAGGTGAAGGCTTCGGGCGAAGTGCCGGACGAGGATTTCGGCCGCGTCGTGGGCCGCGTCTCGTTCTTCGTCAACGCGGGCATGCGATTCATCACCGAAATCTGCAAGATGCGTGCGTTCAACGAGCTGTGGGAAGAGATCACCGTCAACCGCTACGGCGTGACGGATCCCAAGCACCGCATGTTCCGCTACGGCGTGCAGGTGAACAGCCTGGGCCTCACCGAGCCGCAGCCCGAGAACAACGTCTACCGCATCCTGCTCGAAATGATGGCGGTGACGCTTTCCAAGAAGGCGCGCGCCCGCGCGGTGCAGCTTCCGGCCTGGAACGAAGCGCTCGGCCTGCCGCGGCCGTGGGATCAGCAGTGGTCGCTCCGGATGCAGCAGATCGTGGCTTACGAAACGGATCTGCTCGAATACGGCGACATCTTCGACGGCTCGGCCGAGATCACGCGCAAGGTCGAAGAACTCAAGGAGCAGGCCAAGGCCGAGCTTGCCACTATCGAGCGCATGGGCGGCGCCATCGCCGCCATCGATTACATGAAGCGCCGTCTCGTCGAGAGCAATTCTTCGCGCGTGCGCAATATCGAGACGGGCGAACTGATCGTCGTGGGCGTGAACAAGTGGACCGAGACGGAGCCGTCTCCGCTCACGGCGGGCGAAGGCGCGATCATGGTCGTCGATCCGGCCGTCGAGGCCGAGCAGGTCGGCCGCCTCAAGGCCTGGCGCGAGCAGCGCGATGCGAAGCTCGTCGAGAAGACGCTCGCAGAGCTTGAGTCCGCGGCCAAGGAAGGCCGTAACGTGATGGAATATTCGATCGCGTGCGCCAAGGCCGGCGTCACGACCGGCGAATGGGGCACGACGCTCAGGCGCGTGTTCGGCGAGTACCGCGCACCCACAGGCGTGGCCCAGGCCGCACCGGAACGCGCGAGCGGGGAACTCGACGACGTGCGTGCGGCTGTCGATGCCGCCTCCGAGCGTCTCGGACGGCGCATCAAGTTCCTGGTCGGCAAGCCGGGCCTCGACGGCCATTCGAACGGCGCCGAGCAGATTGCGGTTCGCGCCCGCGACGTCGGCATGGAGGTCGTCTATGAGGGCATCCGCCTGACGCCGACCCAGATCGTCCGCGCCGCGCTGGACGAAAGCGTCCACGTCGTGGGGCTCTCGATCCTCTCGGGATCGCACGTTCCGCTCGTCTCGGAACTCATGGACAGGATGCGCAAGGAAGGCCTTTCGGACATCCCCGTGGTCGTCGGCGGCATCATCCCGCCCGAGGACGAGGTGAAGCTCAAGGGCTTCGGCGTGGCCGCCGTCTATACGCCGAAGGATTTCCAGTTGAACGATATCATGGCCGACATCGTGCGCCTGGTTGATACGGAAGCCCGCGCTGCCTAAGTACTTTCCCGTTTCGACGCCGCAGTCTTTGCGGCGCCGTCCCCGGGGAACCCGTCATGCGCGAAGAAATACGCCTCAAGTTCGACCGTCAGCTCAGGATCGCCCGCCTCAAGAAGGCGGCTCTCGGCATCGCGGCTGCCTCTTTCGTGGCCGGTGGGCTTTGGATCTCCGGCCTCGACGCCTCTATCGAAACGCACCGCGTTGCGGGCGTCGTCGAAGCCGTGGGGCCCCTCGTCGGCGGATCGTCTGTCGCGACCGAGCACGGCATTGCGGTGGATGTGCTGCTGCACGACGGCCGTCATGTGCATGTGACGGCCTCAAAGGCGACCGATCCCCATATCGGGGATGTCGTAAACATCGCCGAGCACGTTCACGGCACAGGCCGCGTGACGTACTCCTGGCGGTAGCGTGCAACGGCGCTCTACGACCTAGTCAAGTGCGAAGCCAACCAGAACGCCGAGCGCGAACGTAGCCGCAGCGACGACAAGCGTGCCCCAATCGAGCCTGACGACGAGTTCGTCGCGGCCCTCCCGGCTGCGCCGCTCGACGGTTGTGCGGTCGTCCGCCTGCGGGGTGGCGGTGTCGGTGGTGTTCATCGTCATCATCGACCTTACTCCATGCGTGTGCCTCGACTGCGGACTGCTTAGCCGCCTCAACCTGACAAACGCCTGATAACGCAAATGGTTTGGCTGCTCGCGCGAACGCCGTTGCGGGCGGGACGCTACTTAGGGTAGGGAGAGGGCCTGCGAGTCTGCAGCACCCTTCGGGGGCTACCGAGGCTGTAGACACAGGGCGAGCGCGCTTTATAAGACAACGCTCCGTTCAGCATCCTAGCGCTCACGCGCACATTGCCTCTGTGGCGGAACCGGTAGACGCGGCAGACTCAAAATCTGCTGTTGGCAACAACGTGCCCGTTCGAGTCGGGCCAGAGGCACCACTCTATTAGGCTCACGCGCCCGAGGGGCGCGTTTCGCGCTCGTACGCAAGCTGGGAGAAGCTTCGTTCAAAACGCGTGGTGCTGTGTGGATGGCCGCGGCACTTGCCGCGGATCGGCTTGCTCCCGGGCCCTGCGGGCCAAGTGAAGGGGTGGCTCACGCGCCCGAGAGGCGCGTTTCGCGCTCGTACGCAAGCTGCGAGAAGCTTCGTTCAAAACGCGTGGTGCTCTGTGGAGGGCCGCGGCACTTGCCGCGGGTCGCCTTGCTCCCGGGCCCTGCGGGCCAAGCGGGGACGCTCGCGCCGGGTCGCACCCAAGCGAAGCTTGGCTTCGCCAAGACGCGTAACGGTTAACGGGCCGAGGGCGTTCGGGTTTTCTTCATCGACTGCGTGAGACCGTCTCCTCCGGGCAAAAATCGGAGACAACGCCATGTCGCTTCGGCCAGGACCGCGCAATCTCATCACCGATGTCGACGGCATTGCCGTCGGGAACGCGCAATCGCTCGATGTCCGCAGCGGCGTGACAGTCGTGCTGCCGGATCGGCGCACGGTCGCGGGCGTCGACGTGCGAGGTGGTGCGCCGGGCACGCGGGAGACGGACGCGCTCGACCCCACCTGCCTCGTCGAAGCGGTGGACGGCATCGTGCTGTCCGGCGGCTCGGTCTATGGGCTCGAAGCGATGTCGGGCGTCGTCGCGTGGCTCGGGGCGCGCGGTCGCGGGTTCGCGCTTGGCGAGACGCCGACCGTTTCGCCCGTGGTGCCCGGCGCGGTGCTGTTCGACTTGCCGAACGGCGGCGACAAGGAATGGGGCGAGACGCCGCCTTACCGCGAGTGGGGCCGTTTTGCCTGCGAAGCCGTGAGCCGCGACTTCGCGCTCGGCAACGTGGGGGCCGGCACCGGCGCGATGGCGGGCAACATCAAGGGCGGGCTCGGCTCGGCCAGCGTCATCGACGGCGCGTTCCAGGTCGGCGCGCTCATCGCCGTCAATCCGTTCGGATCGGCCGTCCTGCCGGGAACAGGGCACTTCTGGGCCGCACCGTTCGAACTCGACGGCGAGTTCGGCGGACGCGGATGGCCGGGCGACTTGCCGTCAGCTTCGGCGGGGGATCCGCTGAAGGGCACACGGCTCGACGTTTCACCGCTCGCGCCGGGCGGCAACACGACGATCGGCGTCGTCGCGACCAATGCCGCGCTGACGAAGGCGGAGGCGCGCCGCATCGCGATCATGGCGCAGGACGGGCTAGCCCGCGCCGTCCGCCCGATCCACTCGCACGTGGATGGCGACACGATCTTTACGCTCGCGACGGGGACGGCGGCGCTCCCCGGCGACCCGCTCGAACGGCTGATGCAGCTCATGCGCATCGGCTCGATTGCCGCCGATTGCGTAGCGCGTGCGGTTGCGCGCGGTGTTTACGCCGCAGAGGATCTGGGCGATATGGCATGCTATCGAACCCGATATGCCAAAGAATGAGCCCATACGTTGAGCAAACGCCCGTCACGCCTCAGAGCGAAGTCTAAGCCGCGTCGCACCGCGAAGAGCCCGGCGATCGAGCGATTGATCGGGGCTGCGGTCGCGGCGGACGCGGGCTCGGCGGCGTCCGATCCGACACCGCCGCCGTTCTGGGAAACCAAGCGGATCGACGAACTCTCGCAACGCGAGTGGGAATCGCTGTGCGACGGATGCGGGCAGTGCTGCCTTCTCAAGATCGAGGATGAGGATACGGGCGACGTCTTTCTGACGCGTCTCGCCTGCCGCCTGCTCGACGTGGGCCGCTGCCGCTGCAAAGACTACACGAACCGACACAACGTGATGTCCGACTGCATCACGCTTGGACCCGAGAACGTCGAGGCCATCGCGTGGCTGCCGGAGAGCTGCGCGTACCGGCGCGTTGCGGAAGGGCGAGGGCTCGCGTGGTGGCATCCGCTCGTCTCTGGCGATCCCGACACCGTGCATCAGGCGGGCGTGTCCGTGCGCGATTGGGCGGTCGGCGAAGATCCGGCCCGTGTCGCCAACATCCAGCACTTCATCATCGGCGAAGTGGGTTGAAGGGCCTGCGGCCTACAAGGCGGAACGCGAGCAGGAGCGCGACCGCCGCGGCATAAAACGCGGCTTCGAACGTCACCGTCTTAAGCAGCATGATGAAATGGAGCGCGCCTGCGGCCGCCGCGAGATACACCCAGCGGTGAAGGCGCTGCCATGCGTGTCCGCCGAGGCGGCGGATCATCGTCGCGTTGGACGTGACGGCGAGCGGCACGAGGATGAGAAAAGCCACCATGCCGATGGTGATGTACGGCCGCTTGACGATGTCGGCCACGATGGCGCTCACGTCGAGGCCCTGGTCGAGCACGACGTACACGACGACATGGAACAACGCGTAGAAGAACGCGAGCAGGCCGAATGTGCGACGATAGCGGATGAGGTTCGGCCCGCCGATCTTACGCAGCGGCGTGACGGCGAGCCCGATCACGAGAAAGCGCAGCGCCCAAAGGCCGAGTGTGCGCTCCAGCACTTTCAGCGGATCGGCGCCGAGTTGATCGTTGAGGCCGAGATAGAATGTCCAAACGCCGGGCGAGAGCCCCAGCGCGTAGAGCGCCCAGCTTCCGGGGCCGAGCCAGGACAGACGTGCTCCTCCCCCCCTGTGGGGGAGGTTGGGAGGGGGGGATTGCAGATCGTCTGCTGTCGGGCGTCCCCCCACCCCTAACCCCTCCCCACAGGGGGGAGGGGAATTTCCATGCGGCTCAGTAGTTGGCACGGAGATCCATGCCCGCATAAAGCCCGGCGACCTCGTCGCCGTAGCCATTGAACATCAGCGTCGGGCGGCGCTTCGCGAGCAAGCCGCTGCCTTCGCCGATGCGCCGCTCCGTCGCCTGACTCCAGCGCGGGTGATCCACCTCCGGGTTGACGTTCGAATAGAAGCCATACTCGTGCGACGCCATCTCTTCCCAAGTGGTCTTCGGCTGCGCCTCCACGAAAGCGATGCGCACGATCGACTTGATGCTCTTGAAGCCGTACTTCCACGGTACGACGAGCCTCAGCGGCGCGCCGTTCTGATTGGGCAGCGTTTCGCCGTACATGCCGACCGCGAGGATCGTGAGCGGGTGCTTCGCTTCGTCGAGCCTCAGGCCCTCGCGATAGGGCCAATCGAGCGGCTGGAAAAGGCCGCGCTGGCCGGGCATCTCATCCGGCCGCACGAGCGTTTCGAACGTGACGTACTTCGCGCTGCCCAGCGGCTCGACGCGCGAGATGAGATCGGCGAGCGGGAAGCCGATCCACGGGATCACCATCGACCAACCCTCGACGCAGCGGAGCCGGTAGATGCGCTCTTCGAGCGTCGCGGGCTTCAGAAGATCTTCCAGAGCATACGTCGCGGGTTTGGCGACGAGACCGCCGATCTCGACCGACCACGGCGCCGTCGTGAGGGAGGCCGCGTTCGCGGCGGGATCGTCCTTGCCGGAGCCGAATTCATAGAAATTGTTGTAAGACAGCACGTCGGCGCGGCGCGTTTGCGGCTCGTCGGTCGAAAACGGGCCTTTTCGGGCTTCGAGCGCCGTAGCCCACGCCGGATCACCGGGCGCCATGGCCAGTGCCGCGGCTGCGATGCCGCCGGTCATCAGCTCCCTGCGGCCCAAATACAGGCTTTTTGGCGTGATTTCGTACGGGCGGATATCATCCGCTTGGCGGATTAGCACTGGGCAAACCTCATTCTGGGTTTGGCGGACTTTGCCACGTTCTGTACGTTCGGCGTGGTTGCGTCGGTTTTCAAGGGGTGCGGCCAAGGAGGAGAGGGGGCGGCTGCCTTCGCGGCCGAGCAGAACCATGCGAACCAGCCGGAAACTCAGCAAGACGAACTATCTCGTCTACCGCGATTGCGCTCACAATGCGTGGGTCAAGATTCACCGCCCCGAAGTTTACCACGCCCGCCCTCCGTCGGTCTTCGAGCAGGCGGTCATGGATACGGGCAACGATGTCGATGCGCGCGCGCGCGATATTTTTCCCGACGGCGTGCTGATCCGGCGCGGAGATGCCGACGGCACGGCGCAACTCGTCGCTGAACGCTACGGTGTGCTCTATCAGCCGGTGTTCGAGACGGACCGCTACACGACGGCGTGCGACGTGCTGGTGTGGAGCGAAGACCGCGGCGTCTACGATCTTTACGAGGTCAAGGCCTCGACCAGCGGCGACGACCGTAAAGCGAAGGACGACCTCTACGCCCACGACCTCGCCTTTCAGGCGAACGTGCTCACCGAATGCGGCGTGCCGCTCGGACGCTTTCATCTCGTGCGGCTGGATAGCTCCTACGTGTCCGATGGCACGCTCGATCTCCAACGCCTGTTCACCCGCGAGGACTTCACGGACCGCGTGACGCCGCTTTTGGAGACGGTCGCGGCAGAAATGGACGCGGCCCACGACGTATTGTCGCTCGATACCATGCCGCCTGCGCCGTGCGCGTGCGTCTACAAAGGACGCAGCAGCCACTGCACGAGCTTTTCCTTCATCAACGGGCACGTGCCCGAATACAGTGTGCACGATCTCACGCGGATCGGCGCCTCTCCGCGCCGCCTGCGGGCGCTCGTCGACGCAGATATTCTCGACATCGCCGACATCCCCGACGACTTCGAGCTGACCGTGAACCAAGCCAACCAGGTGCGTGCGGCGCGACAGGGGCGCGCCTTTCTGGAGGTGGCGCCGCTCGGCGAATTCCTCAACCGGCTGCGATACCCGATCTCGTTTCTCGACTACGAGACCTATCCGTGCGCGTTGCCGCGTTTCGCGAGGTTCCGCCCGTACGACCACGTGCCGTTCCAGTTTTCGCAGCATGTGGTCTCGCACCCCGGCGGCGAGGCGGTGCACCGCGATTTCCTGTTCACCGGCCGCGCCTGCCCAGACGAGTACTTCATCGGCGCACTCAAGGATGCGATTCCGGCGGAAGGCAGCATCGTGGTGTGGAATCGTCCGTTCGAGCGGGGCATCAACGCGAAACTTGCGGAGCGGCTGCCGGATGAGCGCGAATTTCTGAACTCGGTGAACGAGCGCATCGTGGACCTGATGGACGTCTTCACCGGGCAGATGGTCATTCACCCGAAGTTTCGCGGCCGCACCTCGATCAAGTGGGTGCTTCCGGCGCTCGTTCCGCAGCTTTCCTATCAAGGGCTCGCGATCCAGGAAGGCGCGACGGCGAGCGAGACGTGGAACCGCATCGTCACCGGCGATCTCGAAGGCGACGAAGCGGAGGAGGCGCGCAAGGACCTGCTCACGTATTGCAAGCGGGATTCGCTGGCGATGGTCGAGATCTGGCGTGCGCTGCTGGCCGCCGTTGCCGCGCGCGAAATCCGCGAGGCGGGCTAATTCTCAATGGCCGCCAGCACTCACTGCGCGTCCGGCATGCAGGGGCCCTTCTCGCCCGGCCGATCCGCCGGCCTCGGCCCGAAATTCTTAAGGTACTCGCGGGTGGCCTGATAGGCGACGTGGGCACCCTGACAGGAATCCGGCTTCTGGACGGAGCCGGTTTCGATGGCAGATTCGCTCTTATCCTCGACTTCGACCTCAGCGGCTTGAGTCGCGGTGTCCGCCTTGGCGCTTGCCTTGCTGACCTTGGGCGTTGCGCTTTTCTGCGCGTGCGGCGCACGCGGGGCCATATCCTTGAGCGACGTCATCTCGCGCAGCGTATCCTTGCAGCAGCCGCCGAGAAGCAGCAGCGCGGCGGCGAGAGGGAGGGCATGGCGAGGCGATAGCATTGCGTTCCTGGGTCTTGAGCTGTTGGTCTACGCAACACCTCGCCGCAATACGGGCGGCTCCCCTTCACCCTTCGCTGAGTCGCGGCTTTTCCACTATGGCCACCGTGGGGAATCCACAGTGTTTTTCGCAACTTGAGCGCCGGGATTTCACAGCATGTGGATAACTCGCCTCGCGCGCGCCGAATGCTCAACAATCAGGCACCTCACGCGGGCGCTTGTGCCGCACCTCGGCGGGCCCTACGCTCGATCTCGAGCGTGCTTCCGGCACGTTCGGGGGCGCAGGTGGGGGATCACATGCTTTTGCGTCTGTTGCTGAGCACCGGGACGATCTTCCTGTCGCTGATCCTCGGCGCGTTCGCGCTGGCCGCGGTGGGCTACAACTGGCCCGAAACGCTTTCGATGATGCTCGGATGGGCACGCGATCTCAAAAGCCTCATCACACGCACCGGCCTCGAACCTAAATACAACATCTGGGTCGAACTCCTGCTCGAAGAGCGCCAGTTGCTGTTCATGTTCTTCACCATCGGCGCGCGCATCTTCCTGGCCCTCCTCGCTGCGCCATTCACGAGCCGCCGCTGAGCCCCGATCGGTTAACGCAGCGTTAGTTGACGTGCCCGCATGATGCACGCGGCCGCGCGCGCGTTCGCCCGGCCGCATATCACCGTGCCAATCCGCACGCGGGGCTGGGGAGCATGGGCTTCAACGGGAGGTTCAACGGCGGCTTCGATGGTCGAGACGAGCGGGGCCGGTACGAACCGGAACTGCCGACTTACCATGACGACACGCCGTGGGTGCCGCCCGACGGGTACGAATACGAGTACGGGTACGAATCCGAGCATGAACCGGAACCCGCAAAGAAACGCTCTCGCCTCCCGCTTCTGATCCGCCTGTTTTTCCTGGTGCCGCTCGTGTTCGCGTCCGCAGCCGCCGTCGCGGTGGGCGGGCTCTTCATCGTCTACACGATGATCTATCCCGATCCGCTTTCGATGCGGCCCAAAGGAACGGGTCCCACGATCCGCATCGTGGACGCAGACGGGAGCGTGATTGCCGAGAGAGGCGTTTCGCGGGCCTATATCCCCCTCGACATGCTCGCGCCCATGGCCGCCAACGCCGTCGTGGCCATCGAGGACCAACGCTTCTTCAGCCATTTCGGCGTCGATCCCATCGGCATGGCGCGCGCCGCACTCGTGAACCTGAGGGCGGGCCGTCTTGTCGAGGGCGGCTCCACGATCACGCAGCAGCTCGTGAAGAACCTGTTTCTCACGTCCGACCGCACGCTCGCGCGCAAGGCCGAGGAACTGGTGCTCGCGCTCTGGATCGAGCTGCGCCTTTCGAAGCGCGACATCCTCGAACTCTATCTCAACCGCGTCTACTTCGGCGGCGGCGCGCACGGCATCGAGGCGGCGGCCCAGCGCTATTTCGGGAAATCCGCGCGCGACCTCACACTCGGCCAGAGCGCCGTTATCGCGGGGCTTCTCAAGGCCCCGTCGCGCTATGCGCCGAGCGCGAGCCCCACGCAGGCCATTGCGCGCGGGCACGTCGTGATCGGGCGGATGGCGGCGGCAGGCTTCATCACCCACGCGGACGCCGAACAGGCCGTCTCCAGCGAGATCCATTTCTCTCCTCTGATGCGGGCTCCGAACCAGGCGGACATGGCCTATGCCGTGGACTACGTCCTAGACGTCGCGGCCGAATTCGATGGGGCCGACACCAAAGAGATCGTGATCGAGACGACGCTCGACGGAGAATTACAGCGCAAGACCAGCCAAGTCGTCGAAGCGGCGCTGACCTCGCGAGGTGCGGCGCTCTCGGCGGGCCAGGGAGCGGTGGTGGTGCTCGCACCCGACGGGGGCATCCGCGCGCTGGTCGGCGGGCGCTCCTATGCAGACAGCCAGTTCAATCGCGCCGTGCGGGCCCACCGCCAGCCGGGCTCGGCGTTCAAACCCGTGGTCTATCTCACGGCGCTGGAGCGTGGCCTCGCTCCCGACAGCATGATGGAGGACGCACCCATCACCGCCGGGCGCTGGACTCCGCGCAATGAAAACGGCCGCTTTATCGGGCCGGTGACGCTGCGGGACGCACTCGCGCAGTCGATCAACAGCGTGGCTGTGCGCCTGCTCCTCGACGCCGGAGCGACCAAGGTTGCAGCCACCGCGCGCCGGCTCGGCATGAAATCGGAACTCAGACGCGACGCGTCGCTTGCGCTCGGAACGTCGGAAGTGTCGCTGCTGGATCTTACGGGCGCGTACGCAGCGTTCGCGAACGGGGGCTACGTCAACGAGCCCTACGTGATCCGCCGCGTGAGGACAGCCGAAGGCCGGGTGCTTTTTCAGCGCTTCGATGCGCGCTCCGATCCCGCGATCCCGCTGGCCTCCGTCGCGGCGATGAACGACATGTTGCGCGCCGTGGTGGAGCGCGGCACGGGCCGGCGCGCCGCGCTCCCCGGGCACATCGTCGCGGGCAAGACGGGCACGTCGCAGGATTACCGCGACGCGTGGTTCGTCGGCTACACGGCGCATCTGACGGCGGGCGTCTGGGTCGGCAACGACGACGGCAAGCGCATGGAGCGGGTTGGCGGCGGCACGCTGCCCGCCGAGATCTGGCACGAGGTCATGCGGGCGGCTCATGCGGATCGCGGTCCGCTGCCCTTGCCGCACGATGCCGCGCGCCCGGCCCCGCCGGCCACCGCCGGGACACCACGCCACCCGGCCGGCCAGATCGACGACGACTTCATCGCACAGATGCTGGACGCGCCTTCGGATACGCGGGCCATCTCCGTCTCTCCCTCCGGCACCACAACCGTCATGCCGGACGGACGGATCGTCGTCGCACCGCCCGTCTTCTCACCTCCCGCCGGCCGCTGAACGACACAATCCTCGTGCATCACGCGCGGCGACAGCGCCGCGCAGGGCGCGAGAAGCGCGGAGGTTGGCATGGCGATCCAAAGACTCGGGCTTGACGATCTCAGCCTGATGGACGGCCTTCTGGAACTGTTCGGCGAGGCGTTCGGCGAACGCGATACGTACGGGCGCGCCCGGCCCTCCGCAGCGTATCAGCGCCGTCTTCTCGGCGATCCGGGTTTCGTGGCGCTTGTGAAGGTGGCGGCCGGACACGTCGTCGGCGGGCTCGCGGCTTATGAGCTACGCAAGTTCGAGCAGGAGCGGAGCGAGTTCTACATCTACGACCTCGCAGTCGCAGAGACGAACCGCAGACAGGGCATCGCGACAGACCTAATCGGCCACTTGAGAGCGATCGCGGCCGAGCGCGGCGGATACGTGGTGTTCGTCCAGGCGGACCACGGAGACGATGCGGCCATCGCGCTCTACTCGAAGCTCGGCACGCGTGAAGCCGTGCTGCACTTCGACATCCCCGTTCCCTGACGCAGGACGCGCAAGCGCAGCCGCTCTATTCCTCGGCGAGCATGCCGTAGCGGTGCAGATCCATGCCGTAGATCTGCAGCCAGCGCTTGGCGTCCTCCAGGGCCGGCATGGTTTTGGCGACGAGCGCCCAGAAGCGCGGCCCGTGGTTCATCTCCTTCAGATGCGCAACCTCGTGGGCGGCCACGTAGTCCAGGATCTCGGGCGGCGCCAGGATTAGCCGCCAGGAGAAGGAGAGCACGCCCGTCGTCGAGCACGATCCCCAGCGGCTCGTCTGATCGCGCACGGCAATGCGCTTCGGAGCGACGTTGAGCCGTTTGGCATGAAAGGCGACGCGGTCTTCGAGATCGCGGTGGGCTTCGCGCGCGAGCCAGTCCTTCAGGCGGCGCGGCGCATGTTCCTCGTGCCCCGCAATGCAGAGTTCGGGGAAATCTTCAGCGACGCGGCGCGAGACAACGCCCCGCTTGCCGGGGCCTGCGAAGACGACACGATGCGCTTCGCCCCTGAGCGGGATGAAAACGCCATCGCGAAACGGAACCGGCGACGGCAAACTGTCGAGCCGTTCGCGCACCCACTCGATGTTGCGGGTGATGAACGTGCCCGCTTCGTCGATGTCGCACTGCATCGGCAGCGTCACGATGACCGTGCGCCGCGTGCGGCTGACGCGAAGCGTCAAACGGCGCGCGCCAGGATGACGGCGGACTTCAACGGCAGCTCCGAGGGTGTCGATGTTCTCGGTCTTGAGCGTCGAGGACGCGAGCCTTCTTGTCTTCCGCATGAATGACTTTCGGATCACGCGCTGATCTTGTGAGACGCAGTACGCTGAGCTGAAGATGATCGAGCGAGCTGATCGCTGTCCCACGTCGCCGTGCGAAATGGCGCCTCGCGCCGAGCCCGATCACGCTTCTCACTTAGCAACAGAGTGAACAGCATCACCAGTCTGAAATTGTGACGACGTGTAACCGATGATGCCACTGTGGCGCAACGGCCCCATGGCTTGCAAAGCTTCCCATAAAGCGCAGAGATTCGCTTTTTCAGAACCACTTTCATTTAGCGCGCGATGGACACGCCGATCCGTGTTGCGGCGTATCTTTCGCTCGTCTCTCGTGCGGCGCCGATCACGGCGGTGCAGCACGCGGCGCCGCCCGCTCCGGCGCGGAAAAGCTCGGCAAGTCCCGCATGTCGAGCGTCGGCGCGCCGGGCCCGCTCAGCGGGACATCGTGTGCCCCCTCGATCGAAGGCGGCGACGGCGGCAATGCGAAGCCCCGCTCGCCCTCTCCGCTCGGTGGCATATGCGTTCTCTCGACGACGGGCGGCACTTCCCGCGGCTGCGCCTTCTCGATCGCCATCGAGGGGAGCAGCATCAAAAGCGCAACCATAACAAGCTGGATGCACAGGAACGGAATCGCGCCCCAGTAAATCTCGCCCGTCGTAACGGGCGGCATCACGCGCCCGGTTACCCTATCGCGGTAGCTCTGGCGCGGCGCGACGGAGCGCAAATAGTAAAGCGCGAACCCGAACGGCGGATGCATGAAGGCCGTCTGCATGTTGACGGCCAGAAGCACGCCGAACCAGATGATGAAGGGCGTCACGTCCGCCACGGCCTCGCGCGGAACGCCGGAGGCATCCGTGACGGTGACGACCTCCATGCCGAAACTCTTGGCAAGAGCCACGGCCTCGGGCGCGGAGGTAAAAATCGCTTCTGCGGCGGGCACGAGCAGCGGAACGAGAATGAAGCACAGCTCGAAGAAGTCCAGGAAAAAGGCGAGCAGGAAGATGGCGATGTTGATGACGATCAGAAAGCCGTACATGCCGCCGGGCGTGGATGTCAGCAGGTGTTCCACCCAGACGTGCCCGTTGACGCCGTAGAACGTCAGCGTGAAGATCCGCGCGCCGAGGAGAATGAACATGACGAAGGCGGCGAGCTTCGCGGTCGATTCCGTCGCTTGGCGCACGATGTCGAAGTTGAAGCGGCGCACGTCGCCGTCGCTCATTCGCTTGATCGCGGCGAGAGCGAGCGCACCGACGGCGCCCATGGCGCCGCCTTCCGTCGGCGTGGCGATGCCGATCAGGATGGTTCCGAGCACGAGGAAGATAAGCAGCAGCGGTGGCACCATCACGAACGTGACGCGCTCGGCGATCCCCGAAAGGAACGAGCGGCCGGTGAACGTGAGAAGGGCACGGTTCAAAAGCGCTACGGCAAGCGCGAAGGCGACCGCCCACGTCATCGACAGGATCGCGTAGTCGATCCCTTCGTAATGGGACCCAGACAGCACCCACGCGGCGAACGCCGCCGACAGCAGTGTCAACACGCCAAGCGACAAGAGCCCGCGCGAGCCATCCGGCTCTCGGTGCCCCACGTCCTCCGACGGCAACCCCGGCGCGGACGCCGGGAAAATGAGCGCCATCATCATCACATAGAAGGCATAGAGCGCGGCCAGCGTCAGGCCCGGCACGATAGCCGCCTTGTACATGTCGCCCACGGAGCGGCCGAGCTGATCCGCCAGCACGATGAGCACCAGCGAGGGCGGAATGATCTGCGCGAGCGTGCCTGACGCGGCAATGACGCCGGTCGCGAGGCGCCTGTCGTAGCCGTAGCGCAGCATGATGGGCAGCGAGATGAGCCCCATCGCGATCACGCTGGCCGCGACGATGCCTGTGGTCGCTGCCAGCAGCGCGCCGACGAACACCACCGCAAGTGCAAGGCCGCCGCGGATCTCGCCGAAAAGCTGGCCCACCGTTTCGAGCAGATCCTCGGCCATGCCGGACCGTTCGAGGATCAGCCCCATGAACGTAAAAAAGGGAATCGCGAGCAGCGTCTCGTTGCGCATCACGTCGAACACGCGGGCCGGCATCGACTGCAGGAGATTCCACGACAGCGTGATCGCGCCGCCCGAAAAAGGCGCAAGCTCGACGCCGACGACGAAGAAAAACAGGCCTACCGCACCGAGCGAGAACGCGACCGGATAACCGAGCAAGAGAAAGAAGACGAGCGCCGCGAACATGATCGGCGCGAGGTTCTGGGCGAGGAAGGCTGTCATTCGCGGCGGTCCCCGTTTCCTGGAGTCCCTCCCCCCTTGTGGGGGAGGTTAGGATGGGGG